>JAUYBY010000083.1 GCA_030692925.1 Candidatus Zixiibacteriota bacterium | reverse complement strand
GTGCACCTTTCGGTTAGCAACACAGGACAAGGGTTGCGCTCGTTGCGGGACTTAACCCAACATCTCACGACACGAGCTGACGACAGCCATGCAGCACCTGTCCTGACGCCCCTTGCGGGGGGACCCAATCTCTTGGGCTTGCATCAGGATGTCAAACCCAGGTAAGGTTCTTCGCGTTGCGTCGAATTAAACCACATACTCCACCGCTTGTGCGGGCCCCCGTCAATTCCTTTGAGTTTCAACCTTGCGGTCGTACTCCCCAGGCGGGGCACTTAATGCATTAGCTTCGGCACTGCTCCTTTAAAGAAACAACACCTAGTGCCCAACGTTTACCGCTAGGACTACCAGAGTATCTAATTCTGTTTGCTACCCTAGCCTTCGCGCCACAGCGTCAGTATCGGGCTAGAAAGCCGCCTTCGCCACAGGTGTTCCTCCTGATATCTACGCATTTCACCGCTACACCAGGAATTCCACTTTCCTCTCCCGTACTCAAGACAGATAGTTTCAAACGCAGTTTCTCCGTTAAGCGGAAAAATTTCACGTCTGACTTGTCTGCCCGCCTACACGCTCTTTACGCCCAGTGATTCCGAACAACGCTTGCTCCCCCCGTATTACCGCGGCTGCTGGCACGGAGTTAGCCGGAGCTTCCTCTGTGGGTACCGTCAGTCCCCGATATAATCGGGGATATTCTTCCCCACTGACAGGAGTTTACATTCCGAAAAACTTCATCCTCCACGCGGCGTCGCTGCGTCAGGCATTTGCCCATTGCGCAATATTCCCTACTGCTGCCTCCCGTAGGAGTCTGGGCCGTATCTCAGTCCCAGTGTGGCCGAACACCCTCTCAGGTCGGCTATCCATCATAGCCTTGGTGGGCTTTTATCTCACCAACAAGCTAATGGACCGCGGGCTCATCTCAAAGCGATTCTTGCGAACCTTTGATCCCGGAATGATGCCATCCCAGGATGTTATTCGGTATTAGACCCCCTTTCGAGGGCTTATCCCCAGCTTCGAGGCAAATTGCCCACGTGTTACTCACCCGTTCGCCGCTTTACGCCTCCGTATTGCTACAGAGGTTTCACGCACGACTTGCATGTATGAGGCACGCCGCCAGCGTTCGTTCTGAGCCAGGATCAAACTCTCCATTAATAGCTCATCAACGAAGCTAAAAAGCTTCTATTGTTCGAAATCGAAGACCCGCATCGTCTTCTTAAGAACCTATGCACGCTATTTAATTTTCAAAGAACAGGTTTTTACAGCGAAAAAAATGTCTGCCTTTAACTATCGCTTTCAGGCAGACATTCAATATAGCCTATTTGCGATAATTGTCAAGGAGATTTTTCAAAAATTTTCAAAGAAGCTCTTCTTTCTTTCAATTTTTATCCTTTTCGCCTGAGGGAGAACTTTTTACCTCCCTCTATCTCTATCGGCAAACCTATTATAATATTTAGACTTATCCTTGTCAAGTGTTTTTTTATGTCTTCTACCAATATTATTATACTTAATCTTTTACTATTTTGTTTGAAGATTTTTAAAAAAAATTTGCCTGTGAGTCAGTAACCCCATCTTGCCTCAAGGTGGCTCGACCCTTTCGGGGGTCGCCGTGTTTTAAGAACTGGTCGCTCAAAATGGACAGAAAAAATCCGAAAATTTCTCTTGACAGAATCCCTGGCTAAATTTTATAATATTAGCATATAGGTCAAAAATCCAATTCAAGGAGTGGTCGCAAAATGAGGGGTTTTCTTCTTGTAGTCTTGGTTTTGCTTTTAGCTTCTTTACTTGCGCTCGCCGAGAATCGACCACAAGAGCAGAAGACTTTTCTTCACAACCTAAAAAAAATTGGGGCTACCAAGTCTGAACTAGACACTCTTAGCATTCTGCTTAAGACCAATGCCCCTCAAGATGAGGTTGAGAAAAGGTCTAATTCAATAATCCAGCGCAGGTTATCCAGATTTGATCCAGAGCAACAAAAGGTCTATTACGATTTAAAGGAAGAGGAACGGCTGGATTATTTGGCCAGCTCTGATCCAAATGGATGGGTTAAAAAACGAGAAAGGAAGCTTGCAGAAAAACTATGTGGGACGAAGGAAGGAAAGATTCAGTATTACGCGCTCAAGGACCTTCTCCCAGAGAGAGAACTGCGGGATTTCGTAAAGCAAGATTCTTCTGGTAGAATGGAATGGCTTAAACGATACTGGTCTTTAAAGGACCCCACTCCAACTACACTTAAGAACGAATGGAAGGATGAGTTCGATAGCCGGGTTGACTTTGCGATAACCAATTTTCACTCTGTCTTCGGAGAAAGACCCTGGGATGATCGGGGTGATGTCTTACTAAAACTCGGGCCTCCGGAGGAACGTGAACTTTCCGCCGAGAGTAGCTGGAAGGTTAGGAAGGAGAGGTATAAAGGACCTGTTACTGACACTGAAAAGGAATTTTACAAGACCGGAGGCGAGGTCTGGACATATTTCATAAATGGAAAAGAAGTACATTTTCAATTTGAAGATATGAAGTTCACCGGTTATTTTATCCTGGTTCCTTATGAATCTGGGAATCGAATCGAAAACCTGGATTACATATCCAAATTCAATGTTCAATTTGCTGAATTAGACCAATCGCAGGCAGTGTACCATCACGACTACGGGGGGAAACCAATGGACTTTGCGTGGGAGGTTATTAAGTTCAGGAGTCTGAACAACGTATACGAAATTTTGGTTAATGTCGGTATCCCGGTTGATAAGATAGGTAGGGATTCGACAGGAATGTCTCACTACGATCAACAGATAGCAATAAGGAATGGAGATGGTGAAATTATCCGTAGTGATAAAAACCGCGTTGCCCAGAAAATTCCAAATGTCGAAGACCAGATTTTAGTAGATCAAAAACAGTTTCTCCTCACGCCAGGAGTATACAGTGTAGCGTTGCAGATCAGGGATCATGTCAACGGGAAAATCGGTTTGTACCAGGATAATCTTTTCTTACCTGCGTACGCCGATTCAGGATCCACTCTGTCTCTCAGTCGAGCAATTCTGTCGTCGAAGATTATAGAAAGCCCATCTAACGATGAAAACGATAAATTTTATCTCAACGGGTACCGGGTCTATCCCAATCCAGGACACGTATTTTTCAAAGAGCAGGTCCCGGACATAAAAGCCTACTTTGAAATTTATAACCTACAGCCCAAAAATGACACCTTAGAATTTCTTACTATCTCTTACCTCATCAAATACACCGAGCGCGACTCCGCCGTGGTAACCTCCGATACGATGAAGATAGTTCATTCCGGCTTTCAACCTGGCACTGTTGCTTATCAGATTCTTCCATTGTTGAATTCAAACCCTTACCTGGAACCAGGGGAGTATATTTGGCGAATCGATGTCATAGATCTCAATGCTCCGCATAAAGCTGAGAGCATTGTGAATAGACTGAAGATTAAAAGTTAAACAAGGGAGGGCTTATGTGAACTGGTAACCCCACCTTGCCCCAAGGTGGGAATGTAAGATTTAGTAGCGTCCAATTGGACGAAAAGACGTCCGGGATAAACCCGGACGCTACGTTGAGAAAATGGGCGACCCGATGGGTCGCCCCTACCATCCACTATCCACCAACCACTAACCACCTGCGTAAGCAGAAGCCACCGACCCGAATCGAACGGGTGACCGGCTGATTACGAATCAGCTGCTCTGCCATCTGAGCTACGGTGGCGGGGAATGCAGTTTGTCAGTTTGGAGTTTGTTCGTTTGTTCGATTTTCTTCAAACTCCAAACGATCCAACGAACAAACTATTTTAAATGCCGAGGGGCAGAATCGAACTGTCGACACACGGATTTTCAGTCCGTTGCTCTACCAACTGAGCTACCTCGGCAAGTATGACAAAAAACTTGGTATTTTCTTCTTTTACACCTTCAATCCGTGCTCTTACAGGTATATATCGGAATAGACTACGAGTAAAGGACACAAAAAATCAAACCGAATTTAATATTCCATCCAGTAGTTGTCAACTAAATATTTTAGCCGTCAATCTCCTTTGCTCAAGGGAAGGTGCGGAGATTCCCTCTCCTCGTCCTTGAAACGGATCCGTAGGATAACAGAGGGTTAGGGTGAGGCCCCGAATGTAGCGGAAACCTTCAGGTTTCCACATGAAATGGCAATTATAAGGGCAGACACGCCCTTCGGCTTTGCTCAGGGCAGTGAGCTTGTCCTTCGGCATGGCTCAGGACGATGTTTTCGACCCTGAGGCTCAGACTCGAAGGGAGCCTGTCGAATCGTCGAACTGGAGGCCTGCTCCTACAAAAAACCCCTATAAAAAAAGCAAGGCAAAAGCCTTGCTGCACGCTCACGATAAACGAACAACGGTCACGTTTTTTTATTTCCCCTTGAACTCTTGAACCCTTAAACCTTTGAACCTTTTTAAAATTCATTCCGGCGGAAATCTTTTATCTTCTTCCAAGGCTAAAGTCAGAAGACTTCTCATAAACTCTATTTCCTGCCTGATCCTGGAAAGCTCCCCTTTTAAATCTATCTCCTCTTCCTCTTTCTCCTGAGCTTTCAAGAGCCTGGATTCCAGCCCGGAAATTCTCTGGTCGAAATTTTCCAGAAACTCCCGAAGCTCCAGTAGCTCTTTTTTCAGCTCAAAAAGGTCCTCTTTCAGAGCCTTTTCTGAAGAAGCCACACCCTGCAGACTGTTTTTTACTTCGGAGAGTTTTATAGAGAGCGACTGAATTTCTTTTTCTAATGCAACGCCGACCCTTTCAATGGCTTCGCCAATTTCTTCGATATCTTCTTTTTCTAAACCCATTCTTTCCTTCTTATTGACCCTGAGGTCCTAACTCCCCGGTGAAACCGATTTTCTCTAAAGGCTCAAGCTGAATTACAGATTTCAGGATATGCCTTGCCTCAGCAAATCTCCTCATATTGGAGGCTGATCCCAAAATCACAACGCAGAGTTTTTCTTCGATATTCTTAAGCATGACTGCCAGGCACCAACCGGATTTTCCAATAAATCCGGTCTTTCCTCCTAAAACCTCAAAATCACCTCTGAGCAGTCGGTTGCTGTTGCTGAGCTGATGTATTCTTCTTCTCTTATTCACGGAGAAGAACTTGTACAATGTCCTGGTTGTTATCTGCGAGATCAAAGGATAGCTTAAAGCCACTTTCAAAAGCTTGGCAGTTTCCCAGGCAGTTGAGACGTTGTCTGCATCCAGTCCGGTCGGGTCTGAGAATTCGGTATTGACCAGACTTAAGGAATCAGCTTTTCTGTTCATCCGTCCCACGAATTCCTGAGGGCTCAAGCCTGTGGCTCTGACTAAAGCCCGGGTTGCCCGGTTATCTGAGGGCATTAAACTGGCGTGCAAAAGGTCGATCAGATAAAAAGTCTCACCGGGACGAAGGCGTGACTTGGCAGAGATTTTAGCATCTTCCCGGCTTATAGTTATAGTGTCGAAAAGGTCAATCCCGCATTCTAAAAAAACCATAGCGGTCATCAATTTCGTAAGGCTGGCGATTGAGCGGACCTCCTCGCAATTTTTATCATAAAGAACTGTTCCCTTGTCCAGGTCCAAAACCAGGGCTGATTTGGCCGTTAACCTGAACCCTTTGCTGTAGGAGAATCTGATCCTTGATTTTCCAAGTGCCGGGCTGGCTAAAGAAAAGGAAAGAACTGAAAGAAGGAAAAAAATTAAGAGGTAAGCCGACCATCTTCTTTTCCAGTCTCTAAAATTTAGCATCTTTTTCTCCTTTTTTCCTTTTGACTTGTTGAAACCTTACCTTCCCACACTTCGGGCAAATCCACTTTCTCTGTTTGTGAAAAGGCCTTCTCTCCTCCTGCATCTTGTTTTTACATCTGGGACAGAACATTAGTTCTCTTTAAATATTCCATAGACTCCAGAAATTTCGAACAGCCGAATCTAACCGGATCAGTTGCCGGAAGATTGGTCTCTGCTTCAGTCTTTTCGATCTCCCGAAGGGCTTCCTTTTTGCTCATCTCCGCAGTATAAAGGGCAATACCAACGACTTTAGACGGTTTCAAAGGTCTGGCTATTTCCTCGTGAACCTTGATGAATTCAGATAGCGGAGGCAGAGGCAAATTGTAATTGTTGAACTTTTTCTTCCCCGGGAAATGACAAAGAACCATAGCATCCGGCAAAGTCCCGTGAAGGAGGGCTAAGGATACTCCAGAATAACCCGGATGTAAAATAGTCCCCTGTCCTTCGACCACTAAAAGATCATACGATTTAGATTTCTGAATCAGGAAATCTTCCATTGCTCCTGCCATAAAATCACCTTTGATCGCATCGATTGGAACCCCTTCTCCGGAGATTATTATCCCGCTCTGGCCAGTTGCAACAAAATAAGGGTTCCAGCCGAAATTTTTTGCCTCTTCGGTCAGCTCAAAAGCCGTAATCATCTTCCCTGACCTGCAGTCTGTGCCAATAGTCAACACTACCTTAGCCTTATTTTTTTCAGGCAGGTAGTCTGCGACCTTATTATACCCCTCTGCCTCTCTCAGGTCAATTATCTGCACATTCCTGAAATTGGCTAAGGTGGCAAGTTCAGGGTCTCTACTTAATTTATCGTGCATTCCGTTGAGAATATTTAGACCATTTTCAAGTGCGGAGATAATTTCTTTTCTCCACTCTAAAGGAAGTTTCCCGCCCCGTGGTGCAATCCCGATTAAAAGCGAATCAGGATTATAAGAAAGCGATCCTTCCACATTCTTAACAACCGGAATATTTCCCCCCAAACCGATGATTTCCTGAGAGGTCTTGCCCGCCCTTGTAGAATCGATAATCGCCACCACCTCTTTTGGCTTATACCTGATCAGCCCATAAGCCGTCTTCGCCTCCAGCGCCGTAAAACACCCCTCCGCCAAAATTACTATCCTTCTTTTCTTACTCCCCCCTCCCTTTAGAGAGGACATCAAACCTCCATGTAATTAGGGCAAACCGCACTACATATATACTATACTTTTTTTGAGGACTGTCTAAATCCTCTATCCATCAGTTCGACTTCATGTTTTTTGAACTTGGAACCTAACAAATTCCACAATACTCGCTGGTTTATGAACTTATCCTTATAGAGTTTAATGATAATTTGTTTTGTTGTCATTCCTGATTTCCCTCTTATCCTAAGACCAAGGACAACCTTGCACAGGACATCTCCATGAAGTACCAGGTGGTACCGCTGGGTGATTGGTATTGTCAGTAGGTGCAAATTTATGATACCATTCACATTCCAAGTAGTATGCTTGCATGGGAGAGCTAGAATACTCAAACCAAAAATATTGATAACCGCTTCCTTCTCCTATAGAATTAGTAATTCGTAATGCTATATCTGTATCTGAACGACCTACATAATGAACCACCTTGCCGTCTCGAGATAAGATATAAGCTCCGGGAGATATCTTTGTAATTCTAGAACTTATTTCCGAAACATGAAAAGGACCTTCCATTTTCTTTCCTTTTTTTAAAAAAGCTTTATTTAATATTTCATATATTTTCTGTCTCTTTGGGTACAAAGTGCCCTTCGTGACAATACTCTTCCTTGGATATAAACCGGAATCCTCTTTCCTTTGTAACAAGCGCTATATGTACTTCACCACCAACAGTTGGCATTCCTTCACTAAATTGTTGAGATTTTATCATGATATTGACAAAAAAATCTACACATTCTATAGCATTTTGCTCAGAAAAATCACCCCAATTTGCACTGAAACCATCCAGATTCCACCCGTCATTGAATATATCTAACTCTTTTATTTCCTTCATGCTCAATTCAGGTATTTGTATAGTCACATTGTTTTGCTTTAACAAATCATTCATTTTATCTCTATATCTTCTTAAGAGTTCAATATGCCGTAAGCTAATTATGAGTCTATTCCCCCAGTCGGTACCAAAAACAATTCGTTGAATTTCTTTCATCTGACCCCCGAAAACTATACCAAACTTACCTTCTTTCAACGTTTCCTCTATTTCCTTCTTAGGTAACTTTATTCGCGTAATCTTAGGAATTTGACTTGCTTTATCATATCCACCCAAAATAAATTCTAAAGGCAGCCTCTTTTTTTCATCAGGAAATTCACTTTCAAAATATTGGGAAATAAAACTTAGAATTTTGTCTGAAATGTCCTTTACTGTGTAATCTTCAGATTTTTTAGTGTCAAGTTCTTTACTCTTGAATTCCTCAATCAAGCTCTTTATAGTACGATCTCCGATCGATGCAATACCGGTACCCATAATACCCATCTCCAAAGGAGAAAGAGAAAATAGTTTGCTCATGTGGGTCATATGTGAATAAGGCACCGATTGAGCTTTATTACAGATGCTCTCAAAATTTTTGAGAATGGGATTACCATCTTTATCTTTCTTTAATTCAAAATCCTTTGCAGAATCAAAGAACTCACCTAGTTCAAAAGGATCTATTAAGGGTTTCGTTGTAGTTCCCAAACTATCACAGCCGAGAGCCAATGCATCTTTTGTAGCTAATGCAACTAAACTAGTCACAGACCCTCCTTGAGCTACCTAGTAAGAAAAAAACATTGTACTCCAAAATCTTCCCCAATTTAACCTTCTTCCTTCCATCCTGCAACAATTTTTTTATTTTATTATTCCTAAAAAATCACCCAACAGAAACTGGGCTCTGCCGATTAGGAGGGTGACTCTGGACATTACGGTATAGCCAAAGGTTGCCCCGAAGAAGAGCATCATAAAGAAAACCCCGATTTTGGCTGAGGTGCCCAGAGCACCTTTGTGCTCCCTGGAGAAGAAAAAATAGCTCAAGGTGGTAATCACGGCTAAGGCAACGATGATGTTATTAATTGACGCATAAGACCCCATAGAAGCCTTCATCTGGGCAAAAATCTGCGCCTGCATCATTGCCGGGATCGAAACCCCGGCACCTGCTCCGATTATCAAAGCCATCGAAATCCTGGAAAGCCAGGCAAGTTTCGGGAAAAACCTGAGGAACATAAAGAATCCCAAAATCCCGGGAATAAGACAGAGCAGATCTCCCTCTCTGAAAACCGGAAAAATCAGCTTTGGCACAACCGTGGTCTTAATAGAGATAACTATGAAGTAGCCAACAGATATGCCGACCAGGAGATACTCTGCGAATTTATAAAATGGGTTATCCTTATAGAGAAAGGAAAAGATGAACAAAGTCAAGATTGCGGCGATCAAAGTACCTAAGTCCAAATTGAATTACTCCCTTCTGTCATTCTGAGGCCCACGGCCGAAGAATCTCAATTTTTCGATAAAGGATTCTTCGCTTCGCTCAGAATGACATTAGTATTACTCCACGCAAGGCTGAAGCCTTGCCCTACATTTTTTGCTCCCTGCTACTTGCTACCTGCTCCAAGCTATTTCTTTCTTCTCTCCATCCAGTAGCCGATATTTCCTAGAATGACCAGAAGCACTATCAGAAGATGCGCCATCGACTGCGCATCCATCCCCCTTGCGCCCATCCCAGGCTTTTTCAACAAAATCTCATACTCGGCTGCGCCTTTGAGACCATTGACTAAACCTTTAATCTGCCCTGAATTCAAAAAAGGATAAAAGCTGGTCGCCATAACCGCAGTTGCCAGAACCGCCAGGTCTTTATTATACCTTGCGACTGCATAATTTATCCAGGAAAAAGGGATGTCCCCATCAGTCACAGAAATTATCAGGGAGATATCTTTGTAGTTTTTTATGTTTTTAGTCAATTCTAAATCAGCAGTAGAACCCCCATAATAATCTTCAGGAAACACCTTGTGAAAATCCTCACCCAGGGCTAAAATAGTAGCAGTAACCTGAGGTCTGAAACCTAAGAAGACGTAATCTTTACCGTAAACTTTATTATATTTAGCAGCATTTTCCTTTAAGACCTTTTCACCTAAAGCAGTCCCTTCAGCTAAAAGTGAAATCCCGATTACTTTAAGATTATTGGAAAAACAGTGCATCAAAATCGCATTAGCCAGCGGCTGGACCTCAGGAAAAGATGAGGCTTCAAAATCAAAGGAGATCAAGACCACTGAGGTGTCATTTAGACTCTCCATCTGCCCAAAAAGATTTTTCACCTCTGGAGTCACTTTATTGGGCAGTCCCAATTTGAAAACCAATGGGAAAATGACCGCAATTGCCATCAGGATAAATATGATTCTTCGGTCAAGATTTAGTTTCATATATTTTGGTAGAACGGGCATCCTGCCTGTTCTTCATTGTAGTTGCTCGATTTATCGAGCAAAGGCAAGCCCAATAAATTGGGCAACTACACTTCCTCCCACAAGGGCAGAGGAGACCAACCCTTCACTCCCGCCTTGAGGACAAGGCGGTGCTACCGATTGTTTCTTTGCTACCAGCTACCTGCTACAAGCTCCTGGCTTTTTCATCCTTTCCCCAAATATGTCCTTTCAATCCCTACTATTATTCTTAAAGAAGTGGCAATCGAGCCTAAGCCGATGCCGATTAGGATTCCCCTTCTTGCCGCCATAGAGGGGACGTTCAAAATCCAAGTGGCTGACTCAGGGATCTTCGAGTGAAGCATCTCTCCCAATGGAACCCGTCCCAGTATGATCAAAACTCCAGCTACAAGCAGAACAACTGACTGAAAATTTCTTGCCCTGAAACCGCGATATGCCGCTGAAGCTACAAAAAAGGCTAAAAGTGAAAACATCGTAGACTGCATCGGAACCTGAAGATTATCAAAAACCCAGAGGAAGGGTGAGTCTTTCTGAATGCCTTTAAAGAATCCCAGAAATACCATTGCAGCAAGTCCGGCTAAAGCAACTAAATTGTATCCCCACTCTTTCTGTTGTTTGGAGATTTTGTCAAGATGAAGAATAAGAAAACTTAAAGCTCCGACCAGTAGGGCAAAAACAAAGATGATCTGCATCCAGTCCAGCACATTTTGATAACCCCTGGTAAGCAAAGGATGAGACACAAAAAACTGGGCTAACATAAATATCCCGAATACAAAACAGACCACAATCGGAATCTGCCTTCTCATCTTGTCATTTCCCTAAGAAGTTGATTAAGAAATTGTATCCTAAGGTGGAGAAAATCCCGCCTGCAATTATCAGGATACCTATGATCAGTTTCAAAAAATCCTGCCCTTTGATGCTTCCTAAAACCAAAGGGTCTTTGGTCAGATACCCGCTGGCTGCAAAAAACTCCTCGCCGATCAGGGTATAATCGCAAGCAACTATAAAGAAGGAAAGCTGAATGGTCGAATCAGTCCCAGCAATCTGCAAAGCTCCGATAGAATTTCCAGTTTCTGCTAAGATTAGTGATTCCGCCTCAAATGTCCCCAAGAAAAGATTGGTTGCAGGTTTTTCCCTGAGCATTATCCCATCCACTGCCGCCACATATCCGAACTGGCTCTGGGTAACAAAGTATATATTTTCCTGCTTGAAGCTTTCAGGGTGACCCGCCTTGCTGAAACTCTCTTTGACCACCTCCTGGGCAACAGTTGTCACCATCGGGTCGTAATTTGGAATTATCAGGGGAGTGTTATACTCAGCTATCTTTTCAGCCACGCTTCCCAGGATATTCATCGAAGCCATGGTCGCCACCCTTTCCATTTTCCCCAAACCAGAGGAAAACAGGATCGGCTTTCCCATCTCAGTAGCCCTGCCGACCGCCTCATCCATCGCCTCCAGCCCGGGGATGGAGCGGATTTTCAGGCTACCTTTTTTCTTCCCATAAAGGATGAAACCGAAAACAAGGACAATGGTAATGAATATTCCGATTAAGAGACCTGTTTTCTGCGGATCAAACCATCTGACCTCTTCTGCTGCCAAAGCCGTAGAACTGAAGCTAACGAAAAAAACGAGCAGAGAAATAAGAGAGCGGATTTTCCCCTTCAGGTTCATCCTCCTTGATAAATTTGAAACTAAAGTAGGAAATAAAACCTGCTTGTCAAGGAAAAATGTTTTGGAGTGCATCCAGTGGATGCTGCATCCAGCCACAGGCGGGATGCACTCCATAATCGAGATTAGTTCTTGACAAACCTTTCTCCAGACCTTTATTACCCAGAAAAGGAGCCGCTTTGAAAAAGATTACTTTCATCTACCTTATCTTTTGTTCAATTCTTTTGATTTTCTCCTGCTCTCAACAGAAAAAGAATGAAGTAGTATTAGATTTCTGGCAGTTCTGGACTGATCCGCAGGTCAAGCCAGCTTTGGTGGAAATAATCGGTGATTTTGAAAAGGAAAATCCCGGCATAAAGGTAAAACTCACTGATCTGACCTGGTCAGAAGGACATGATAAGATCGTGGTAGCATTTGCTTCAGGCACTACTCCGGATGTTTTAGAATTAGGCTCAGACTGGGTGCCGGAGTTTTCCTCTGAAGGTGTGCTTCTGGATGTGCCCTCTGAGGCAGAGAAAATCCAAAACGATTTTCTGATGTGGGAGCCTGCAATCTATCAAGGTAAAATCTACGGTTTTCCGTGGGTCCTGGATACAAGGGTTTTATTTTACAATAAAAACCTTATGAAAAAAGTCGGGTTAGACCCGGAAAAGCCTCCGCTGACCTGGGATGAACTTCTGAGTTATTGTAAAAAAATTAATCACCTCAAACCGCAAGCTTACGGTTTTGGAGCAAACTCTGCTGAAAGGCACAGATTATATAAGAAATTCTTACCTTTCTTCTGGGGGAATGGGGGCAAAATCTTGTCCGACGACCAGAAAACTTCTGAGATAAACTCTTCTGCAGGAAAAGAAGCTCTAGAGTTCTATAAAAAGTTGGCTGAACAAGGAACAATTGATAATCAGAGAATGCTGGATGAAGGCTTCAAGCAAGGGAAAATTGGCTTTTTGATATCAGGCGGATGGCTCTTAAACGACATCCAGAAGAATCTGCCAAATTTAAACTTGGGAGTTTGTCTTATACCTAAGCCTGAAAAAGGGAATTTCTCTTCATTTGCCGGAGGAGAGTTCTTAGTCATCAGCAAAAGATGCAAAAACCCGGATGCCGCTTTAAAATTCGTTCAGTATCTGATTAGAAAAGACAATTCCTTAAAACTCTGTAAAGCCATCGGCTCAGCTATCCCTTCAGCTAAAGGGTCTGAGCTTGACCCCTATTATCAGAATAACAAAAATCTTTTAGTCTTTCAGGAACAGTTAAGATATTCCCAGACCTCACCTGCTGTTCCTCAATGGGTCTATATCGAGGAGATAATTGAGAAAGCCGTTGAACGGGTGATGTATGATAAAAAAACACCCTCTCAGGCACTGGATGAAGCGAAAATGGAGATAGATAAAATATTAAAATGAAAAGACCTCACAGCTGATTATCTTGATTAAGCAGAGATTAAAGAACAAGAACCTTAAGCCATTTTCATCAGCTTAATCCGTTCGATCAGCTGTGAATCCTGCTTATCAATATTCAAAAAGGTTTGAAAAGAGGTCGATATGAATAAATCTAATATCATCCAATTTGAAAGCAAAAAGGTATTGTATGTCAAAACCTCTGATATACCCTCAGGTGTCCCCAAGGCGTTTGAAAAATTAGAAAGTCATTTGCCTACTCTTAAAGGGAGAAAGTTCTATGGCGCATTTTTTTATAACCAGGGAAATCCTGAATATTGGGCATGTGTCGAGATAAAAGAAGGAGATAATCTTGACAATCCTGCACTTGAAATCGGAACACTCCTTGGAGGGAAATATGCCAGTCGGAAATTAAAAAACTGGTCAGCAGAAAAAGATATTCCTCAAAAAATTGTTGGAGCATTTGAAGAGATGTTAAAAGAATTTGAAGCGGACAGGGAAAGGCCAGAGATTGAATTCTATAGAAGTCAAAATGAACTTATTTTGATGCTACCGATAAAATGATTTTAAATTTTTTTTCGAGTTGGTTCGGGAATTGGATTTCCCGAACCAACTCGAATTACTTGCACGAACAAAAGAATGAAAAACTTTACAGCTGATTATATTGATTAAGCAGATATTAGAAACTAAGAACCTTCAGCTATTTTCATCAGCTTAATCCGTTCAATCAGCTGTGAAATCAGATTTTCGTAGTGCGACCCTTTCAGAGTAGCATAGCATTGTAGAGATAAACCCGTTCTGTCCTAATAGGACAGGTTGAAAGCCTTACGCTATGAACTAAAATAAAAGACCTCACAGCTGATTACATTGATTAAGCAGATATTGATGAAAACTTTCAGCTACTCTTATCAGCTTAATCCGTTCAATCAGCTGTGAATTTGATTACCAATGCCCAAACCTAAAACCACTTTTATTTTCCTTCTTCCCTGGATAATAATTCTACTTTTGTTCTGGCTTTTCCCTTTAATCTATTCTTTCATCTTAAGCTTCGCCAAATATTCCATCTTAACTGGCGAAGTAGAATGGATCGGTCTTGCTAATTATTTTAAGCTCCTGCAGGACCCCGATTTCTGGATTGCCTTGAAGAACACCTCATTTTTTGTCCTGGGGACCATTCCTTTTACGACTATCCTGGCACTGGTTCTGGCGATTTTAGTAAACCAGAAAATACCCCTGAGGGGATTTTTTCGGGCTGGATATTTTGTACCTTCAATCACATCCTTAGTAGTCATAGCTTTGGTCTTCACCCATCTTTATGCCAGGGATGGTTATTTTGATTTCCTTTTCAAACTTCTGAATCTGTCCTCACCTGAAAAGGGATTCCTTTTTTCAGAGAAAACCGCTCTGCTTTCCATAATGCTTATGGATGTCTGGGTTTCTGTTGGTTATTATATGCTGCTTTTCCTGGCTGCGCTGCAGGCAGTTCCTCTTGAGCTTTATGAGATCTCTGATACTTTCGGAGCAAATTTCTGGCAGAAGTTCAGATTTGTCACCCTTCCCCATTTAAAACCAATGTTCCTTTTCGTAATTCTGATCAATACCATCAAATCGTTCCAGATATTCATTGAGGTTTTTGTGATGACTAAAGGAGGTCCCTTGAATTCTACCCTGACCATGGTCTATCTGGTGTATGAGCAGGGCCTGCATAAATTCAATTTCGGGTATGCCTCAGCCATAGCCTATTGTTTATTTTTTATCATAATGGTTTTCTCGCTTTTGCAGATGAAGGCTTTTGGACTGGGAAAGGGAATTGAAGATTAGAGCAATCGTAGTTGCTCGATTTATCGAGCAAAAGGACCCAATGAATTGGGCAACTACAAACTTCCTAAAGGAGGAATGACGAAGCAATCCGCTTCTGGTGGAGTAAACAGATTGCTTCGCCCGTAGGGCTCGCAAAGACATAGTGAATTGTAGTTGCTCGATTCATCGAGCCAATATAAGTATTTGAGATGACACCAAAAGATAAAATTTTACGCTGGGTTTTATTCTTAATCCTTTTATTTATCTTAGCCGGAATGCTTTTCCCGATGTACTGGATGGTCAAGACCTCTTTAACTAAAGAAACCGGCTATGTTCTAAATTTCTCGGACCTTTTACCCAAAGGACTCACCATCAAAAATTATCAAGATGTCTGGTCCTCTGCACCTTTTTTGAGATTTTTCTTAAATAGTCTGATTGTAGCGATTTTTGTAACCCTGGGGAATCTTGTCTTCTGCCTGATGGTTGGCTATGCTTTTGCTCGTAGGGAATTCGTCTTGAAAAAAGTCTTATTTTTATCAGTTATCCTGGTTTTAATGATCCCCGCTCATATAATCATCGTGCCCTTATTTATCCTCATAAAAAAGTTAGGCTGGTATGACACCTACCTTACTCTAATTGTCCCCTGGGTGGTCAATCCTCTGGGGATATTTCTGATGAGGCAGTATATCCAGAACCTTCCCAAGGAATTGGAAGATGCCGCCAGGATCGATGGTGCAGGTGATTTTAAAATATTATTTAAGATTGTGATGCCTCTTTGTAAGCCCGCCTTGGCGGTGCTGGCTATTCAGGTTTTCCTGGTCAACTGGAATTCGTTCTTGTTTCCTTTTATCCTGACCTCATCTGAGAAGATGCGAACACTGCCGGTAGCTTTAGCCTTGTATCAGGGATACCAGACTATCGACTGGCCACACCTGATGGCTGCTTCGACTATCTGCGCCCTTCCGGTGATAATTTTGTTTCTATTCTTCCAGAGACAGATAATTTCTGGACTTACAGCGGGGGCATTGAAGCAATAAGAAATTACAGAAAAAGGAAAATGGAAGATATAAAGTAAATACATGTTCAAGTTCGTAGAGACGCATCGCATGCGTCTCTATGTTTTTTTTAGCGACCTTAAAAGGGTCACACTAATAAAATCTATTCCCCCTTTCTTTATATGGAGAAGCTGGTAGGCGCAACCTTTAGGTTGCGGAAAAATGGAACAGTCCTCGAAACGCAGACTAAAAGTCTGCGGCTACCAAGCCGTTCTCTTCCTTTCAGGAAAGGGTTGGGGTCAGGTCATTCATGCCTAGGTGAGGAAATTCTCTCCCTATAACAAACTTCAAACTCTCAACGCCAAACTTTTTTTTAGCAGGTCAGATGAAAAAGTCCGATCACCTTCTCTTTGGCAGAAAGCTCATTATAGTTTTTCACTGCTTTTTTAGTATCCTCCACGATCAGCCTGATTCCCTTTGACAGTATATAATCCTCAGTCTCAGGCAGAACTTTCAGCACTGCATTAAAACCTGTGCCCACGATTATGGTATCCGGCTTTTCCTTGACTACGCCCTTGACATCCTCCAGCCGCAGCTCGTGACCTGATTTTCTCCACCAGGTAGAATCTATCCGATCCGGATAAAGAATCAGGTCAGCAGCGTATTTCTCTCCGTTGATGACCATCTTACCAAACTCGTAAGATTCAATCATATTCTTCTCCCTCCGGTCATTTTTCTTTGAGATAATTTAATATCCCCTGATAAATTCCGAAAGCACATTTTTTTTGAAAAACCTCGCTTCTTAGAAGCTCCTCCTGTTGCGGGTAGATAATAAAGGCACACTCCACCAAAACCGAGAGGAGCTGGTAGGGCCGGGTCAGGGCGAAGTTGGCATAATACAGCCCCTGATCCGGGATCTGCAAGTCTGAGACAAGCTCTTTTTGAACAGCTCTGGCAAGCTCTAAGCTCTGAGGGTGATAATAGTAGGTCGAGACCCCGTTATTGACAAAAGGGTTGACCCCATCCGGCAAAGCGTTATTATGAATGCTGATCAGAATGTGGCAGCGGTTTTCTATTGCTTTTTTGGGTCTTTCGTAGATACTCACACCCTCCATACCATAGCGGGTCATAAAAACCTCTGCTCCGGCTTTTTCCAGAAGATATTTCAGTTTCAGAGCTATTTCTAAGTTTACTACTTTCTCTTCTAGGCCAGTGGGGCCCACTGCACCGCTTTCTGGAGAATGTCCGGGATCTATGCAGATTCTCAAGCCTTTGAGCCGGTATTTTATCTGAGGTTCTTTTCTAATCTCCAGACAAAGCTCGTTTCCCTGAAAATAAATATCATATCCCCAGAACCTTTTCTGCTTAAGATAAATCTTCAACTGGAACACCCTTTTTTCCGGCTGCTCCCATTTTATCTCTCTGATGACTTCATCCTTTGAATCATACCTTATCCAGTCGGTGTCCGAATTTCCTCCGTAGAGTTTCAAAATCAAGGCCGGTGGGGAAAATTGCTGTTCTATTTCGTAAGGCAGTTTCTGCTTAAGTAGTATTCTTATCAAAGTCCGATCATCTTTCATCTCGGTTCTGATGAACTTTATCTCACTTTCCGGAAGATGCGTGCCCTGGGGTAAAAAGTTCAATGCTTCAGCTTTTGCCCACCCATCTATGTTCTGAGCCAGCTTGAGTCTGATCCAGTCCCCATTTCTTCCATTTGCCAAAAATCTTACTCCCTGGGGCTGGTACAGGAGAAGGTATCCTCTGCCAGGACCTGTGCGGATAATGGTTGAAGTGTCCTTCAATTCCACGATCTGGGGTACTGTTTCCTCTCTTACAGTCACCTTACCAGGAGCAGAATCAGCCAGACAAACCAGCATCTTTTCCCGGTCAAAACAGGCTTGAGAAGGAAAATAAAATGAATCTGGATTTTGAATTTTCTTGATCAGCTCAAAAACTATGGTTCCATTTTCGATTCTATCGCCTGGCTTGATTTTGTAAAGACCAGTATATAAGCCATCTGGCACGGTCGAGTCTTTTTCCCCCCCTTTTCCAAACACACCTTCACCCCAGAACACGCTTTCAGACTTGGCCGACTCAATCATCGGAAGGTAAGAGGTTAGTCCCTCAATGTAAAAGGAAGCAGAGCAGCCTGGAGTTCCCCTGAAGCTAGCCTGGACTATATCTCCAGAAGTCAAAACCATATCCTGCGAAGGGGCTTTCTCATAGTTCTCTATCCGTAAACTATCTTTTGGCGTAGGAAGATGTGGAAAAGGAACTTTGACTTTTATCTCTTTTCTGGAAATCCCGCCTTGATTCATAGCCTCAAGCTGAAAGACGAAATCTCCCGGCTTTAAAGGAAGATATGCCAGAAATGCACCGTTTTTATGTACTTCTATGTACTGATCATTTATTACCAGGTCCGAACCGGGAGTAACTGACCCGAAGATGAAAGTAGAATCAGTTGAAGTGATTTCCTTACCTTCAGGTGGATAAACAACATTAATTTTAGGAAGGCTATTTATCTCAGCAGAATAAGCTTCTATAAAGAGAATTAAGGTAATTATCAAAATTACTTTAAATTTCATAGTTCAATGGTTCAATCGTTCAATAGTTCAAGGGATAAAATCTAAAAAATCTTAAAGATTCATTCTTAAACTTCCTTGTATTTATCACCTTTTAGTTTGGACCGCTTCAGATAAGAAATAAAATTTGAGAGCATACCCGAAACCTTCAAAGCTAGCTCCTTTGCTTTCTCTAGTTCTTCTTTATTAATATAACCTTGATCAAGAGCAATCAATAACTGCGTTCGAACTTCTCCACAGGATGCTTTTGCGATGTACAAGAATTGAATGAATTCAGTATTTGAGCCCCGCTCATAGCCTTCAGCGATATTGGACATTACTGATATGGTCGCCCTTCTAATCTGGTCAACTAAGCTGAAATCTTTACAGAACCCTTGCTTCTTTGTAAGATCGTATACTTTGTTTACTAACTCCCTGGCTCTCTGCCAGACCAAAAGCTCCTCTATGCTTTTTGCTTTCATACACTTTGAACCATTGAACCATTAAACTGTTGAACCTTTTTTATCCCCAACCCTGGCAAATCATTTAAAATCCATTTCCCACTTTTTAATTCAGGTCCGGAATAAGGATCGTTGGAGATCAGAAGGTTACCGTCTAAGTCCACGTAGTCAACCAGAGGAGCTATCTGGGCCGCCGCCGAAATCCCCACCGAGCTTTCGATCATGCACCCTAACATCACTTTTAGATTACAGGCTCTGGCAGTGTGAATCATCCTAAGTGCTTCTCTTATCCCTCCGCACTTCATCAGCTTGATATTTATACCGTCAGCTTTCCCCATATATTGAGGTATATCCTTTGAAGTCATCAACCATTCGTCTACGAAGACAGGTATATCCGTATTTTCCCGGATTATCCTCAAATCCTCTAAATTCCCCGGTGGAATCGGCTGTTCGATCAATTCGATATCGAACTTCTCGAAAACCTTAAGCTTCTTCAAAGCTTCTTTTAAATCCCAGCCACAATTGGCATCCAGCCTGATTTTAGCATCAGTAACCTCTCTGATTGCCTCGACCATCTTAAGGTCATTTTCCACTCCGACTTTTACTTTATAAACCAAAAATCCTGAAGCTTCTTTGACCTTCTCCTGCATTCTCTTGATAGTATCCAGCCCGATGGTATATGAGGTCTCTATCTCTTTTTTGGCAATTCCCAACAGTTTATGAACAGGCAGGTTCAGTCTTTTACCTGTCAGGTCGTGCAGTGCCAGGTCAATACCTGCCTTCGCAGAAAAGTTGCCAGCAATTATGCTGTTGATTTTTTCCAGGGTACTTTCGATCTCCAGTGGATCATCCCCCAGCTCATTTCTGAAAAGCTCCAGAGCCGCTTTCACGGTTCCCTCGTTCTCTCCATAATAGGTTGAAGGAGAAGCTTCTCCTATTCCCTCATCTATCCTGACATAGACAACTTTCTTCGTATCAATAGAACTGCGAGAGATAGAGAAAGTCTCTTTTAATTTCAGTTCAAAAGACTCATATTTTAGTTCCATCTTCTATTCCTTTTTTCCCTACGTTTTCCTCGTCGGGTCAGGAGACCCGACGCTCCATCCTTTATTTGTCATCCGCCATCCTTATATAATCCGCTTAATCTGTCCTAATCAGCTGTGAATTTTTTTTAGACTTTAGACTATAGACTTTGGACTTTAGCCTTATTTTAAGTAGACCCTGGGCAACCTTTTTCCCATCCTGGAGACTATCTCGTAACTGAAGCTTTTTGCCCATCCGGCTATCTGGTGAACCTCGATTTTCTCTTTTCCCTGTTTGACCAGGAGATTTACCTCTTCACCTGTTTTAACTTCCGGCAGATCT
>JAUYBY010000007.1 GCA_030692925.1 Candidatus Zixiibacteriota bacterium | reverse complement strand
TTTTGCCGATGAACTTGTTGAAGCCTGTGCACGGCTGGTGCGAGAGTGGAACCCGCAACCGGCGCCTGCCTGGGTGACATGCATTCCGTCGCTTCGACACCCCGATCTGGTGCCGGACTTCGCCCGGTGGCTGGCCGCAGCCTTGAACCTGCCGTTTCATGTGGCGCTGGAAAAGACGGACGACCGGCCGGAGCAGAAGACCATGGCCAACAGCACGCAACAGGCGCGCAACATCGACGGCTCTCTGGCGATCAGTGCGCAAGCGCTGCCCGCTGGGCCGGTGCTGCTCGTGGATGACATGGTGGATTCGCGCTGGACGTTGACCGTTGCGGCCTGGTTGTTGCGCTCACATGGCAGCGGCGAAGTGTTGCCTCTGGCGCTCGCACTGACAGGACACGAGAAATGAGCATGTCACTTTCACCCAACACGCAGGCAATCCTGCTGCTGACGGCGCCCTTGATCGCGGGGCGTAGTGAGCCTTCATCCGATTTATTGACGCCGGGCGAGTACAAGCGGCTGGCGCGATTCCTCCGCGACAAGCAACGGCAGCCGGCTGATTTGCTCGCCCCCGATGCGCGGGAATTGCTCGGGGAGTGCCAACAACTCATCGACAGTGACCGTCTCAAGAGTCTGCTGGCCCGTGGCTTTCTGCTGAGCCAGGCGATCGAGCGCTGGCAGGCGCGGGCGATCTGGGTGGTGAGCCGCGCCGATGCCGAGTATCCGAGGCGACTGAAGGCGCGCCTCAAGGACGATGCGCCGCCGGTTCTTTATGGCTGCGGGGAGGCCGCGATTCTGGATACGGGCGGGTTGGCTGTCGTGGGCTCTCGGAATGTGGATGATGCGTTGATCGAATACACCGAGGGTATTGGCCGGCTTACCGCCAAAGCGAGGCGCACCCTCGTTTCGGGCGGTGCGCGCGGCATCGATCAGGCCGCCATGCGCGGCGCACTGGAAGCTGGCGGCAAGGTAGTGGGGGTCTTGGCGGATAACCTCGAGCGGGCGGCCCTGAACCGTGAGCATCGCAACCTCCTGATGGATGGGCAACTGGTCTTGATCTCGCCCTACGATCCCTCGGCCGGGTTCAACGTGGGGAACGTAATGCAGCGTAACAAGCTGATCTACGCGCTGGCGGATGCGGCGCTTGTCGTCAGTTCGGATTACGAGAAGGGCGGCACTTGGGCCGGTGCGGTCGAGCAACTTGAGAAGCTGCGGCTCGTACCTGTCTATGTCCGCTCGAACGGGAAAACCGGCAAGGGGCTGGATGCCCTCCGACGTAAGGGCGCATTGCCCTGGCCCAATCCGGAGACGCCGGAGGCTCTATCGGAGGTGCTCGCGGTCGAGGTGAGTCCGAGGAAAGCTGCTCCCGGGCAAAACGAACTCTTTTCTTCGGTTCGCGAGGAGCCTAAGCCGGCGTATGAAATCCCGCAGAGTTTGCTCCCTATCAATGACTCTTGCCCCCCTCTGTCTATGGAATCGCCCTTGGCACCTGCCGATGAACAGTTTGCCAAGGTGCGGGAGTTGCTTGGGAAAATGAAAACGCCCAAGACCGACGCCGAGGTGGCTGCTGATTTGCATGTGTCGAAAAGCCAAGCGAAAGAGTGGCTTCAGCGATTGGTTAAGGAAGGTGTGATGAAAAAACATACCAAGACCAAGCCTGTAAGATATGGGCCGAAGTCACAGCGTTCTTTATTGGAATAGAGTGTGTGCATAACAAGGCGCTGCACCTGACCGCTATTCCGTTGCGCTCCATAGCGGCAGGTGAGCTTTATCGTTAGAGCTTATAGGTTTTATGAATAAAGAAAAACTACCGATTTCATCACATAAGAGCGTATGAACGGCTCGGCTCTTGCAGATAGTAGGGAAGGTTGTAACTGAAGATATCCCGAATAAGATTTTTTCGGAGTTTTGCACTGGGAAATAAAAGAACAGGAATTTTTTCTGATCTTGATTGTAATTGGTTTAAAAGAGGCATTTGTCTACTAATTCCTTTGGATTAGATGGTGCAATTGACTGTTTATTGTTGAGCAATCTCTTAAACTTTTGGAAAGCAAATGAAAAAACTTATTCTTCTCTTTATTTTCCTTTCATGCTTCACCCGGTTTTGTCAGGCAGAAGGTTTTCTTACCCATGAACCCCAGGGTAAAATAGGTTTGAGTTTTTCTGTTTCAGTCTGGGACTATACAGGACTGGGAAATATCGAGGGTGGCCTGGGATTTAAATACAAATTCTCAAATGCCTGGATCGGCAGAGGCTTAGTCGGTATAAGCGGTTTCACGGCCAAGTCAAGTTCAGTCGAAGAAAGAAAATTAGAAGGGAATTTGTCATTCGCACTGGGTATGGAGAGACATTTCCCTCAAAAGGGATTTTTCTCTCTTTATTTAGGTGCAAGTTTAGGTTATTTTGGAACTATTTTTGACAACAGGGATGATGAAGGTGAAGATGGAGGCTTTGTTAAGAGAAAACAAAACGGTTTTCCTCTGACTTTGTTCTTGGGAATTGAGGCATATCCATTTAAAAGGGTCAATTTATCTGTCGAATACAGAGCAAGTCTTGTATACAGTAGGATCATACAAGACTATTATGATTATCAAAAAAAGTGGCAGAGCAGAACAAAGTCAAACAACATCAGTGCAGGAATTGATGGGTCATCTGTAATATTAACCATTTACTTTTAGAAAACAGGAGGAATTATGAGAAAACTTTTTTTCACTTTGCTGTGTGTATGCTTTATCTTTGGCTTATCTTTCGGACAGGACAACTCAGTTAAGCCAAAGAAGGGGACAAAGGGGTTGAGTTTCTCCGTAATAGGGTTAAGCAACCTAGGTGTCGGTGGTGTAGGCGCTGGCATTGGAGGAAAGTACTGGCATTCTGAGAAATTGGTATACAAGGCCAGTCTCGGTTTTCGCGGTAGTTACTACACTTTGGATGGCCGTGCACCTGGTTATAGTAAGGAAAAAGCTTTTAGCGGAAGTATTTCGATCCTTCCTGGAATTGAATATCACTACTTCCCAAGCAGTCGAATTTCTCCATACTGGGGAGCTGGAATAAACTTTTCTATCTCAAGAGAAACAAGGAACTTATCCTTGCCGCCTGCACCGTTACCCGGAATGGGCACGAGGACCGAATCTTGGATCTACTCTGTGGGTGCAAGCCTGTCTCTAGGTGTAGAGTGGTTTATTGTTAAAAATCTCAGTATTGCTGGGGAGTATCAGGCGACTCTTTATTACCGTCATGATGGTCGAAAGACATTTGTGGTTCCCGGTCCTAATATTACAGAGGTGACAAAGTCATCCTACAATCTCTATAACTTGAGCTGGGGAACGTCAGCTTTAGTGGCGACATTTTATTTCTAGTTTAGGTAACGAATCAAATAAAATGTTTTCAGGCTTTTTCAGGATTAGTAGGTTCCTAAATTGTTTCACGTGAAACATCGTATATAAATCTAATTGAATTATCCTACGGACAGTGAGGAAATCGAACTGTGATCGAATATTCTGAAAGATTTGAAGTTATAGTCATCGGGGCAGGGCATGCGGGGTGTGAAACACCATCTTTACTGATTACCCAACAAATATGATTATTCAATTGTTTGTTGGGTAATTATTCCCTTGACAATTGTTACCCAACAATATATTAATTAGTATCGTATGTTGGGTAACAGGAGAAAGTATGATAGGTGTAATCAAGGGAGCTCTTAAAGAAGAATTACAGAACTCTATTCGTATGAAAAAAGAATATGAGCAAGCGTTAAAAAATCTGCCGCAGGGCTGTCTGGCGGTGAGAGAGATAAGAGGTCATAAATATTATTATCTGGTCAGAAGGATAGGTAAGAAAATAAAGTATATCTATAAAGGGAAAATGTCTGAAGAAGAAAAAAAGAAGTATTCAGAGGCAAAAGAGTTGAGGGCAAAATACAGAAAATTGCTCTCTCAGGTTAAAAAGCAGATCAGGTTTTTAAGGAGCTCTTTGCGTGGAAAAGAAGCAATATGAACTGTGCCTTGAGATCTTAAGGAGGTTCCATAAAGCGAATATCTTAAATGATTTTGTGCTGATTGGTAGTTGGTGTGTATTTTTTTATAAAGATTATTTTTCTTCTGTTTCCTATATTAATCATGCTACTCTAAAAACAAGAGATATGGATTTTCTTATAAGTAAGCCTGATAAGATAAAGCAGACAATAGATATTCCTAATCTGCTTAAGGACTTAGGTTTTGTGACTGCATTCAGAGGTACTTGTGGCTATATAAAACTTGACCACCCTGATCTTATAGTGGAGTTTTTTGTTCCGGCAAAAGGGAAAGGCTCGGAGAGACCTTATTCTGTACCTAAATTAGGTATAAACGCCGAAGCGTTAAGATTCCTTGATTTTTTATCAGAGAATACTATAGAAGTTAAGATTGAGGATTTCTATTTGAACTTGCCTCATCCTGTCAATTTTGCTTTACATAAGTTAATCGTTTTTCAAAGAAGAAATCAAGAAGATAAGGCCATAAAAGACAGAAACATTGCCCTTGAGATTTTATGGGCCTTAATTAATAAAGGTGAAGCAAATATTATCCATAATATTTTTAGGTCAACTCCTCAAAATTGGCAGAGAAAGATTATAAAGGGATTACAAGAAGCAAAGGAAAAAGAAGTTTTGGAGATTTTAAGAATTGAAAGTCAAAAATAGATTAGTTGGCTAAGTCAAAATATTCTCTTATCTTAGTTATGATGTTTCACGTGAAACATCGTATATAAATCTAATTAAGCGATCCTACGGACAGTGAGGAAATTGAACTGTGATAGAATATTCTGAAAGATTTGAAGTTATAGTAATAGGTGCCGGGCATGCGGGGTGTGAGGCGGCTCTGGCATCTGCCCGGATGGGGTGTAAGACTTTGCTTTTGACTATGAACAAAGAAACCATTGCCCAGATGTCTTGCAACCCGGCTATTGGTGGATTAGCCAAGGGCCATCTTGTCAGAGAGATCGATGCGCTTGGTGGAGAAATGGGATTTGTGACTGATAAGACTTACATTCAATTCAAGACCCTGAATAAGAAAAAAGGTCCTGCGGTCTGGTCATCAAGGGCTCAATGCGACAGGGTGGCTTATAAGATGGCTATGAGGAATTCTTTGGAGACTCAGCCGAATCTTGTTTTGAAACAGGGGAACGTAGAAGAAATTCTGATAGAGAACTATAAAGTTAAGGGAGTTCTAACTTCAATTGGAACAGTTTATTATGCAAACGCAGTTATCTTGACCACAGGAACTTTTCTCAATGGACTTATTCATATAGGTTTAGTCAACTTTCCCTCAGGCAGGGCAGGTGAGTTTCCTTCATTAAGGGTCTCAGATAAGTTGAAAGCAATAGGTTTTGAAGTAGGAAGACTTAAAACCGGAACTCCTCCCAGGATTGATGGAAAGACAGTTGATTTTTCAAAAACTATTCCTCAGTCAGGAGATGAGAATTTCAGACCTTTTTCCTTGAGAACCAGGGAGATAGAGAAAAAAGACCATCTTTGCTATTTGACTTATACTAATGAAGCCACTCATAAACTAATCTTAAGTAATCTGGACCGTTCACCTCTTTATAGTGGATTAATTAAAGGTGTAGGTCCAAGGTATTGTCCCTCAATTGAGGATAAGGTTGTTAAATTCAAAGAAAAGCCCCGGCACCAGATATTTTTAGAACCTGAGGGACAGAATACCACTGAATACTATGTAAACGGATTTTCTACATCTTTGCCAGAAGACGTTCAGCTCAATGCTCTGAGGACAGTTCCCGGATTGGAAAATGTGGAGATGACCCGTCCCGGATATGCGATTGAATATGATTTCTTTCCCCCAATTCAGCTCAAGTCTAACCTGGAAACAAAGTTAGTCGAAAATCTTTTCTTTGCCGGGCAGATAAATGGGACTTCTGGGTATGAAGAAGCTGCAGCACAAGGAGTTATGGCAGGAATTAATGCAGTTCTGAAGCTAAGGAAAAAAGAACCTTTTATCCTGGACCGGAGTGAAGCGTATATTGGAGTTCTGATTGATGATCTGGTTACCAAAGGAACCCTGGAGCCATACCGGATGTTTACCTCCAGAGCAGAGCACAGGTTGATTTTAAGGGAAGATAATGCAGATGAAAGGCTTCTGGGATACGGGCATAAATACGGATTGATCTCAGATGTGCTCTGTAAGGAATTCAAAGATAGAAAGATAGAAGTCGAGGAGGAGAAGTTGAGGCTTAAGAAAATCTTTGTTCCATTAGGCTCATTCGGTAATTTGTTAGAAGAAAACAGCAATGGCAAGAGAGTCTCTCTGGCTTATGCTCTGAAGATGCCGGAGATAACTTATGAGGAATTACTTAAAATCGACCAGGTTCCTGAGGATTTGTCTCAAATAGTTAAGGAGAAGGTTGAGATAGAGATAAAATATGACGGATATATAAAAAGAGAGCTGAAAGAGATTGAGAAATTCAAAAAGTTAGAGAATATGGTTATTCCTGAGGAGTTTGACTATTCTAATCTAAAAGGGTTTAAAAGGGAGGCAAAAGAGAAGTTGATGAAAATAAAGCCCAGGTCAATAGGACAGGCATCCAGGATCTCCGGAGTTTCTCCTGGGGACATAGCAGTTCTGATGGTTTATCTTAAACAGTTCGGCTCAAAATCCGGCTTATTTTCTGATAAAACAACAACTTAAGGAGAATGTTTCACGTGAAACATAGTGAAACTGACCCTTTAGAGAAATTCGCAAGGTCACTGAAAGAGCATCTCGGTTTAGACCTATCCTTAAAATCTCAGAAAAAATTTAAACTTTATCTGGAGGAGCTTTTGTCCTGGAATAAGAGGATAAATCTTATCTCCAGGAAAAAAGATAAGCCAGAAGATGTTTACAGGCATTTTCTTGATTCACTCTTAATCTTTAAAGCAGTGAAAATCCCTGAATCTGCAAAGATTCTCGATTTAGGCTCAGGCGCTGGGTTCCCGGCCATTCCAATGAAGATCCTCAGAGAGGATTTGAAAATCACTATGGTGGAATCTATCCGGAAAAAGGTTCTATTTCTCAAAAAGATGATTGAGCTTTTGGAGTTGAAGGATACGACTGTTTTTCAGGATAGGACAGAAAAACTGCAGAGCAGGTCCGAGCTTACTGAGAGTTTTGATTTTGTCACAGCTAAGGCTTTTGGAAAATTGAAACAGACAATTTATGCTGCTTATCCTTTTCTGAAACAGAGAGGAGTATTAGTGGCTTACAAAGGAAGCGCTTACAGATCGGAGATCATAGAGTTTCTGAGGGAGCCAAAAGATTTGAGACTTCAGATCAAAGATATAAAATTTCTTGAGATACCTGAATACGAAATAGAAAGATTTTTAGTCCTCATTGAAAAAACCTCTTGACCTTTATAGGGAATAACTTATCATAGAAGTGAGGTCAATCTTTTAAAAGTGAAGATTTGAATGAAAAGATTCCTTGTCCTTTTGCTTTTTGTTTTGGCTTTTAGCACCCCTGCCTTTGCCCAGTTTGATATGCAGCAGATAGCGGTGATGCAAGGAGCAAGGGATACTCTGCGTTTTGGATCTAGCTTAGCAGGGGTAGGTGATATAAATCAGGATGGCTTTGAGGATTTGGCAGTCGGCCA
Organism: Candidatus Zixiibacteriota bacterium; assembly: GCA_030692925.1. Lineage (GTDB taxonomy): Bacteria > Zixibacteria > MSB-5A5 > MSB-5A5 > RBG-16-43-9 > RBG-16-43-9. Next base: position 8,889 of record JAUYBY010000007.1, on the reverse strand, counting down.
GCATGGTTCCAATACTTTTGTTTATTTTGGCTCAGAGAACTTCGACACCATCCCAGACATAACGTTTCCTTTCTCTTCTACATATATCTCTTCTGGAGACGTGAATGGGGATAGTATTGAAGATATGCTGGTAGCCCCATTCTCATTTTCAGCGGTCTGGATTTATTATGGTGGGACACCTTTTGACACTATTCCGGATAAGATTTTGGCAACACCATATTTTGAAGATAGGATTGCTACAGGCGATATTAACAAGGATGGCTATGATGATGTTTCGATTCACGGAAGCCCTACTAACGTGTACGTTTATTGGGGGGGGATAGATATGTCAACTACACCAGCCTATGTTTTACAAGGACCGCCTAATTATTTCGGCTTGGATGGATTAGCTATAGGGGATGTGAATGGAGATGGTTATGGAGATTTGGCAGTTTCTACCAGTAGCCATTATCCTGATGATTCTACTTATATTTATTTTGGCGGAATTCAATTAGATACTATACCAAGAATAAAACTTAAAGGTGGATTTGTAATTTTAGGAGATGTTAACGGGGATGGATATAAGGATTTAATAACAGTTGAAGGAACCTATTTCGGAGGTAGTACGATAGACTCACTCATTGACTCGCCTCTTTGTATCAGAGGTCAATCCTGGGCAATTGGCAATTTTAATAAAGATAAATATGAGGATCTACTCTTGGGGGTTCCAACATTAGCTGGCGGGGAAGCTTGGATCTATTTAGGTTCTAACCCTTTGGATACAATACAAGATTGGCATTATTATGATTCTGAAGTGGGTGATTATGGTAGTCAAGTAAGTGTTGCTGACATCAATAGTGATGGCGTAGATGAGGCAATAGTAGGTGATCCCGGCTGGTGGTATAATAATCCTTCTTATCCTCCAGGAAGGGTTTATATTTATAAGAATCCTTATACTGCAGTTGAGGAAGAACGAAATCCAATACCAAGTCATTTTTCATTATACCAGAACTATCCAAATCCCTTTAACTCCTCAACTATAATATCCTTCAGCTTAAAAGCTCAAGGCTTAATGCTCAAAGGTCCCATCCAAACCACCTTGATAATTTATAATATTTTGGGGCAATTAGTAAGAACATTGGTGGATGAAGAAAAACAACCTGGTGATTATCAGGTGGTGTGGGATGGGAAAAATGAACAGGGTGAAGCTGTCGGAAGCGGAATTTATTTTTACCGGATACAAGCTGGGTCTTTTACTAAGACGGCAAAGATGAGTTTGTTGAAATAGTGTTCTTATCCCTCGTTTTCTGCTGTTATTTAAGTCCCGCTGTATAGCGGGACTTCTTTTTTTGAAAAAACTTCTTGACCTTTTCAAGTTTTTCCCTTATAAATACAAAAATCATAAGGAGTTGATTTTTTAGAGAAGGAATTTTTTCTATAAAAAAAGGATTTTCAGGATAAGATGGGGAAAGTAATCGCAATTGCCAATCAAAAAGGCGGGGTCGGTAAAACAACGACTGCTGTGAATTTGTCTGCCTGCCTGGCTGTGGCCGAGAAAAAGGTTTTGCTAATAGACATAGACCCCCAGGCAAATTCTACTTCTGGCATGGGGATAGATAAAAATAATCTGCAGAACACGATTTATGAGGTCCTGATAAATGAGGTGCCGATAAAAGATGCAATTCTTCCAACCACAATTCCTTTTCTGGAAATGGTTCCTTCTTCCCTGAGATTAGTTGGCTCTGAAGTAGAATTGGTGAATTTAGAAGGAAGAGAAAGGAAATTAGCTTCAGCCATAAAGCCCATAAGAGATGAATATAACTTCATTCTCATAGACACTCCCCCTTCATTAGGCCTTTTAACAATTAATACCTTGACTGCTTCAGACTCTATTCTGATTCCGATCCAATGTGAGTATTATAGCTTAGAAGGGTTAAGCCAGCTTTTGAATACGATCAATTTGGTTCGGCAAAATTTAAATCCCCGCCTTGAGATCGAGGGAGTAGTTTTAACGATGTATGATGCCAGGTTAAACCTGTCCAAACAGGTGGCAGAGGAGGCTAAGAAGTTTTTCGGTGCAAAAGTCTATAATACGGTCATTCACAGAAACGTGAGGATTTCAGAATCCCCGAGCTTTGGCAAGCCAATCATTCTTTACGATATCTCCTCTACCGGAGCAGAAAACTATATAAATTTAGCTAAGGAGATCTTAGACCATGACCAGAATAGCGTTAGGTAAAGGGATAAAGGCTTTGATTCCTGACCTACCTCAGGAGGTCAAGTCGGAAATCAAGGTAGTGGAAAAAGAAAAAAGGGGAGTTTTAGAACTGGAAGTCGAAAGGATTCGACCGAATCCATATCAACCCAGAGGAAGTTTTAATCAGGAAAAATTGGGCGAGCTGACAAATTCAATCAAAGAAAAAGGAGTAATCCAGCCGATAATAGTTAAGAAGATAGAGGATGGCTACGAGTTGGTTGCAGGCGAGAGAAGGCTTATCGCAGCAAAAAAGCTTGGACTTGCCTTGATTCCAGCCATTTTGATAGAAAATCTGTCAAAAGAGGGTTCGCTCGAGCTTTCAATAATAGAAAACGTTCAAAGAGAGGATCTTAATCCGATTGACCAGGCTAAAGGTTACAGGAGATTAATCGAGGAATTCGGACTTTCACATGAGGATATGTCCAAAAAAGTTGGCAAAGATCGAACTACAATCTCTAATATTCTGAGATTGTTGAATCTTCCGGAGGAAGTACGGATGTCTCTGGTCTCCGGAGAGCTGTCAGAAGGTCATTGCAGGGCACTCTTGAGTTTAGATACCGATGCTCAAAGAATTGAACTCTCAAAAGAGATTATCAAGAACGGGTTGTCAGTCAGGGAGACAGAGGAGAAAATTTATGGTAAGAGCAGAGTTAAACCCAGAAGGTTGAAAAGGGTATATCCCCAGCTCCAACTGGTTGAGGATAAATTAAAACAGTACTTTGGAACTTCTGTTAAAATCGCCAAAGGAAGAAAAAGGGGGAAAATTCAGATTGAGTTTTATTCGGACGAGGACCTTAACAGGATTTTGGAATTGCTCAGGATAAATTTGTAACACTAAAAAATACGGGCAAGGTGCCCGTCCTACGAGGAAGTTTTCTCAATCGTAGGCAGGGTTTCCAGCCCTGCCAGCAAAATGAAAAAAATCCATTACCTGAACTTCTCAATTTCACCAGACCAGGGCAAAGGTTTGAGTCTTCGACTTTCTTTTAATCTGGTTGTTATTTTCATAGGGATTTTATTTCTTCTATTGGCTTTTTTTGTTTTCCTTATCTTCTCTTATGGCAAGCTCAATTCCCAGATAGTCCTGAATCAAGCTCTTTCCAGGGAGAACAAGGGTCTGAAGGAATATAACTCCAAAGTAAAAGAATTAGAACAGGAGCTAAAAGAATACCGCTTGTTTGCTTACCAGGTTGCCAAGATAGCCGGAGTAAAGTTTCCTGCAGGTGAGGATACAAGCAATAATCTGAAAAATAAGACGTTATTGCTGTCAACAACCAAGCTACAAAATTTAGATTTTAAAAGTCAAAAAATTCCTATCTTTTCCACTATTCCTACAGGCCTGCCTCTTCAGGGTAAAATAATCAAGGGTTTCTCACCAGATGCTGGAACCAAGAAAAAAGAACACTCAGGCGTTGACATCTCAGCCAGGATCGGGACTGAAATCAGAGCTACAGCAGATGGGGTAATAGACTCTGTGGGGCAGGATAAAAAATATGGTAACTTGGTGGTAATCAATCATGAAAACGGATATAAAACCTACTATAGCAGTTGTTCGGAGATTTATGTCAAGAAAGGCGAAAGGGTCAAAAGGGGCGATGTAATAGCTCTTTCCGGCAGAACCGGAAGGCCTGCTCCACATCTTCACTATGAAATTAGAAAAGATGGTGTGCCTGTAGATCCTGACGAATTTATACAATCTGATTCTGGAGTGCATAATCCGTGATAATGTTCTCCTAAAAAAATGGGAATTTTTTTCAAAGTGTGGATAAAAAGACAGGATATGTGGATAAGGTGTTAACTTATGATAACTCAACTGATTACTATGATAGAATGCGGACTTGAGGCAGATATTTATCCACATCTGCTCAGTTAACTTTTGAGAAGTGTAGAAGTTAAATTAAAGAGTAGAATAAACAGTTTAAATCTCCTTTGAAACTTTAAGGCCGATAAAAGCCTTACGGTCCTAAGGAGGCTTCGCTCCAAGTAGAGAGGTTTTATGTCCGAATTTGGATCCATAGGACTTGAAAATCGGATCGCAGTTTTTGGAGGGGTTTTTCTTGGGTTGGGTTTAGTTTTGCTTTTCATTCTTTTCTTCTGGATATTGAGAAGGTCACGCTTTGTTCAGGAGAAGGAGGAAGTAGGTTACGGAGGCTTAATCAGAGGAATAATTTTCATAGTCTCAATCTTATGCGTCGTCTTAGGCGCGATCTTCTTTCAAATGCAAGACTATATGCGCCCTTTTTCCGAATGGATCCATCCTGGACAGGTTCTATCTTCTGAGAAACTTATTGGAGAGATGACCTCAGAGACATTAAAAGATTCAACCGCAAATTTATTTTTAAACACCATCGGTAAAAAAGGAGAAATTTTTAAAGAGACCTTTGAGGTATCAGTAAATAACAGGTACGGGCTGGTTGTAGAAATTTTAATCTGGGAGAAATGGCTAAAATTCTTCGGATTCGTAGATGGATATAAGCTCACGCAGTTAGATGTTTTTCCTGCGGAGTCTTCCACTGCGGCTATAAAAACCTTCGAGCTTTCAGGGGGACCTGCTGAGGGCTGGAAGAAAATATACGGTTTGAGAAAAATTCTTCCTTTTGTCAAACCGGAAGAACTTAAATCAGAGATCTTTATTTTAAATCCAGGGGAGACGAAGAAGGTTTATATAAAAGAGAAAAAATTGGTGGTGGAGTAGAAAATATGTTCTCGCTGGTTGTTGGTCTCCTGACCAACAACCTCTTCTTCGTTGGTGAGGACACCAACGAAGAGCGATTTAGTGGTGGAGTGAGTGAGATTCACAGTCGAATTTGACCTTGAGGCTGATGGAGCAGATTAAGCAGATTTAATCTGTCATTGCGATCCCTCAGGGAGAAGCAATCTGTTTATCCATCAGGGTCGGATTGCTTCGTCGTCCTGCGGACTTCTCGCAATGACTTTAAGTGGAGGTCGTCTGTAGCGGTCCCGCCTTTGGCGGGATCAGACCTTCATGTTCTGGATTATCATGGTGGTCATAATATTATCATTATTTCTGCTAATCTTTCTCTTACTCTTCCGGAATTATTTTTTTTCTTTGTTATCCTTTTTTTCTCTCCGCTTAGAAGGCAGGGTGCCGGACTTTCAGATATTAAACTCCCTAAGGGATGATCTAATCCACGAGAGGAAAAAGAAGGTCGCCTCTTTAGAGATGATACTTTCCACCTGGGAGAAAGGGGAAGGCATCTCCACTCATCTTAATTATTTCAAGGATTTAATAGGTCAGCTCAAGATAATTTTAAAAGATCAGAGGGAGCACCTTTTAATTACCTCCTCAGATCCTTTTTTGTGGTTCAGGTTAAGGAGCCAGGTCTTAAAAATAGAGAGAGACTTAAAGAAGATTGAGAAGGATAAACAGGAAATACAGGAGATCAAAAAGAGGCTGAGTATCTTTTCAGATGAGATAGAAGAGATACTGGAAAAGGCTACACGGAAGTTCACTTTCACCTTGAATGAGGTGATAAGGGAGTCAGTAAAGATCGTCAGGACAGAAAAGGACAGGATTCTCAAGGAAAAAGGGATAAAATTAGAAGAGAGGTATGAGGATATAGGGGAGAGATTCAGGTTGCCATACAAAAGCTACCGGGACTGGCAAAAACTTATTTCCAACCTGATCCGAAACGGGGTGGAGGCGGTGGAGACAAAGCTACTCGCTACCAGCTACAAGCTACCTGCTGGGGTGGTGCGGGTTCTTGTGGGTGGCAAGGGGGATGAGGTGGTGATAATGGTGGAGGACAACGGTATAGGAATGGATGAGAAAATCAAGGAGACTTTCTATAAAAGAGGATTTACTCAAGGAAAAGAAGCAGGTTTAGGTCTGGGGATTACCGAGGAGACAGTTGAGTTTGTAAATAAATATGGCTCCTGGAATATCGAGAGTAAAATAAATGAGGGGACAAGGATTGAGATAAAGATCAACAAGGAAAAAGCAAAACAGCAGGATTTAAGGGTTGAGGATAGGTCTGCTTTAGTGATAAAACTGAAAAGCAGAAGAGTGATGTTTGCCCTTGCAGGGGTTCTGGTTATCGCAATTGGTCTTGGGCTTTACTTTCAGTTTAATAAATATGCCCGGTTCTGGGAGGACTGGAATCCGGCTTATGTAGAGATTGATAAAGGAGACCCGACAAACGCACTCGTAAAAAATAAAGAAGGGAAAACTGTCTGGACTAAAAAGTTTGACAGCAGGCTCTCGCAGAATTGTATGATAGTTGGTGATATAGATGGAGATAATAGAAATGAGGTAGTTTTAGGTATAACCAGTAATCAAGCGAAGTCAGGATATGTATGCTGTTTCGATGATAATGAAAATGAGCTATGGCGTTTTGAGGTTGGTCGAAAAGGGATTTATCCAATTGGTGATATTTACTCCCCTCACGAAATTATTTTGGTAGACCTCAATAATGACAAAGAAAAAGAAATTATCATTAGTTCATTTTGTGCAAACTATTATCCTGACCAGATAGTGATTTTAAATAAAAAGGGTGAGCTAAAAGGGGAATATTGGCATTCAGGTAATATAGGATATAAATTCACAAAAGATATGGATAAGGATGGGGTATTGGAGATAGTATTCAGCGGAATCAACAACAAACTTGATCATTCTCCGGTGATTGTGGTCCTGGATAGCAGAAAAGCAAACGGTCAATCCCCTCCCTATTTGGCCAATAACGTGCCTAAGGCGAAAGAGAAACTCTACGTTTGCATCTCTCCCATAAAGGAGTTCACTGACAAAGTCAGATTCTATCCTCAAGCCGGGATTAGATACCTCGGACCCAGACAGGGATATGACGAATACAGCCTTTACACTTCTGATGGACCTAATTTCGGGAGAGAATTTATAGTAGATCAGAATTTTAATGTTTTGCAATTATACCTCTCTGACACATTCTTGGATGAGTGGAGAAAACTGCTGGATAAAAAGATTGTAAATTACGAAATCACGGATGTGGTAAAAGAAAAATGGAAGAAATTTGAAATCTGGAAGAATGGAGTAAGGGTGCAGTAATTCTAAATTTTAGACGGGAGTTTCTAAATTTTAGAAATTTGAGCTACTAAACATTAAAATCAAAGTTTCAAAATTCTCCTTCAGTTTTTCCTCAATTTTAGTTAAGTATTTGGAGGTCTTGCACTTATGAAAATATAAAGCAGGGTTTTGTATCCGCATTTTCCCCCTAAAATTATTTGGCAGGAAGTTTGCTTTACTACATCTCAAAAGAAAAAAACATAAACCTTAAAACTTAAGGAAGGAGGTGATACCTATGCCAAGGTGCCCTATGTGCAGGGGGATCGGGATGGTTGGCGTTTCAGCCACAAAGCCAGCATATAGACCTTGTCCGAATTGCGGGGGTAGTGGGTACATTTCAGAGCAGGAAGCTGAGCGAAGTGCTCAACGTAAGAAAAAAGGAGGAACCGCATTGCTGCCCTTGATTGGAGCACTTATATCAACTTATTTTGCGGCTACTTCTGGCACTACCGGCGGATGGATAGTGGCAGGTATTTTTTGGGTGGCATTTATTGCATTGGCTGGGCAAAAATAAAAAGAGGAGAAAAAAACACTGTTCTCCTAAAGGAGATTTAAAATGAAAAAGAAAAGTTTAATTTTGTGGTTTTTGAGCATTTTATTTGTGGAATTATTTGTCATTTGTTTGTGGTCAAATGCTCAATTTCAACAGATGACCTATCAAGGAGTTTTAACTGATGCAAGTGGGAAAAGGATTTCTGGCACAAAGACTTTGACTTTTGAAATCTATAATGCGGAAACAATCGGGACACGACTTTGGGGACCAGAGACGAGATCATATACCTTCACAGATAGCGGTCTTGTTAATGTAATATTAGGCAGTATTACTCCTCTAAATTTAGATGAAACTCAACAATACTGGTTACAAATCAGAGTAGAGAGCGATACTTTACGGCCGAGAATAAAACTAACCGCAGTGCCTTACAGCATGAACTCGGATCGCCTTGATGGATTCCATGCCAGTTCAACTCCAACTGCAGGATATCTATACCCATTAGATGGATCAGCTAAAATACCTAATGCACGGCTTTATACCGGTTCAGGTAATGGATTGGATGCAGATTTATTGGATGGACAGCATGCCTCAGCTTTTCTTTCAATTGCTAATGATTATGGAAGGTCGGGAGTAGCACCAGATTTGTATGAGGGGACAAGCACTTTATCCAGCAAATATGTGAATGAGGGACAAGCTAACTCAGTAACCACTAGTATGATAGTAAATGGAACTATTCAAACAGAAGACCTCTCGCCGGGTATTTCAATTCCAAATGCTGTAAATTCAGATATGGTAGATAATATTCACGCAAATACTATTCCTGAGGCAAATAAATTATTTCCTCTAAACTCGCAAGGAGTTTTCTATTTAGAAAAGAATACTAGTTCTAATATTGCCAGTGCGGTTAATACTGGATCAGGCGGAGCTCTCTGGGCCGTAAGCAACACAGGAACCGCAATTAATGTAGCTGGAGGGCAGAGTGCTATTTCGGCGGAAAGTGACAATTATCATACAATAGTAGCCAAAAGTAACAATAGTAGTTACTATAGCATTTATGGTTATAAAAACCTTGGTGGCACAGTAATTTATGCAAGAGCAAATGTC
>JAUYBY010000020.1 GCA_030692925.1 Candidatus Zixiibacteriota bacterium | reverse complement strand
TAAAAGGTGAGGTTTTGGCTCCCTCTCACCCAGATTCTTCTGAGCTGATGATTTATAGATATTCGATATCCAACTTGAGTCCGGATACGATTAAAAGCCTTTATCTGGGAATGGTTATAGACTGGGATGTTCCGACCAGCTTTTATGACAACTCTGCTGGATATGATTCACCTTTGAACCTGCTATGGCAACAAGGTCCAGCTAATCAGAGATATGCAGGGATAGCCTATCTTTCAGACGGCTCTCTGTTTGGCGCTAAAGCTGTAGTGAATAGCACCCATATCTATCCCACCGGTAATCTTGAGACAGGCGACCTTTATCAGCTCATCTCCAGTCCGGGGTATTATATTGAAGGCTCTTCTACTGATTTAAGCACAATTCTCACCGCCAGGAAAATAGACCTTGCTCCGGGAGATTCAGCAAAATTTGATCTGGCCCTGGTTTCCACCAGAGTCAGCCTTGACTCTCTCAAAGCCAGCGTGCGCAAAGCCAGAGAGATGGTTGCAACCTATTCCCATGGCGATGCCAACGGAGACAAAAAGGTGACCATATCGGATGTGGTCTACATCGTGAACTACCTCTTCAAAGGAGGACCTGCTCCTGTTCCGTTCCTTGCCGGCGATGCAAACTGTGATGGTAATGTAAATATTACGGATGTGGTCTACTTGATTAATTACCTGTTCAAAGGGGGAACTGCACCCTGCAGTTAAATGGCAATTAAAAACCAAAAACTATAGTCAGAATTCAAATAAAAAAATCTTTATAACCAAGCGACTTCGGCAAAGGTAAACAATCTTCTTATTACTTACACTAAGGATAGCATCATCAGTCGGATGTGGGCTAAGCTATAACTTGTGGATTTTTAGTAGGTTGAGTATTTTTACTTGATCACGCTCCTTGAAGAACATAATCTCAGCAATTTTAAAAATTCAAAGGCCTGGGGCGCCCACCCTACAAAGGCCAAGGGGGAACCGTTCATAAGTGGGCACCCGGCCTTTAAAATCTGAGTTTTAGAAAATTCTAATAAATAAATTCAATTATTTTTTAAGGGCTTTCTGATTTAAGAAAATAAAGTAATATAAACTCCTTAAATCGCTTACTATATAATTTATTAACAGGGTGGAAGCGGTCCTCCTTTGAAAAGATAACTGATTAAATAGACTGCATCGGCGACAGTAATTTTGCCATCGCAATTGGCATCTCCTGCCATTAAAGGATTAGGAGGGGGGCCGCCTTTGAAAAGAAAGCTGATTAAATAGACAACATCAGCAACAGTTAATTTCAGATCGCCATTAGCATCTCCGCGCTTGAAGTTTAAAATTAAAAAGCGGTAATAAGAAGGGTTACACCAGGTCATAAAGCCGTAGGTATCAAGGGCTCTGACCTTCCAGTAAACAAGCACTGGGAACAGGGTGAAAGTGTCGACAGCCAGTCCGTACTGGCTCCCATTTATATTCAACACCGAGTCGGTTAAACTTGGGGTAAAATCTTTATCTGTGCTGTAATAAAGTCTATAAAGAATAATATCACCAGGATAAGCACTTAAAGCATCCTGCCAGTCAAGGGTCACGATAGTGTCCACATATGCTACCACTGCTGAGCTGTCCGGTGGAGAAAGAAGGTTGAAGTTTGAAGGTGGCGAAGGAGTTAAAACTGCAAATCGCAAATAGGTTGGATTTGACCAGGTTTTAAAGCCATAGGTGTTAACAGCTTTTACCTTCCAATAAATAAGGGAATAAGGTACAGTAAAAGTATCGAGATTTAGCTGGTACTGGCTCACCTTTATATTTACAATCGAGTCAGTCAAACTTGGAGTAAAGTTCTGACTGGTGCTGTAGTAAAGGGTATACAAGATACTATCCCCGGGATAAACGGTCTTCGAATCATCCCAATTCAACAAGATTGAAGTGGCCTGCCAGGTTTTGATCACCGTACTATCTGCGGGAGAAAGAAGATTAAAAGAGCTGGGAGGAGTATTTATATAGGCTATCCCATTAGTAGAGGTTGAAGGAATAGTATCATAGTACGATTGTTTCAAAACCAGGTCCCGGAAATTCAAAGGGGATATTCCACTTCCTTTAGTAATAAAATGGACCTTAGCAATCACTCCTTGTCCATATACATAGGTATTTGCACCCATAAGCGCATCACCTATGAAGATAGAGGATGAATCTGAGGAAAGCTCCCAGACAAAAAAAGTTGACCCGGGGAAAGCGTCCATCAGGGCACCCTCTTCGGCATATACAGCATAAGATGTATCCCCAAATGAGGTGTCAAAAACTAACCGATTGAAATCTAGATTGAGACGAAAGGAATGGAGGCTGTCGGTGTTAGCATCAACCTCTATATTCAAAGTAAAGATAGTGCCATTGCCTGTGGTTATATATGCGGTATCCGGATTTAGAAATACGTGTGCTGTCTGACTTCTGGCTAAAGGAGATTTTATAAAAAGAAAAAGTAGAACAAAAAAACAGACCCCTCTTAGAACCATCGAGACCTTGCCAATCATTGCCTGCCTCCTTAATTTTGGAAGTCTAAAAAAATGGTTGAGTTTCATAGATTTCTCAGATAAGCCTCTACTATAGTTCTTGATATAGAAGGGCAGAGATAATACTGATCGTTGTGAACTGCCCGAATGGCTCTTGCCAGCTCTTCAACTGCAACATCTTTTAAGACATAGCCTGAGACTCCAGCTTCAAAAGCCTTAAGTATGCATTCATCATCCCGGTGGTCACTTATAACCAGCAACTTCGCACCGGGGAGTTTCCTTTTAATCTTTCGTATAGCTTCAAATCCGTTCATATTACTAATATCGATATCCATCAGCACTAAATCTGGTTTAAGCCTAACAGCCTCTTTTAATGTTTGTGTTCCATCACTTGTTTCTGCAAGTACCTCAAAATCCTGATGTAATGCTAACAGTGAACAAGTGCTCTGTCTCAATTTTGTATTGCTGTCAGCTACCAATATCTTAATCTTACCTAATTTTTCGCGACTCCCTTGTAAAATCATATATTTTTCTCCCCTTGCTTTGAAATGATTTTGGATTTTCCTCTAAGACCTCTATATTCTCATCTAAATAGCCTTCAATATATTTTTAAAGAACTTTGAGGGTGTCGGGTCATTCTTAGACCCGACACCCTCCCGTGGTAGTATAGGAGTGATCGGAGGCGCTATTTCATCAATACCATCTTCTTTACCGAGGTGAAGTTTTCAGTTTGCAATCTGTAGAAGTAGATACCAGTTCCTACCTCAGAACCAGATGAGTTAGTGCCACTCCAGGTAACTGTGTGATGACCAGCAGGGAGTTCAGCATCCACCAGAGTTTTGACTAACTGCCCGGTGATATTGTAAATCTTCAGAGTCACCTTGGATGCCAGAGGAAGAGCAAAGCTGATCTGAGTTTTGGGGTTGAACGGGTTCGGATAGTTCTGCGACAGAGCAAAGGCGATAGGCACAGCCGCAAGGTTGACCTTGTTGAAACTGACCTCAATGGGCTTTCCATTAACATCTCTCACATCTAAGAGATTAGAAGTCAGTTCTGTGGTACCCTGGCTGAGCATCTTAAACTTCAGGGTTGCAACTTCGCCAGAACCACCGATGACCAAGCCTTGGCCTAACTTAGCCAGACTGATGTCAACTTTCTCCTTATCTGCCCAGAAGAAGATTGATGGGTCAGCTGAAAGCTCTCCTTTAGTGACCCCTAACAGCTTCAACACGCTGTTGTCGTAGTCTAAGATGAGGTGCATTGCCTTCACACTGCTGGCGTCATTGATGGTGAGTTTAGCCTCAAACACATCCCCAACCGAGACCTTATCACCTATGTTCAGGTTCAGAACTATGGGACCAGATGGATAAACAGGTATTATCTTAACTGTTCCACTACCGTAGTTCATGGCTAAGACCACCAGATCGTCAAAATCAGTCTTATTATCCGGAACAGGTACTCCACCAGGGGTAAGGATATCAAATACGACGGGATAGAAATCACACCCTGCATCGAAGTTAGCTCCAGGTTGAACAGTGTTGTAGTGGTCTGAGAAGAACTCCACGTCGCCGAAATTCACAGAGCCACCCTCAACTATATCTCCCAGAAAATAGGATGTACCCCTGACATTAGCAGCGCCTGACCAGTTACCAGCCGAATCACAAGCAAAGGCAGAGAAGTAATAGATATCCTTGTGAGGAGCATTATAACTGTAAGTTTGGCCGGGTGCTGATACATTAGCAACCAAGAAGGGAGAATCTTTGGTAGGGGGATAGGGAGGTGGGGCCGCAATATACTCAGGATAATCGTTCCAGGGATTGGTTAAGATTCTGGTCACTGCCACTTGAGCGGCATTGGTCCAGCTCAGTTCCACGCTTCCGCCAGGAAGAGCCGAGAAGCTTACAGGAGCGGCTGGCGGAGTGACGTCCACAGTTATGGCATCAACAAGAGGGCCGCTGTAATTCGAAGCAGCATCCCATAACTCAACCGTGATCGTCCTCGGACCTGACACCCAGGTCAAGGCCGCGTCAACAGGAGTAGCGAAAGCGATCACACCAGTGATGAAACCGCCCTCATTAGCAAGTCTCATCCAGGCCGGACTCCCTGTGGCTGCGATTTCACAGCTTACAGGGTTAGTAGGAGTATATGCTGTTGAATATGGAGGTATGGTGGCACTGGCGTTGGACCTCAGGGTAATTGTGGCGCTGGGTGCGGAAGTATCCAGGATGATGCCATCGGACTGAATCGGGCTTGTGTTGCCAGCCCTATCTCTAATTTGGGCATTTATGGTCTTGGCTCCGTCCAGGGCGGAAAGAGTAATAGAAACAGGGTCAACAGCAGCCGTCCAGCCTGTTGGAGCACTCAAGCCACCAGTGAGTCTATACTGGAAGAAATCCCAATTAGGATTTGTACCATTTCCCTGGAAATCTCCAGAAGCGGTTCCAGTAGTATTATAGATTGCCCCGCCATCCAGAACAAAGCCTGTCAAGGTCGGTGCAGTCGTATCCAGCCAGATGGAAGCTGATAGAGGTCCAACCTGGTTAGTATATACATCTCTAACATAAACGTTAACAGTCTTTGCTCCATCTCCCGCTATCAACGTAACTGTTGAAACTGCGGCAAATGGAATCCAGGTGGCTGGGGTTGGAGAAGTTATATCGCCGGTTAGATACATTTGGGTTGCATCTCCACCAGCAACGATCGTCATCTGAACACCTAACTGATTACTCCATCCAGGCTCTGCTGGCTCATTAACTATGTCAGCCAAAGCAACAGAAGTGAAGCTCGGTGGTGTCAGATCGACGGTAAATGTCCAGGTGGAAGGGGCAGAGTAGTTACCGGCAGAAGCGTCCTGAGCTATGAGTCTTATAGTGTGTAAACCATCAGGCAATCCATTGAACCATGGTACGGTGAACACAGCATTAGTAGCGGCGGCAAAATCGAAGAAAGTTGGATATGGAAAAGGCTGTGCTCCATATGGGTTCCAGCCACCTCCATCAAATTCCCACTCCATACGCCAGAGCCCAATGTCATCAGTAGCCTCCACATCAGTGAACGCTATTCCTGCTGGTCCATAGGTTCCTCCTGAGGCCGGTAGAATTAAGGTGATAACCGGGGGAACGATATCGCTAATATTAGCTGTGCCATCACCGTCAAAGGTGACTATCGGAGTGCTACTGGTATCAAGGCAGTTGAGCACCGTGATGTCGATAGTGCTTGCTCCAAGAGCTATTCCTCTGAAGGTGATTCTGACCAGATCACCAGGACCTGGAGCGCCTCCACCACCTAAGAAGGTCTGAGCAACCCGAATGACCCCTGCGGTATCCCAGTTGGGAATAGTCTGTCCACCCGTTGGGTCAGGGATAAGACCACCCGGGGCATTGACCACGTTGGTAACACTCAATATTGCAGGGTTGTAGGTGATTCGGTATTCGATGCTCATCAGCTTAACTGGTGTGTATTTACAGCCTGAAGGGGGCACGTATTCGACAAAGACATCGAAAAAGGTGTTGTAACCCACATTGGAGACGGCTGGATTTGCCTGGACATAAGTGAAGAGGCCGACAGGGGCAGGATCAAACGCATTAAGAGGTGGTATGGGCGCGATAGGGTAGACCCAGGCACCAGACCAATCATCATAGGAGTTCCCACTCCAGATGGTCTGTGTAGGGGGACCCGCCAAGTTACCATCCCAACACTGGGAAGAAACAGGCTGTTTATTCGTCTGACGGAAAAAGCAGTTGGAAAGGACCATATTACCAAATTCTGCATATGCAGCCGGCGGAGCAGGGAAATCGATAGCCACTCCGAAGTTGTTGTTGTGGATGTAGTTGTTGTAAATCGTATTGCCCGATGCGCCACTCCACACGGGTATATCGATTCCGTGATCGAAACCGAAGATCTCGAAACCACTGATAAAGCAGCCGTTTGCGGTGATAACGAAGCCATGAACACCAAATGTGGTAGGCAAACCATCATCCACTCTTACTGAATATTGAGCGCCAATTCTTAGACCGTTCTGATTCACTATGGCTCCAGCATAGGCTGCGCCTGTTCCTAACCTGACGTGAATACTGTCACCTGGGCTGGCTGCATTAATGCCGGCTTGAATTGTAGTGTAGACCAATGGTCCGCCGGTGTTATCTACGATAACTACAGCAGCCTGAAGTGAAGAGAAAGCCACTAGGAAGAAAAAGGCCATTACGAGTAAAAATAACTTACTTTTCAACATTTTAAATCCTCCCAGTTCCAAAAACAGTTAACTTTTTTCCTGCGTCTCGAAAGACGCCGGGGTTAATTTTCCCCCTCAGATTACTCCTTGTAAAACAACTTAAAACCTTCTCTCTTATATCACCTCCTTGAAAAAAGTTGATAGAATTGAGTGTTTCCCCCTCTCCCTCTTCCCTACGTCATCACCACCTCCTGTGTCGGTTGGAGAGTTGTTACTTGGTTAATATGTTATCAAAAAAACTTCCCGTTGCGATCTCCCGAGCTGTGATCCCCCTCACTTTATCAGGAAAGAAAAAAGCGACAATTTCTACTTTTAAAGAGAAATTGCCGCTTACTAGCTTAGTCCAATTTCTAAAAATTTAAGAATCTATAACTATACTACTTAATCTTGAGTTCCAGTTCCTCCTTTGGAAAATAGGCTCCTACTATCTCATAATTATCGTTTTTCAACTGCATCTCGATCTCAACTAAAATCTTACATTCTTTTATACAGTTCCCGTATTTTTGCTTGAGAAACTCATTTAAAGCTTCATCAATTCTATTCATCCATAAGCCTCTTGCTCCGAAAAGGTGTCGCTGCTCGGCTTGATCCATCCTTTGAAGCTCTAAAATATCCCTATATTTTTTCGAGTCCTCCCTCAAAGTTCAATTCTTTTCAATTGCTGTGTTTTTCGCTCGAAAGGTGTCGCTTGATAGCCTGATCCACCTTTCAATATCTTTTTCTGCCCCCGCCACAATATTTCCCGGTTATTTATTTTACTTTTAAACCGATCTCTTCCTTAGGACAATATGCCTCCTTAATTTCATACTGGTTGTTATGGTTCAACTCCATCTTTATTTCGACGGTGATTTTTTTTCTGAAAGCCGAGGTACCGTAAATGCGTTTAAGGTATTCGTTGAGAGACTCGTCTATCCTGTTACACATAATAGAAAGTCTTGAAACTAAGTTTTTTAAAATGTCAATAAATATGTTACCCTATACTGTCTGATGTAGTCACCTGTTTTTTAAACAGTTTTCACTTTATATTATAATACCTTTAAAAATTTTGTCAAGAGAAAAATTCAAAGAAATTACGATTTTTTTATTTGAACTTCTTAATTCTTTGCCCTCAGGTTGTAGACCTCTAAGCTTTTATACCTCAGTAGAATGACGTAAGTTAAAATTCCATTCTTTTCTCTTATCCCCAAGTAGTTCAATTAGTTCCAGGAGTTTTTTTATAAAAGGGCAAAAAATTTATAAAATAGTTAACCATGATTAAATTTGCTAACAGCCAATATTTCTTATAGTTATAAGACAAAAAGCAGAGCTTATTTCACTAAATACTTATACACCTTAGTTATCCTATGAAACCCTTTACATAGCATTTAGCAAGTCTTTAATTTTAAAGGGGTTAGCCTTAAATTTATGTTCCTACATAGGTAAATACCTTATTGTCTGTAATAACTGGACTCCAATTTTATACTTGAAAATATCAGTATAAGTACCATTACTAACTTATTGAATTGGGCAAGGAAAATTTAAGCATTTTTTTATATCCTTAAGACCTAGGAGAGGAATTCGCCTCTGATTAACCCTTTGGTGAAAGGAGATGAATCAATCCCTCTCCTGAAGTGGAGGGATTAGAAGGGTCATTTCAGTTTTCACAAGGCTAAAAGACTTGTCCTACGGTTTTGTTGCATTGATAGGATTAATGCCCTTAAAAAGATCCATGTAGGCAAGGCATGGCGGAGCCTGCTTTACAAATAGATAAGGAGATAGATTGTAGAAATGCATTGCAATGCGCTTCTACACCTGTATCTTATACTAAAACGGTCATTGCGAGGAGTTCTGCCAAAGGCGGAACGACGAAGCAATCTGCATCCAGAAAAGTAAGAAGGATTGCTTCGCTTAAGCTCGCAATGACCGAATAGGTTGACTTTCAATTTCCTACTTGACACCGTTTTTTTTCGTATATTATTGGAATGAGAATGGTATGTCTAATTATAAATTAATTTCCAGTTACAAGCCTACCGGGGACCAGCCCCAGGCGATTGATAAATTGACTGAGGGACTCCTCAAGGATGAAAAATACCAGACCCTTTTAGGGGTAACCGGTTCGGGAAAAACCTTTACCATGGCTAACGTGATTGCCAATGTGGGTAAGCCTGCTCTGGTAATCTCTCACAACAAGACCCTGGCAGCTCAATTATATGGGGAATTAAAAGGGTTTTTCCCCCGGAATGCGGTGGAGTTTTTCATCAGTTATTATGATTATTACCAGCCAGAGGCTTATGTTCCGCAGTCTGATACCTACATAGAGAAAGATACCTCGATGAACGATGATATCGATCGCCTGCGCTTGCGGGCGACCTCGTCTCTGTTGGAAAGAGAGGATGTGGTGATCGTTGCCAGTGTTTCCTGCATCTACGGTTTGGGCTCACCCAAGGATTATAAAGAGCTGCTTCTGTTCTTAGAGGTGGGTGAGAAGAAAGAAAGAGATGAGATACTCAAATCCCTGATCGACATCCACTATTCCAGAAACGACATCGAGTTTGCCCGGGGAACCTTCAGGGTCAGGGGGGATACAATCGAAGTTCATCCGGCTTATGAAGAAACAGCCATCAGATTGGAGCTGCTCGGGGACGAGATCGAAAAGATTGCAGTCATCGATACCCTTAAAGGGGATGTCTTAGAGGAGAAAAAGAGAGTAGCGATTTATCCAGCCAAGCATTTTGTCACCACCCCTTCCCAATTAGAAGAGGCAGTAAAAAGCATAGAAATAGAATTAGAGGATAGACTGGACTGGTTCAGAAAACAGGGAAAGCTGTTAGAGGCTCAGAGGTTAGAATCCAGGACTAAGTTTGACTTAGAGATGATGAGGGAGATCGGCTACTGTCCCGGAATAGAGAACTACTCCCGGCACCTGTCCGGCAGGAAACCTGGTCAAAGGCCTTACTGTCTTTTGGATTTTTTCCCTGAAGATTATCTGATGATCATAGATGAATCGCATCAGACCGTTCCCCAGATCAGGGGAATGTACGCAGGGGACAGGTCAAGAAAAGAGGTTTTAGTTGAATATGGATTCAGGCTGCCCTCAGCTCTGGACAACCGTCCCCTTTTCTTCAAGGAGTTCGAATCCATGATCCATCAAGTTGTTTTCGTCTCAGCTACACCAGCCGAGTTCGAGTTAGAGAGGAGCAAGGGGATGGTGGTCGAACAGCTCATCCGGCCTACAGGTTTAATTGACCCCAAGATCACGGTCAAGCCCCTGAAAAACCAGGTGGATGACCTGATGGAAGAGATAAAATCAAGAGTGGAGAAAAAAGAAAGGGTCCTGGTAACAACTCTAACCAAGAGGATGGCTGAGGACTTGGCAGATTATCTTTCTCAGTTAGGGATAAAGGTCAGATACCTTCACTCGGAAATAGATGCTATCGAAAGAGTAGATATTTTGAGGGGTTTACGCTTGGCAGAATTCGACGTGCTCGTCGGGATAAACCTTTTGAGAGAAGGTCTGGACTTACCAGAAGTCTCCTTAGTGGCGATTTTAGATGCAGACAAGGAGGGTTTCCTGCGCTCGGAAACATCACTCATTCAGACTGCAGGACGGGCAGCAAGGAATAAAGCCGGTGAGGTGATAATGTATGCTGATGCAGTGACAGACTCGATGAGGAAGGCGATCAGCGAGACTAACCGCAGAAGGAAAATTCAGGAGGAATATAATAAAACTCACGGGATCACTCCTCAGACCATCTATAAAACCAGAGAGGAGATTTTGAAGACCACCATGTTTGCCGATTCAAGGACTGAGTCCACAGTCAAAGAGGAAAAGATTGATTATCTGGACTTTTTGACCTTAGAGGACAAAATCGAGCATTTAGAAAAAGCGATGCGACAGGCTTCCCGAAACTTAGAATTTGAAAAAGCGGCTTTTTACCGGGATGAGCTGAAGAAATTAAAAGAAAGCTATAAAACAAAAAATAAAAAAAATCGAAGATTTTGATCAAGTCCATTTTTTTCGTAGGGGAGGGGATTGTTGAGCTTTGCGAAATCCCCTACGGGGGTCCCCTCCCGTTTTTTATTTCAGAATCGCTATGCAAAGGCCTGCAAATAATTTATCATCATTTGCATACGAGATTTAATTCCTTCAATAGTTTTGCAATTTGCAAAAGGGCTTTATAAAAGATTCTGCTTGACAATCATTTTATCTTATTATAACCTCAAAGCTTATGAAAAAGCTTCTTGATAGTAAAACCAAGGGTCAACTGTTGCACACTTTTATTCCAGAGGCAGTAAATTTGCTTTAAATGGATTGGAATCATAATCTTGAGGGGAGAGAATGAAACTTCTTAAAACAATTTCAATCTTCATAACCTTAATCATCTTCGATTTTTCTTACTCTTTTTCTGGTGAGGTAAGTCCGGATCTGAAAGAGAAGTTCAAAACCGTAAAGGAAGACGAATACCTTTCCTGTCTGGTGATGTTAAAGGATCAGGTGGAGCCAAAAGATTTAGTGCTTTATAAAAAATTAAAAACACAAAAAGATAGACATTCCAGCTTGATCTACCAGCTCAAAAGCAAGCAGGAAAATACCCAGAAGGAGCTTTTAGAATATTTAGATGCGCGGAAAAATAATGGCTCGGTTAAAAACTATCAAAGTTTCTGGATTGTCAACGGGATTCTGATATCTGCGACTAAACCAGAAATTGAAAAAATCGCTTCACGTTCCGAGGTGCAGTTGGTTTCTCCGAACTATCCCGTTTCACTTATCGCTCCGGTGTCCGAAGCGATAAGCTCATCCAAAACTGGTGGAATAGACTATTTTCAGGCAACCGGGGCAAGAGAGCTGTGGAAAATGGGCTACACTGGCAAAGGCAGGCTGGTCTGCGGATTAGATACCGGAGTGGAATGGACGCACCCGGCTCTTTTCCATAACTGGAAAGGAGGCTTGCAGGGAGGGAACAGCAGCGCCTGGTTTGATCCCTACGGTTCAAACTTTCCAGTTGACGCTAACGGACACGGGACCCATACTATGGGGATAATGGTCGGAATGACCCCATCTGAAACCCTGGGTGTGGCATATGATGCCAGGTGGATTGCCGCCGGAGTTATAGACCGGGGGAAGAATTTTGACCAGACCGTAGCAGATATCCTTCTGGCATTTCAGTGGGCTATAGACCCGGATGGAAACCCGCTGACAACAGATGATGTCCCGGATGTGATTAATAACTCCTGGGGCATACCTTTAGCTGCCAAACCACCGTGTGACCAGACCTTCTGGTCAGCGATCGACAACCTCGAAGCGGCCGGGATTGTAGTTATGTTTGCTGCCGGAAATGAAGGTCCTTTTCCTATGTCCATAAGGACTCCTGCTGACCGGGCTACCTCACCGACCAATAGCTTCTCAGTGGGAGCAGTTGATAACCGATACCCGAATTTTCCTGTTGCTTCTTTCAGCAGCAGAGGTCCATCAGGCTGTGATGGTATAAGTATTAAACCGGAGATCTCTGCACCCGGAGTGGGGATTCGCTCAAGCTATCTGAACGGAACCTACAAGGCTTTAAGCGGGACATCATCTGCGGCTCCTTTTATCGCTGGAGGAGTTGCTTTGCTCAGAGAGTTTAACCCTGAGGCTACAGTTGAGGAGATAAAAAACGCCCTGCTTCTTTCAAGCACTGACTTAGGCACAGCAGGCGAGGATAACGATTACGGCTGGGGATTGGTCAATCTGAAAAAAGCTCTGGATTTTATGCCGCCACCTTCTGTGCCTAAAATCTGGCTGGACAGTAATTATGTGGAAAGCGATACACAGATTTATCCAGATGGTGGAACAAGATTAAAACTCTTCCTGGTCTTGAAAAATTACGGTGCAAGAGTTGATTCACTGAATGTTGTCCTTGAGAGCAGGGACTCGCTAATCACCCTGGAAAAAGATAGTCTTTATTTTGATTCCATAGGTTCTAAGATGACAGAGCTTAATGTCAATTCTCCCCTGGTTTTCTCCTGTGGAGGGAGCCTCCCTGTGAATTATTTAGCTTCTTTCCAGCTTAAGCTCTTCGATAATTCCGGAAACTATGCTGATTCCCTGAAGTTCTCATTGACTCTGAATCTAACCTCCAGTCGCAACATCGGGATACACGATATCGGGAACTTAGCCTTTACACTATCCAATCTGGGGAGATATGGTTTAGGCGAGGGTTCAATTTGTCCTGCTGGAGGGAGAGGTTTTAGATTTCCCAAATCCGGTAAGGACAATCTGTTTGAGGGTGCTTTTTTAATTGGCAAATCCAGAACCCAGGTGGTGGATGCGGCAAGGGATGGAACGGGTAAATTCTCCAAAGGGGACTTTGTCCCGTTGGGTGACTTCGACATAACTGCGCCTGGAAAAATCTCAGATCAGGACGGGATAGGAGTTTTCTCAGATAGTGGGGCAGCAAATCCAGTTGGATTGGAGATTGAGCAAAGGAGCTTTGCTTTTGCCAATCCTCCTGATGACGATTATATTATTTTAGAGTTCACTTTGCGGAATAAAACTGCTGACACTCTTAAAAACATTTACCCGGGACTTTTCTTTGACTGGGATATAAGTCTTTCTTCTCCTGTGGACGATAGAGCCATGCGGGACACGGTTGAAGGCATACCTATAGCTTATCAATATGATTCGTCATCCTCTTTATACCTGACTATCTTACCTCTGAACCACGCTCCGGCTTCAAATAAACTAATAGATAACCAGCTCTGCCTTTATGATGGTTTTACTAAACAGGAAAAATATTTGTACTTGAGCGGTGACACATTATTATCCTCGGATACCACCTCTTATTTTTATGCAGGTGATTGGTCCATGCTCTCATCTGCGGGACCTTTTGTCATTGCTCCAATGGAAAGCACAACTGTTGCTTTTGCAGTGGTAGCGGGGAGTAGTATTCTTGACCTGAAGGAGAATGTCAAATCTGCTAAGATAAAATATTACGATGTAAGAACTGAGGTTGAATCAGATGAAGTGGTCTTGGTTCCGATCACTTTTAGTTTGCAACAAAACTACCCCAATCCGTTCAACCCTTCCACCACCCTGCCCTTCAGTTTAAAGGTTCAAGGTTCAACGTTCAAGGGTCCCATCCACACCACCCTCAAGATTTACAATATCTTGGGGCAGTTGGTGAGAACGCTGGTGGATCAGGAAAAATTACCAGGAAGATACGAAGTGCTCTGGGATGGAAAAGATGACAGAGGCAAAGAGGTCACAAGCGGAGTATATTTCTATCGTTTGGAAAGTTCCGGAAGTACGGAAACAAGGAAGATGATTTTGTTGAGATAGATTTGTAGGGGCGAACCTATGGAGGCTGTTGCTTAACTCATAGAAAGGCATGTCGAGTCAGGAGTCGTTGACGTAGGGACAGCCCTTCCTTCGACTTCGCTCAGGACGGTGAGCTTGTCGAACCGCCGAATCGTGTGTTCGCCCAAATAATTAGGGCAGACATAGGGGTCTGCCGCTACCAAGAAAAAATACTGGGGTGTAAAGCTTTAGCTTTACTTTCAGCTTAAGTCAACCTAAGAAAATAATGGCAAACCTAAAGGTTCGCACTCCAAGATTTCTCCAAAAACTACTTTTTCTGGAAAATTTTCTGAAGGCTTAAAAAATCACGATTAAAAAATAGAATCTGCAGGCTCATCAAAAGTAAAACAAAATCCCTAATCAAAAGCTGTGCCCCTTCCTTTTTTGCATTAGGGTCGGTGGTGAAACAGCCACAGGCAATATCCACTCCCCTCAGGAAATTCAGAGAGAGGGCAATTATAAAACTGATCAAGAGCAAAGATATCAGCAGAGAGGAGCTTTCAACCAAGAGTCCCAGGATTAGAAAAAGCCCGCAGAAAAGCTCTATCCAGGGCAAAGTGATGGCAAAAATGTTAATAAAGAAACCTGGCAGGATTTTGTAATTATAAACTATGCGGGCAAACTGGTCTGGATGCGCAATCTTATCCAGGCTGGCATAGAGAAAGGTTATTCCGACTATCAATCGAAAAAGTACAACCAGCCATTTATTGCCTATCAATTCTCTCATAAGAAAGCTAATTAGATTTTTGAACCGGAAGCCCGGCTTTATTCCACTCGGTCCAGCCTCCGAAAAAGATTTTCAAGTTATTAAATCCTTTGGTCTTCAAGAGCCGGGCCAAGAAAAGGCTGGATTCACACTCGGTCCCATCGCAATAAGTGATGATATTTTTATCTTTTGATAAAAAAGGTTCTACCTTAGAGTAATACTGTTCAAATTCCTCAAAAGGTAGATTTAATGCTTTGGGGATATGGCCTGCTTTGTAATCGGGCTCCAATCTTGCATCCAGAAAAATGGTGCTGTGGGTCTGGAAATAGGTCATAGCCTGACCCAGGCTTATTGCTGGAGGATCGTCCTTGGTATAAGAATAAGGGACAATCAAGCTATCGGAAACTACTTTTTTGCTCCAGTTTCCTTTGACTGTGATTCCTTCTTTTGAGATTGAATTGTACACTACTCCAATGATAAGGGAAAAAAAGACTATTAAAATAGCCTGAAGAAATATCCTGGATGGATCTTTTTTTAAGCTCATCTATTTTATTTGGAAAGGATGGTTCCGCTTATCGGAAGGGTATATCGGGTTTTCTCAGAGCCCTGGCCGGAAAAATCAAGGGTCAGATTGGTCTGGAAAGGGCCAGGAGTGGCTTTACGATTTACCTGCAGCACGATCTCAGCCTTCTCCTTGGGATTCAGACTGTTTTTCGAAATCTGGAAATCAATGAACTCCTTGGGTTTTTCTGCCACTGCTATCTGCAAAGAAGAAGTAGATTTATTTAAAATGATGACTTTTTTGGGGTTATTTTTTTCTACCCTTATGGAATCAAATTTAACCTGTGAAGGCTCGACTTGAAATAACGGGAATTCATTCTCAATATTAGCGGTGAAATTAATATCTGAGAAGTTTGAGGTGTCTGAGGAAAAAATAGCTACCACCAGAGTCTTAGAACCCTGATAGTTTCTTGAGCTGAAGATAACCTCCAGAGAGGTGCTGTCCTTGGGAGCCAGGATATCTTTTTTCAAAGGGGCATAGGTGCAGGCACAGCCAGGTCTGACCTTAATGATCTGTAGGGTGTCGTCCCCCACGTTCTTTATGGTAAAAAAATGGGAGACAACCGCATTCTGCGGGATATAACCAAAATCCCATTCCTTCTCAGGTAAAAAAATCTTCGGGCCTATGGCTGGTTTTTTTTGTGCTAGGGATAAGGAAAAAAGCAATAAAAAAATTGGTATCGGAAACAAGTAGATTATTTTTTTCACAATTATCCTCCGCTCTCTTAGCTGTTCATTTATAATAAGATTACGCTTTAAGAGATTAACAGTTTGAGGTCGATTCAAAAAAGTTAGGAAAGGTAGTTTCCCTTTTTCATTCTTGCATTTAAAAAGAGAACCAGACTAACATTAGGGGATAAAATAACTTAATGGTAGGGGTTCAAAATTTTGAAACTTAACAATCTTTTAGACCTTGAAAAAATCTGTCCAATTTTTCTGGCTCAGGATGATTTTCAGGAGAGGATAACCTAAAAGATAACAAGCTACTATTTCCCCGGCACCTACATAAACGACTGTTAACCAGTAAGGCAACTTGAAAAGAAAATGTAGATAGAGGCTCACGCCAAAAGCGTTAAAAAGGACCGGAGGCAAAGGAGCAAGTATCGGTTTTCGTTTTTTGGATAAAAGGTAGGTGAAAAATCCAGCTATTAGAGTCAAAAAACTTCCACCTACTATGTCATAAACGCCCAGCCCTCCATATATATTTGCCAGCAAACAACCCAAGAAAAGCCCGGGGATTGCGGAGGGGGTTAAATAGGGGAGAACAGTCAGAGCTTCGGAGACTCTAATCTGAACCGGCCCGTAACTTATGGGTGCCAGAACTATGGTAATTACTGCATAAAGAGCTGCAATTATTCCAGCTTGAGCAATATATTTAGATGAAAAAGCCATAGGCATCGATTTTCGGGTAAAGAAAAGTCAATAAGTAATGATTGTCAATGAAAAATGTGACCAGGTAATGCCTGATTTAAATCAGTCCAGACCCAAAAATTTAATGCTGGTAACCCCGCCTTGCCCTCAAGGCGGGATAGTTGTATATATCACGAACAATCTGACTGGACCAGCTAAGAATAATAACCTCTTCTCTAACTCTCCTCCTGGGAGGAAATGAGAACCTCTTCATACCCTATTCTTCTGGGTGGGTTTAACCAGACTGAGCTCAACAAGTATAACTGTCAGCAAAAAAATCCTTGCCTTTTGCTGGCGATTAGGTTTATTATTAATTTTAAATTTCAAACATTGGCTTTTTAGATTTCTGAGGAGAGATAAAAATGAAGATCTTAGTTGTCGGAGGTGGAGGAAGAGAGCATGCCATTGCCTGGAAGCTTTCCCAGTCTCCGCTGGTAAAAAAAATATACGCCTGTCCTGGAAATGCCGGGATAGGCAGTCTGGGGGATTGTGTTGAGATTTCTGCTGAGGATATCAAAGGGCTGGCTGATTTTGCGGAGAAGAATTTAATTGACCTGACTGTGGTTGGATCTGAACAGCCCTTGATTCTGGGAATAGTGGATGAGTTCGAGAAAAGAAAACTGAAGATCTTCGGGCCCAAAAAAGAGGCTGCCTTGATCGAGGGGAGCAAGGGATTTGCCAAGGAATTTATGAAGAGATACCATATCCCCACTGCCAGTTTCAAGATCTTCGAACAAAAAGAGGAGGCAATAGATTTTGTTCGTTCTTCAGAATTCCCTTTGGTAATCAAAGCAGATGGACTCGCGGCTGGAAAAGGAGCCTTTGTGGTGGAGGATTTGAAAAGCGCGGAGGAGGCAGTAGAGAAAGTGATGGTGCAGAAGATCTTTGGAGAAGCTGGAAGTAGACTTGTGGTGGAGGATTTTTTGACTGGTGAAGAGGTCACAATCCTGGCATTTACAGATGGCAGGACTGTTCTACCTATGGTCTCCTCTCAGGACCACAAGAGGATCTATGACGGGGACCGGGGACCCAATACTGGAGGGATGGGGGCGTACGCCCCAACCTTGATCGTCAATGAAAAGATAATGAAAAAGATCACCGAGGAAATCCTGGAACCTGCCATCCTCGGATTGAATAAGGAAGGGAGAGTTTTCAAGGGGGTTTTATATGCAGGTCTGATGATTACTGAGATGGGACCAAAGGTTATAGAATTCAACTGTCGCTTTGGTGACCCTGAAACTCAGGTGGTTCTGCCTTTACTGGAAAGCGATCTGGCCGAAATATTTCTTTCCATTGTGGAGGAGGAATTAGATCTGCAGGATGTGAAGTGGAAAGAAGGCTCAGCCGTATGCGTGGTTTTAGCCTCAGGCGGTTATCCGGATAAGTATGAAAAAGGGAAGGAGATCTTCGGGCTGAATAGAGTGGGGACTTCCAAT
>JAUYBY010000012.1 GCA_030692925.1 Candidatus Zixiibacteriota bacterium | reverse complement strand
GATTCGTCACGGGAGAAATAATCAATATCCTTAACTGTTAAAATCACCGGCTCCCAGCCGAAAGAAGGGAGATACTTGACGAATTTAGAAACCCTCTGTACCCCGCCCATTCCTAAGGGTGGGAAGTAATAGGCTATTATAAGAACTTTTTTCTTATTGTCGAGATCTTGGTTCATAGTAAAAAATGCTCAAAAGTTCAAACGCTCAAAAGCTCAAGGGGGGAAAATAGACTGTCAGGCTCTCCTAAGTAGCTCCAGAAATCTGTGTTCTACAAAAGCCATGTTCTCTTCCCATAAAGCTTTTTCCCGGATGAGTTTTTGATTTTCCGCGCGGAGTTTTTCAATTTCTTTAAAATTATTTATTATCCAGATTATTTTTTCGGCTAAAGCCTGATAATTGCCAGGAGGGAAGAGGAAACCATTTTTTCCATCTTCTATCCATTCACGATTTCCAGGAATGTCTGTTACCACAGGCAGAAGTCCTGATGCCATAGCCTCTAACAAGGATACTGAGGTGCTGTCAGACAAAGAGGTGGAGATATATATCTCTGCTTTCTGCAGAATTTTCTCCAGCTCTTCTCTGGTCACATATCCCTTGAATTCCACGTTTTTTTCGACCTCCAGTTTTGAAGCAAGTTTTCTTAGCTCTTGCTCCTGACTTCCCAGACCAGTTATCCAGAACTTAGCTTTTTTATTGGTTTTTTCAATAATCAAAGGCATAGCTTCAATCAGGGTTTTTAAGTCATAGACCGGTTCAAGGCTTCTTGTGCTTAGGAATATTATTTCTTCTTTGTCTTTTAATTGACCATTGCTTGAGCGTTCTTTTAATAGCCTACGTTCAACTCCCATCGGAGCTAAAACTATTTTTTCTTCAGGGACCCCCAATTCCAGAAGTCCCTTTGATAAATTTATTCCATCACAGGTCACCAGGTCAGCTTTAGACAGAACATATTTTGCTCTCAGTCTATGAAAAGGTGATTTTTTCGGTGAGATCAATATGTCTGAGCCCCAGGTTGAGACCACTAAAGGTTTCTTTTTTGATAATGCTCCCAATAAGCCATAGTTGGGAACAAAATGGGCGTTGACCAGATCGGGATTGATATTTTGAATCAAGTTCTTTATTTCTGAAAGGGAAAAGAGATATTTAAGGAAAGAGAATTCGGTTTTTGGTGAAATGAAAATCTCAGAGGCTCTGGTTCCCTGGCTTTTCTCCAGAGAGGCAAGATAGCATTCATACCCTTTGTCAACAAAGTAGTTTACCCATCTCTTGGTATGGAAACTACTTGCGTCTGAGAGGAATAAAAACTTCATCTTGTTTCCTTGGAAGTCATTGTGAGCGACCGAAATCGTAGGGACAGCACACTGTTCTGTCCCTACAAAAGTCTCTTCAATTTCTCAGCGGCTTTGTACCAGAATTTCTTTTTTGAATAAATAAGGTAATCTTTCCTTTCTCCTCCCCAGGCTTCCTTGAATCTAACCAGCCCTTCTGCTTTTTCCGGAGAACCCCCTAAATTAAAATATCTATACCCTTGTGAAATCCCCCACTGGATGGTATCGGAGAACAAAGCATCATTAGGCCTTAGATTCAAGGCCTCAGAAAGGGAGGCGCCTTCCCAGTAATAGATTGTATTCTTATAAAGGAAATTTATCTGAAAGGCTATAGTCTGCTCGTCGACTGTTGCCACGCTCCATCGGAGCTCCTCTCCGGATTTCAAAATATTCCAGATATTTTCATACAAGCCGAGCGGAAATTTTGATCTTTTCAGCCCGTGCCGTTTATCTCTTTCCAGAACCAGGCTGTAACAATCTCTGATTTTCTCGACTGAGGAGAGAGGCTCCACCTTCACACCTTTTTTTTCTGCCTGGATTGCACCTCTTTTGGTCTTATGAACCGGGTCATCCATATATTTTGATAAATCCAGAAGATGGGTATAAGCTTTCACAGCATTATAACCGTACTGGCTAAGATTCTTTTGCTGACCGAAAAAATCTATCACCTCCACACTTGCCAGTTTGAGTTTCCTTAACTCCTCATCGATTTTTCTGTATAGCTCTTCGGCTTCCTCTGACGAAAGCTCTTTAGAGAGGATCATTCCGCCATAGGTGCCAAAGGGCATCGAGTAGGCCCTTTTCAACCTGTACTTATCAGAGAGGATAAAAGGGAATCCTGTCTTATATTCTCCATTCTCACCTGAATAAACTAAAAAAAGAGGCGTGAAATAGACAAAGCTGGAAAACCAGAGTTTAGCCCAGGCGGACTTATGGTAAAAGGTGCTGTAAGGAGAGTTGAAAAGAAGCTCTTCCCATTTTTGCTCGTCCAGATCTGCTAAATAGAGAAGTTCGAACCCCATACCTTTTTATTCACGTATGACCACGATCTTCCCGGCACAGGTGCCACGCTGGTTGTCAAATAAAAGGAAAAGATAAATTCCCGAGGCGACCAGATTACCGGATCTATTCCTTAAATCCCATTCTTTTCCAATCCCGCCGGATTTAGCCTCTGCCACCCAGTCTCCAGCCACAGTATATATCCTCACCTTAGTCTCCAGAGGGACATCGAAAGTAACCTTTTCATCTCCGTTCCGCAAAACCACCGGATTGGGATATGGATGAACCTGACAGAGATTCTCTGCAGGAACTTTATATTGATAAGAGGAAAGTCCATTCTCGGTTCCGATCCAGGCTTTGCCTCTGCTATTGTCTATATTGATAAACCAGACCAGGTCATCTACCAATTTGCTGTTAGTTGTATTGAAAACGTAAATAAACGAATCCCGGTCATTAATCACGCCCACCCCGTTTATCGTTCCGATCCATTTGTTGTTCATCTCGTCTACTGCTATCCAGTTAACCTGAGGTCCTAAGGGATCTGGAAGCTGCACGCCCAGGAACCTTCTGATATCAGGGTCATACCTGCTCAATCCGCCATTGGTTCCAACCCATAGGGTTCCCTTAAGGTCGATTCTGGCGGTTCTCACGTCGTTGCCCGAAAGGTAGTCATTAGTCTGGTCATAATAATGTATGGAATCATCCGTTTTATCGCCGGGTGTGCCTTTGTAATCCAGAAAACCCAGACCGACACCTTGGCTGCAGATCCAGAGACGTCCTCCTTCTGCATAAAGAGAGTTTATTAAATTTGATCTTATCCCATCTAAGGAAAGATAAGGAGTCCAAAGATTATTCTGCAGTGCCACAACACATCTCCCCTCCACCCCTTCCCAGTTAGCCATCCATTTTACTCCAGCCTCATCTACCACCACATCACTTACCACTGTCTCATAGGGTTTAAGGGTTGGTCTTAACTCGCTATTAGTGGAATCATATCTGGACCAGTTTCCTTGTGAATCTAACTTAAATAAACCGCTCCCCCAGGAGCCAAACCAGACATTTCCCTCAAGATCTAAGGTTACAGTAGCCATCCATGGCCAGATGCCAAAAAGGGTACGCAGAGTATCCTGAATTCCCTTCCAGGTTATGCCATCAAAAGAGGAGCCGCCTCCAGACCAGTTGGAGCACCAGATCTTGCCATCTTCCTGTACTGCTATCTTGTTGAAGATATTCCCCGGGGGACCATCTATCTGGAAGTTTCTCCAGGTCGAATTAGAATAAACCGAGATACCGGACCCTTGAGTGCCTGCCCAGATATTCCCTGAGGTCTCGATTGCCACTGCGTTTAGATTTCCGTTTGTCAATCCTGAGGTGCTTACCTGAGACCAGATGCTGTTTTCGTTGACAAAAAGCCCGGAATTTGTGCCTGCATAGATTTTTCCTGAACTATATTTCAGGTCACGCACAATCAGGTTATTTAAACCGGAAAGGGACCAGCTCGAATCTGCACTATTAAATTCAAAAACCCCTTTATTTGTGCCGATATAAATCTCTTCATCCACACTCAAAACAGTATTGACTGTGTCGTTGGTAAGCCCTTTCTGACCGGATACAAAGGAATACCAGTGAGAATAATCTAAAAGATTCGGGTCGTCTTTAAGGGCAAAGGCAACCCCTTTAACTGTGCCGACCCAGACTTTAGTCGGTGTGAGGGCAACTGAGTTGACCTCAACCTCCTGGGCTAAATTCCCGAAATGCCTGTAGGTTTCCTTGATCTCCCCGTCGTTTTTATAAATCTGAAAAAGGCTTACACCTTTATTCAGTCCGACCCAGAGCTTATCTTCATCCGGAGCGATATATTTTATCCGGAGCCTTGAGCCATCCCGGTCCAGGAAATCATATATCCTGAAAGAATTACCCTGGGGATTATGTTTAGTCAAAGTCCCGTTCTTCGCGCCAAACCAGAAAGTACCAGCCGTATCAACGGCCAAAGAATAAAGATAATTTCCACCCAAACCTTCCACATTGGTTATTTTCCTGTAGGACTCATCTGAGAGATTAAACTTTACCAATCCTCCAGTTGTTGCCACCCACAGATAACCATCTTTTAGAAGAATCTGCTTTGAATAGTTCATATTAGTATAAGTAGTCCAGTCCCCAACTGCGGAAAAGAGCGGGTTGGATAAGATTAAAATCCAAAAAAAGGTAAAAATCAATCGTCTCATTTTTTCTTCCCTCTCTACTGTATACTATCTACTATCTACTATCTATGACCTACCACCTTCTTTAAAAGACTATACGCTAAGACCAGAACAGAAAGCAGAGAAACTCCCTTAGCAAACCAGTCGCCATATCGGGTGTAAAAGGTCAGCTCATTTCTCAGCGGAATCTTACCGGTCAAGACATCCTGAACATAGATTTTGGTCTTCTGGGTGATTCGTCCATACGGATCCACAAACATCGAGACTCCGGTATTGGCACATCTGGCAATACTTATCCGATTCTCAATTGCCCGGAGCACGTTGATCTGAGCGTGCTGGTAAGGTCCGGCTGTTTTTCCCCACCAGCCATCATTGGTAATGTTCACTAAAAAATCTGCTCCCTTTAAGACGAATTTTCTAACCAGATCAGGGAAAACCGCCTCAAAGCAGATCAAAGCCGGGAATTTCCCTTTCGGATTTTCGAAAAGGACATAATCTTTTCCCGGGGTATAATCTGAAAGCCCGAACTTTATTCTGTAAAGCCAGCCTAAGATTTTCGGATAGGGGACCCATTCTGAAAAAGGCACAAGATGAATTTTATTATAGACCGCAAAATTATTCTGATAAGGATCAAAATAAAAAGCGGAATTGTAGTAAAGATAGCTCCCCTGTCCCAGCACTGAATAATCGTTAGTGCCCAGAACCAGCGGAGTCTGAAGAGAATCAGATAAGGATTTGATTAGTGAAAAATATTTAGGCTCAGCCCGCAGATAACAGGGGGCTGCAGTTTCAGGCCATAAAATAAGGTCGACTTTTTCCGGAACCTTTTTGGTCAAGTCATCAAAAACCTTAAAATTGTAATCCAGGAGCTTGTAATCCCATTTGACATCCTGGGGGATATTACCCTGAACTAAGGTGATATCAATCTGTCTGGCGTCTGTTTTTTGATTCAAGATTTTGCTGCTATACAAAAACGGCAATAAGAACAAAAGGAGAATTAAAGCCGCATAGGTCAATACCTTTCTGCTGGAGGCGAAATTTTTGACTCCCAGGTATACGAGAACGTTGACCCAGGCGATCCAGAAGGACACTCCATAATTGCCAACTATGGATGCATACTGGATTAAGCTCAGATAATAGGTCTGGGTATAGGATAAATTAAGCCAGGGAAAGCCAATCTCAAAAAAGGATCTGCCATATTCCATCAAGACCCAGAGAAAAGGCATAAAAAAGACAGCTTTTTCCTTGAGCGCTTTTTGAACCCAGGAGTAAAAAAGGAAAAGGAAAGCGGTATACAGAGACAAGATAAGAATAGCACCCAAAACTCCCGGAAGTGTTGCCCAGGTAATCCAGTATAAAAGCAATACATTTGTCACCAGCCCCCAGATGTAACCTAATTTAAAAGATTCCCAGCCACCTTTTTCCTCCAGGGCAAAAAGCAGAAAGACAAGGCTAAAATAAGCTAAAAAGCCAGTTGGGAAAGGAGGAAAGGATAAAGAGAATAAAAGGGCTGAGATTAAGATGAAAAGAAGAGTTTTGTTATGGGTCATAAGATTTTGTAGAGACGCATCGAATGCGTCTCCATATATTTATACCCTTTGTTTTAGTATTTCGTTTTCTTATCATTAATCTTATTTTCTTCATCAAATTGCCACTTCGAAGGGTTATAGATTATATATTCCCTGATATCGTGCAACTCTTTCTCATTCCTGATAATGTGGTCATAAAATCTGGATTGCCAGGCAAAATTCGTAAAACCTTTTTGGTGAGCTTTTTTGACCGTGGCAGATTTGAATCCACGAATGATGTTTGATAAATTATCTTTTCGTAGAGACGCATTGAATGCGTCTCCAGAAGGTATATGGGGGTTTTGAGACGCATGGCCATGCGTCTCTACGTTGTTTTCATTCTGAATTATAATTATCCCGTGCAAATGATTGGGCATTATCACCCATTCATCCAATTTCACATAATCCCTAATTTTTTCAGTCTTTTGCCATTCTTCAGCAACTAATTTCCCAATCTCCGACAATTCCATTTCATCACCTACAATGTCACCCAAGAAATGCTGCTTGTCTTTTGTGCAGATGGTCACAAAATAATACCCGTAACGGGAATAATCCCATTCTTTTAGTCGTGTGGATTCTATGCGGTATTGGTTTTTATATAATGTCATCCTTCCTTCTTCATGTTTTTATTGGATTGGATCTGATAAATCCATTCCCGGAACATACCAAAAATTAGTAATCTGATTCGTCTAATATATGCATTAAAAGGCTTGCCAAAAAGGTAAAGTGAATAGCTCTTTCTTTATCGATGACAATGTTTTCATGTGCCTTAGGATTTCTTATACCCGTCATTGCTCCAGCGAAAATTTGCATATATCCTTTTTGTATGTTTTTACCAGTTTCAGATGAAAGGTCATCTAAGACTATTATTGGATGGTCCAGAGAAAATGCTCTGTTCATGAGAGATGCACCATCTAACTCTTGCCCAATCTTATCTTGAACTATTTTCTTGACACGAATATTAATTTCCTTGAGAGCTGACTCTACGGCATCAGCATAATAACCATCTTCGAATTTGTTTTTTGCAGCACTAACAATATCCTTATGAATTATACTCCAAAAATCAAATTTATAAATTCCTGTAGTTTCTTTTATCAGATTTCTTAAAGGACTATTTTCTGGAGTTAAAACATTAATAAACTCCTGGAATAACTGAAGTTTTCTTTCGTCAGCGATATGCCGTTCAGCCAAAGTCATTACCCAATCAAAAATTAATTGAGAACGTGAAGATGTGATACTCCCGTGTGGATGAGACGAGATTGGAAAATCAAAAATGGCTGTTGCTATTCTGTTGATTTCGTTAATCGAAGTGTCATATTTTAGTCCTTCACCTAATTTGATTCCTATTAGTTTGAAATTTATCATGTAAACTCTTCTCCACCATCTCTTAATATATTACTCGATATAACTTGGGAAATATCCAATAACTCAAAAAAATTCTTTACTTTTGGAATAGAGACGCATGCAATGCGTCTCTACAATTCTTTCAAATAGATTGAAATGTCCCTTTTCATATATAAATAACCTCTTTAAAAATTTTTTCTCTTAATTCAGGTCTCACATCCTTTTTGGGAATGACTTCAACTTTGACTTTAAGCATTTCTCTCAGGAAGTTTTCGAGACTGACTAACTTAAGCAGACTTACAGGTTCCTCAAATTCCACCAATAAATCTATATCACTCTTACTTTTTTGCTCACCCCTTGCATAAGAACCGAAGATACCTATATCTTTTACCTTAAACTTATATCTTAGCTCAATTTTATGATCTTCTAAAATTTTCTTTATTTTCTGTAAAGTTCTCATATCAATACCAGAAAAACGTCATTGAGAGACGCATGCTATGCGTCTCTACAACACAACAACAAAATCAAATTTACCCCATCCATCTCTGTAGGTTTTGGTATTCCTATCAGATACAAAATGGTTGGGGCGACGTCGGCTAAGATACCTCT
This sequence comes from Candidatus Zixiibacteriota bacterium, assembly GCA_030692925.1. Classification (GTDB taxonomy): domain Bacteria; phylum Zixibacteria; class MSB-5A5; order MSB-5A5; family RBG-16-43-9; genus RBG-16-43-9. The sequence continues at coordinate 47,744 of JAUYBY010000012.1, read as the reverse complement.
GGGTCTTAATTTTCCGTTGAAACCATTTTTCACTAATATAAACGGAACCAAATCTGTGGTGTGGGCAGTGAAAGGCTCGCCGTTGTTATAATCCACCATCATCTCGGCATTTCCGTGGTCTGCGGTGATCATTGCTGTGCCACCTACATTCCTGACAGCAACAACCACCCTTCCTACGCAGGTATCTACTGCTTCTATTGCCTTTATTGCTGCTTCTAAAATTCCAGTATGGCCCACCATATCCGGGTTGGCATAATTCAAAAGAATGAAATCATATTTTTTTGACTCGATTGCCTGGACAACTTTATCTGTTACCTCATAGGCGCTCATCTCCGGTTTTAAATCATAAGTTGGCACCTTTGGAGAGTGAACCAGAATCCTATCCTCGCCTTCAAATGGGGGTTCCTCGCCTCCGTTAAAGAAGAAAGTCACATGCGCATATTTCTCGGTCTCAGCAATGCGTAATTGTTTCAAACCTCGCTTTGACAAAACCTCAGGCAGGATATTTTTAAGCTTGTTTGGCGGAAAAGCCACAGGTGTTTTGAGTTTCTCATCATACTGAGTCATATTTACCAGATGAATAGTCAGGTTATTCCCTCTATCAAATTCCTTAAAATCCTTTTCTGACAAAACGTATGAAAGCTCCCGTGCTCTATCGGCTCTAAAATTGAAAAAGATTCCCATGTCATTTTCCTTTATCCTTCCAGAAAGAGGATTACCTGATTCAGAGACAACAATCGGCTTGATAAACTCATCAGTTACCTCTTCTTGGTAAGATTCCTCAACAGCCCTTACCGGATCAGAGGTTAATTTCCCCTCTCCGTAGACCATTGCCCGATATGCTTTCTGAACTCTTTCCCATCTTTTGTCCCGGTCCATTGCGTAATATCTACCCACCACAGTTGACAGAGAGCCGATGCCATATTCTCTGAATTTCTCTAAAAGCTGTTTAATATATTCTTTACCTGCGGTTGGTGAAGTGTCTCGTCCATCCATAAAAGCGTGCACGGATAGTTCTCTCACACCTTTATTCTTAGCTAATCTCAACAGGGCATAAAGATGATTTAAAGAACTGTGCACTCCTCCGTCTGAGACCAGACCCATAAGATGTAGAGCAGAATTATTTTCTTTGGCTTTATTCATCGCCTCAAGCAGAACTTTGTTCTCAAAAAAAGAGCCATCTTTGATGGCTTTATCTATCCGGGTGATCTCCTGATAGACTATCCTTCCTGCTCCAAAGTTCAGATGTCCGACCTCGCTATTCCCCATCTGTCCCTCAGGCAGACCTACATCCAGACCTGATGCTCCTAAAACCGTGTGAGGATAATCAACAAAAAGTCTATCTAAATTCGGCTTTTTTGCCAGGGCTATCGCATTTCCCTCTTTTTTTTCATTTATCCCAAAGCCGTCCATTACCAGAAGCAAAATCATTTTTCCACCTCTGAAAGACCGAGTAATTTGACCTCTCTTTTTCCTGAGATTATCTCGCCTATCCGAAAAACCTTTTCCCCGTATCTCAGCAAATCTCTTCTTACTTTTTCTGCGTTTTCTTTTGGTATGACTAAAATCAGACCGATGCCCATATTGAAAACCTTGAACATCTCTTCAGATTCTATGTTGCCTGCTTTCTGGATGAAATCGAAAATCCGGGGTATTTTCCAGGAAGAGACGTTTACTCTTGCCTGGCAGCCTTCAGGCAGTATCCTTATGAGATTGCCTGGAATCCCTCCGCCAGTGATGTGCGCCATACCTTTGATCAGGTGTTTTTCTAAGACTTTAAAAATTGGTTTAGAATAAGACCGGTGGCTCTTAAGTAGCTCTTTTCCTAATTGATTCTTAAGTTCCTTAACGTAGTCACCGGCTTTATATCCTTTGACGCTAAATAAGACTTTACGCGCTAAAGAGTAGCCATTAGTATGCAGTCCATTCGAGCCTAAGCCTAAAAGCAAATCGCCCGGTGAAATTTTTGAGCCGTCGATTATTTTTTTCTTTTCGACTATTCCGACGATAAATCCGGCTAAATCATATTCTTCCGGTTCGTAAAAATCCGGCATCTCCGCGGTTTCACCACCGATAAGGGAGCAACTGTTTTTTGAACAGCCCCGAACCAGCCCTTTGACAATCTGTTCTATAACTGTCGGGTAAAGTTTACCAGTGGCTATGTAATCCAAAAAGAACAGGGGCCTGGCACCATGGACCAGGATATCGTTCACACAGTGATTTACCAGGTCCTCTCCCACGGTATCGTGTTTGTTCATCTGAAAAGCGATCTTCAGTTTGGTGCCCACCCCATCCACGCTTGAAACCAGGACCGGGTCTTTATAATCTTTTTTAACCAGAGCATAGAGTCCGCCGAAACTTCCTATATCGGCAAGAACATTTTTGCTGAAAGTCGTCCGGACTAAGTTTTTAATCCTTTTTTTGGCTAAATTTGCCCGGTCTATGTCCACGCCGGAGGTCTTGTAATCTATTTTCTTTTTCATATTTTGTTCCTATTGACGAACAGAGTGTCCGTTCTACGAAAGATCAAGAGTGCACACCCGTAGTCGGAGCTTCCAGCCCCGTAAATTTAAATTCTTTTAGAGAACTTTCTAAATATTGTACCAAAAGGTAAAGCTAAAGCTTTACACTCCAGTAATATTCTATAGCAGCCTCTGTCCGTTTATCTCCAGTTCAAATCTCATCTTCAGATATTCTGCGGCTCGGCGACAGACCATCATCCGTGACAAGAAAATCTCAAAATACTCCATCACCTGGGAGATGGAGGTATCGATTTTTATCTCCAGGGAGATGGTTTTCTTCTCCTCATCCACCCGCAAAAAGGAACTCTTAGCCGCATAATTCACCCGGTCGTGAATATCCTGCTTGATCATCTCTAAGTTTCTCACCCGCGAGCTGTGCACGTCTGATTTGTCAGCTAAGATGGCCGCTGCACAGATATCGCTTACTGGCTGACCATCCTTTTCATCATGATTGCCAATGGCTGCTACAACGTCCATCACATCGGATACAGGCATACCCATATCTAATAATACTTGATAAGCCAGAAGCGCTCCGGTCTGGGCATGATAGTCCCGGTTGATCACATTTCCAATGTCATGCAGATAAGCGGCAATTGCAGCTAACTGAGCATCTTTTTCGGGTTTCTTCAGGCGGATCATAATGTTATAGGCAATGTTGGCTGATAAACTGGCATGTCTCTGGCCATGCTCAGTGTACCCGATTTCGCCCAAGACCTTATCTGCCTTGGCGATCAGAGTTTGAACTTTTTCATTCTGCTTTAAATCTTCGATAGTTATCATAATCTCAACTCCCTTGAAGCTTTTAACTTAACAGATATAAAATCTTTGTCAAGAAGAAAACAGCATTATGATTATACGTTGCGGGCAGATTGAATCCAAGTTGAAAAGTAGGGGCGACCCGGCGGGTCGCCCCTACAACTTCATCCTTAATCGTGACAATTATTTTACATTATATCCAGAGGATCGACGTCAATTGAGATTTTAACTCCGGAATATTTTTTTTCAGCGCCTTTTTCGAAAATAGAGTTAATCGTCTTAGTCACTGTTCGAACCTCTTTGGTCTTTATCAAAATCTGAAAGCGATAATCGTTTTTTATTTTAGGAAGAGGTGACGATGTGGGACCAAGAATCTGTAAAGATTTTGACTTTTGACTATAGCCTTTAGACTTTAGACTTTCTGTCAGCTTGACTCCAAAAGATTCCGCCGCCTTCTGGACTTTCACTTCTTCTTTTCCCTGAAATCTGATTAAAACCAGCCGGCTAAAGGGCGGGTAAAAAAGCTCCTTTCTTTCTTCTATCTCTCTTTTATAAAACTCCTGAAAATTTTGTTCAGCAGAAAGCTTGATTGCCCAGTCCTCAGGATAATAAGTTTGCAAGATGACTTCCCCTCCTAATTTTCCCCTGCCGGCTCTTCCTGCCACTTGAGTCAAAAGCTGGAAGGTTTTCTCCCTTGCTCTAAAATCCGGAAAATCTAAAGAGGTATCAGCTAAAATCACACCGACCAAGGTCACGTCAGGAAAATCAAGACCTTTTGTTACCATCTGTGTTCCCAGAAGCAGGTTAAAATCCTTAGAGGCAAACCCTTTAAGGATTTCGTAATGGGAATCTTTTCTGTATGTTGTATCCTGGTCCATACGGCGGACAGAGGTTCCAGGGAAAAGCTTCTTTATCTCTTCTTCCACACGCTGGGTTCCCATACCTTTGTATGCAAATCTACTTCCATTACATTGAGGACAGAGGTCACTCGCCGGGACAATGTAGTTGCAGTAGTGACAGCGTAAAGAGAAATCGGTGCGGTGGAAATTCAAGGTTATGTCACAGTTCGGGCAGCGGAAAACATAACCGCACTCCTGGCATTTGACGAAGTTGGAAAACCCTCTGCGATTTAAAAAGAGAATCACCTGCTCACTTTTCTCTATCTTTTTTTGCATCCGTGAAGAAAGCGCAGAGGAAAATATCGAATAGTTACCTTTTTTCCTCTCCTCTCTCAGGTCAAAAATTTCAACTTCAGGAAGTGGGATATGATCTACCCTTTGAGTCAACTGTAAAAGGGTGTATTTACCCTTTTCCACGTTGTAAAAGCTTTCTAAACTGGGTGTGGCTGAACCTAAGATGACCAGGGCTTTATTCATTTTTCCCCTGACCAAAGCTAAGTCCCTGGCATTATATTTCGGGTCGGGTTCTTTCTGTTTGTAAGAAGAATCGTGTTCCTCATCCACCACTATTATCCCCAGATTTGAAAGAGGGGAGAAGATGGCTGATCTGGTCCCCACAACCACTTTTATTTTTCCGGATTTAATCCCTCTCCAGGCATCAAACCGCTCACCCGGAGAAAGGCTGGAATGAAAAGGCCCCACCTGTTCTCCAAAAACGGATTTGAAACGGGAGATGATCTGAGGAGTTAAGGAAATCTCCGGAACCAAGACTAAAGCTGTCTCTCCTTTTCCCAGAACTTTCTTGATGATTTCTATATACACATGTGTCTTTCCGCTCCCGGTTACTCCGTACAGCAAAAAGGGTTGATATTTCTCCCCGGTTAACCCGATTTCTAATTTCTGCAGGACATCTTTCTGTTCCTGGGTTAAAGAGAATTCCTGCGCCGACTCCACATTCATCCCCCAGGGAGGTTCTCTAAGTTTCTCTTTATAGAAGGTTTTGATTAATCCCTCCTTTTCCAATCTATTCAGAATCTGAGATGCCCGGTTAATCCTCTGATTTATCTCCCTTAAGGAAAACTCTCTGTTCTCCTCTATCAACAGCTGGAGTAATAAAGCTTCCTTTGAAGATTTTTTCCGGCTAGTCTCGATATAGGTTTCAAGCAACTTAATCTCCTCCGGAGAATTTCCCTTTAAAGAGACCATCTTCTCATACTTTATGCTGGATTTAGGCTTGCTCAGCTCGTAATACAACTCGACTTTTCCTTTTTGCTCTAACGAGTGCAGAGCTGAATAGATCCCTCTTGAACCGATTTTTTTCTCCAGCCAGGTTATCTTCTTAGGCTTTTTCTCCTCAAGTTCGTCAAAGATTTTTTGCTCAATGGAGGAAAACTTTGTCCTGGTGTCTGCATAGTCCAGAAGGGGAGACTCTTTCTTGTGAACCCAGAGAAGGCTGCGTACCTGCAGTTCCGGCGGAAGAGCGGCTCTCAGACATCCCCCCCAGGGGGCATAATAATATTCTGAGACCCATCTGGTAAGCTCCAGGATTTCAGGTAAAATGATCGGCTCATCATCGATAAGGTCTAAAAGCTCCTTGGTATTCTTCACTTCTGAAGTGGGGCTGACCTCGACGACAAATCCAAGTTTCCTCTCCCTGCCAAAGGGGACTAAAGCCCTTTGACCGGGTCTTATCTTCTCCCTTAGATTATTCGGCACACTATAGGTGAAAGTTTTCCTTAGAAAAAAGGGAAAGGCTATCTGGACGAATTCAGACATTGGATTACTGTTCTGATATTAAGTCTAATCTATAAGAAAATCTGTTAGTTCTCAGTCAAAACAAAAACTTAACTATCTCGATTAACCGGTTCTATCAACTTTTCAAATATAAGTTTAATCTCGGTTTTTGGCAAATGAAAGTTATTTTTTGTTTTCTCTTGAAATTGACCCCACCCTATCCCTCCCCTCAAGGGGAGGGAACAAGTTGCCCTCACCTTTCAGCCGATAAAAGCTTTACGGTCCTACGGAGGCTTCGCTCCTCGTAGAGGAGAGGGTAAGTGTGAGGTCATTCGTAAATACAAGACATTGTTCTGTCTCTGAGTTTTTTGCGAATTTTTTAAGGTTTCAAATGAGTACCCCTATAGCTTTTTTAGTTGACTATTGAGTTATTTCTCAGTTTATTAAAACCATAGCCTAATTTTTATCAGCGGGAGCTATGCTGGGCAAAATAATTTCACGGTCGGAACTCACCCTGAATCCCTCTCTTGAAAAGAGAGTGACTTTCACCTCCCTTCTCTTTGTAAGAGAAGGGAATGAGGGATGAGTTCGATGACCAAGTGTAACAGGTTATGATTGGCAAGACTATCTCGCATTACAAAATCATAGAAAAGCTTGGTGAAGGGGGGATGGGTGTGGTCTATAAAGCCCAGGATACCAAGTTAGACCGCCTGGTGGCTTTGAAGTTTTTGCCTCCGCATCTGACCTCTGAGCCTGTGGAGAAGGAAAGATTCATCCACGAAGCCAAAGCCGCATCAGCTTTAAGCCATACTAACATCACCACTATTCACGAGATTGATGAATTTGAGGGGCATATGTTTATAGTTATGGAATACTGCGAAGGCAGGACTTTGAAGCAAGTGATTGAGAAAGAAACTCTCTCCATAAAGAAGGTTTTGGATATTGGGATTCAAGTGTGTGAAGGGTTGGCTATGGCTCATGAGAAGGGGATTGTGCACCGGGATATCAAGTCAGATAACATAATGCTTACTCCCCGTGGGCAAGTGAAGATAATGGATTTTGGTCTGGCAAAGCTAAAAGGAGCCACAAAGCTGACCAAGACTCGCTCGACTTTAGGGACTCTTGCTTATATGTCACCGGAGCAGACTCAAGGTGAGGAAGTCGATTATAGATCAGATATTTTTTCTTTTGGAGTTGTTTTGTATGAGCTTTTAACCGGAAAACTTCCTTTTGGAGGAGAACATCAAGCCGCTGTTATCTACTCAATAATTAACGAGGAGCCACAACCTATAGCCCGTTTCAACAATCAGGTCTCAGCTAAATTAGAGGATATGGTTTACAAGGCATTGGCAAAAGAAAAAGATGAGAGGTACCAGCACATAGATGATCTTCTGGCAGATTTAAGAAGAGAAAGAAAGAGTTTTGATTATGTGAAGACTGGTCAGATTTCTAAAGAGGCGATTGCTCCCAAGCCCAAAAAGAAAGTTCTTCCGATTGTAATTCCTGCCTCAATTGTTTTCATTTTGGTTTTGCTTTTCTTGATTCTCAAACCTTTCAAATTTGAGATTGGTCCTGAAAAAGGGGCAGTAGCCAAAGAAAACTCCTTAGCCATAATGTACTTTGAGAATTTAGTTGATACAGAGGATAAACAAAAGCTTGGCGAAATCGTTACTAATCTACTTATCACCGGCCTATCGGAGTCGCAATATCTCAAAGTGGTCTCCAGCCAGAGATTATATGATATCCTCAAGCTTTTAGGTAAAGAGGGACAGAAAAGGATAGATAAGAATATAGCCACCCAGGTTGCTACAAAAGCCGGGGCTAAATGGATGCTTTTGGGAAGTATACTTCAAGTTAAGCCAAGAATCGAAATAACAACCCAGTTAGTCGATGTCGGAACTGGTGAAATAAAAACATCTCAACGGATCACCGGAGAGAAGGAACAAGATGTCTTTTCTTTGGTTGATAAACTAACCGTAGCACTAAAAAAAGACCTCTCGCTTCCTGCTGCAGCCCAGCAGGAGAAGGAACCGTCGGTGGCTAAGGTTACCACCCATTCACAGGAAGCATATCGTTACTATCTGGAGGGGATGGACTACTCTAATAAATATTACTGGACAGAGGCAGAGAAAAGTCTTAAAAAAGCTCTGGAGTTTGATTCTACCTTCGCTATGGCATATTATTGGCTGGCAGTAATTAATCAATCAGGCGATGATAGGGCGGCAAGAGAGTTCATTGCCAAAGCTGCGAAATACACAGATAAGATAACCCAGAAGGAGAAACTTTATATTAAAGGTTTTGAAGCATATATAACAGGTGATTATTCTCAAGCTATAAACGGACTAAAAAAAATAGTGGAAAGTTATCCTGATGAAAAAGACGCATTTTATGTATTAGGGCAAATTTATTACCGTAATTTACACGAGTTCGAGGAAGCAGTTCATTATCTTAGCAAAGCCATCCAGATAGACCCTCTCTATAAGCTGGCTTACAACTTTCTTGCCTATACTTACAATGAGATGGGAGATTTTGAGAAATCTATCTGGGCTATAAACAAGTATATAGAATTAGCCCCGGATGAACCTAATCCCTACGATTCAAGAGCTGAGTTATATGCCTGGAATGGCAAGCTCGACCAGGCAATTGAATCTTACAAGAAAGCATTAGAGATAAAACCCGACTTCTATTCGTCTCAGTACATGCTGGGGGATATGTATGTTTTCAAGAAAGATTATGTTAAAGCAGAAAACTGCTTTCAGGCCCTCTCTTCCAGCAGCGAGAAGCGTTTGAGGTCAATGGGAAGGTTATACTTAGAACGGATTCCTTTTTACCAGGGGAAATTCGAAGATGCCCTCAAGGTCTTAGATGACGGCATTGCCGGAGACAGGATGGAACAGTTTGAAGGGGACATGAATGCTTATAAACATTTCGATAAGGCATTTCTTCTCTATGAAAGGCAGAAAAAGATGGGTTTAGCATTAAAGGAAGTGGAAATGGGCATGGAAATATACAAAAAAGCCAAACCTAATGACCCAATATATGGGAGGGATGGTTACGCTTTTCTTCTCACTAAGAGTGGAAAAATCGCTGAAGCTGAGGAATTAGCAAAGGCTTTGAAAAAGGATATTGAGGAGAAGAATCCAAAGTTGATGTTTTCTTACTGGTGGACATTGGGCGACATCGAGTTAATCAAAAGGGACACAAACATGGCATTGAGCTATTTAGAAAGGGCATATAAGGACTCACCAACTCCATCTTTTGATCTCCGTTCTCATCTGGCGGAAATTTACTTGAAGACAGGCAGACTGGACGAGGCAGTATCTGAGTTAGAAAGGGCACTTTCAAGATATGATGATGACAGAGTATGGTCTTCCAGGGCAGTAAAAGCTTATTATCTTTTGGGCTTGGCTTATGAAAAATCCGGCTGGAACAAAAAGGCGATTGAGAAATATGAGGAGTTTCTGGATATCTGGAAAAATGCAGACCCCGGAATAAAGGAAGTTGAGGATGCGAAGGAAAGACTAAAAAGGCTAAAAAAGTAGACAGTAGGCAGTAGACAGGGATTAAGGCGACCTTGAAAGGGTCGCTTGAATTATTTGGGCAGACACGCAGGGGCTGTTGCTTAACTCATTGAAAGGTAATAGTGAGTCAGGAGTCGTTGACGTAGGGACAGCCCTTGTGGCTGTCCGCATTAGAGTTAGGACAGGGACAAGCCCTGTCCCTACATAAAATTACTCCCAAAAAAGACTTCGGCAACAGCCTCCGCAGGTCTGCCCCTACGATTTATTCCCACTCGATTGTGGCTGGAGGTTTGGAGCTGATATCGTAGACCACGCGGTTTATTCCCTTGACCTCATTTATTATTCGATTGGAGATTTTTCCAACTAAACCGTAGGGAAGATGTGCCCAGTCTGCGGTCATCCCGTCTAAGCTGGTAACAGCTCTTAAGGCGACCACGTTCTCGTAAGTCCTTTCGTCCCCCATCACCCCAACTGACTGGACTGGTAAAAGAACGCAGAATGCCTGCCAGACTTTTTGATAATATTTTGAGCTTTTCAACTCTTGGATGAAAATATCATCCGCCTCTTTTAAAATATCCAATCTTTCCTTGGTGATCTCGCCTAAAATCCTAACTGCCAAGCCAGGTCCAGGAAAAGGATGTCTTCCAAGAATATTGTTCGGTAGCTTTAATTCTTTTCCGATTCTGCGCACCTCGTCCTTGAACAGCTCTCTTAAGGGTTCGATCAACTGTAAATTCATCTCCGCAGGCAGACCTCCAACATTATGATGGGTCTTGATGGTAGCAGAAGGTCCTTTAAAAGAGGTTGATTCGATAACGTCCGGATATAAAGTCCCCTGGGCTAAAAATTTAACTTCTCCGATTTTATTTGCTTCCTCCTCAAAAACTTCAATGAAGGTTCTGCCGATGATCCTTCTTTTTTCCTCCGGGTCGATTATTCCTTTTAAACGCGAAAGAAATTTCTCAGAGGCATCCACAAAGACTATGTTCATGTCGAAATCCTTAAAAGCCTCTTTGACCTGTTGGGCTTCGTTTTTTCTCAACAGGCCGTTATCCACAAAGATACAGCTTAGCTGTCTTCCGAGAGCTTTATTTACCAACACGGCACAGACAGAGGAATCTACTCCCCCGCTTAACCCCAGGACGACTTTTTCTTTTCCGACTCTTGATTTTATCTCTTTTACCGTGGAATCAATGAAGGATTTAGGAGTCCATTCGCCGTGACATTCGCATATATCATACAGAAAGTTTTGAATTATCTTTATCCCGTTCTGAGTGTGGGCGACTTCAGGATGGAACTGCACCCCGAAGATTTTTTTCTTTGGATTTTTTACTGCGGCAAAGGGGATATTCTCAGATGAGGCTAATTTTCTATACCCTCTGGGTAGTTTGGACACGAAATCTCCATGACTCATCCAGACCTGAAGCTTTCTCTTGAAACCTCTAAAGAGGTCTTTGTGCTCCTCGATTTTGATTATCGCTTTTCCGTATTCCCGGCTCTTGCTTCTCTCGACCTTTCCACCGAAAAGAAAGGCTAAAAGCTGAAGACCATAACAAATACCTAAAATGGGTACGTTTAAATCAAATACCCTTTTATCGCAGATTGGAGCACCTTCATCAAAGACATTGGATGGCCCGCCGGAAAGGATTATCCCTTTAAGATTTTTGTCTTTGAAAGAATCAGGGTCAGCATTAAAGGGTAAAATCTCGCAGTAGACTTTGCTTTCCCTGACCCTCCGGGCAATAAGCTGGGTGTACTGGGAACCGAAATCGAGAATGATGATGGTCTCTTCTTTTTTAAGCATTCAGATCAACTCCTTCTGACCTTCAGATTCGACCTCGGAAAGAACCGTATCCTTTTTCCAGTTCTGGTCATCTTTTTTCGGGTAATCCTGATTATAATGCAAGCCTCTGCTTTCTTTACGCAAAAGAGCGGAGCGGATGACAAGCTCTGCCACCTGAGAGATGTTTCTCAACTCTATGACCTCATAGGTCACCGGGTTCTTATGATAGAATTCGGTTATCTCCTTAAGCAGAATGTCTATCCTCGCTTTAGCCATCTCCAGACGGCTGTTCGACCTGACAATACCCACCAAATTCCACATAAAAGACTGTATCTCCTGCCTGGCATGGGAGATTATCACCCATTCCTTCTGGTCGAAAACCCCTTTGGTGCTCCATTCAGGTATCCGGGGAAACTCAGGGTCTTGGTTAGATTCAAACTTTTTTCTTGAGGCTTCAGCGGCAAAATTCGCAAAAGCAACTGCTTCCAGCAGGGAATTGGATGCCAGCCGGTTGGCACCGTGCATTCCGGTCATCGCCACTTCACCGCAGGCATAAAGATTTTCTATGTCAGTTTCCGCTTCCAGATTGGTGACGACTCCTCCGCACATATAATGGGCTGCCGGAACAACCGGTATCCAGTCTCTGGTTATGTCTATGCCCAGTGCCAGGCAGCGGCCAAAAATATTGGGAAACCTTCGCAGGATGAATTCCTTGTCCAGATGAGTGATGTCCAGATATACGCAGGAGTCTCCGCTTTTCTTAAGCTCCGCATCTATTGCCCTGGCAACCACGTCTCTGGGGGCAAGCTCTTTTTGAGGATGATAGTTCTCCATAAAGGTTTTTCCAGATTTCAATCTCAATTTCCCGCCTTCTCCTCGAACCGTCTCAGAGATGAGAAAAGAATCGCCTTGAGGATGAAATAAAGAAGTGGGATGGAACTGGATAAATTCTAAATTTGCCACCCGGGCACCTGCCCGGTAAGCCATAGCAAGGCCGTCGCCTGTGGCTATATCTGGGTTCGTAGTATGCTGGTAGATCCTGCCAGCACCTCCTGTGGCTAAAAGGGTAATCCGGCTCAGGAATTTATCCACTGTCCCTTTTTTTACATCCAGCACATAAGCTCCCCAGCATTTTATTTTTTCGCCCGGTTTTCTTTGATAATTCTGGAGATGATGCTGGGTGATTAAGTCAACCGCTATGTGGTCTTCATAGATTTTTATGTTTTTTCTGCTCTTGACAGCCTGGATGAGCGCATTTTCAATCTCCTTTCCAGTGAGGTCAGCCGCATGAGCCACCCGCTTGCGTGAATGCCCGCCTTCTCTTCCCAGGTCAAAATCATCTTTCGACCTGGTAAAATTCACTCCTACTTTGATCAACTCCTGAATTTCTCCTGGACCTGCTTCCACTACTTTTTTTACCACCTCTGGATTGGAAAGCCCCTCTCCAGCCTTCAGTGTATCCTGAATATGAAGCTCAAATGAGTCATCCGTTGAAAGAACCGCAGCAATCCCACCCTGGGCATAATTGGTGTTAGATTCTGAGTCCTTTTTCTTGGTGATTATAGCAACGCTGCCTAATTCCGAGACCTTCAGAGCATAAGAAAGGCCAGCGATGCCTGAGCCGATGATCAAAAAGTCTACTATCTCTTGTTGAGCCGAGTGAAACATCTATTAATAAAAGTTTAGGGATTCTTCGTCTCGCCTTCGGCGGACTCAGAATGACTGGTTTTTTAAATATTCAAAATCTCCCAGAGTTTTTTTTCTCCGGAGATGATTTTTAATTCTACCTTTACCACCAGGAGAGGGATAGTCAATTCGCCTGTATCCGGAAGCCTGATCGAATCTTTTTCAGTTGTGATAAGATATGAAGCTCCTGATTTTTTCGCCTCTGCTTGCAATAATAAAAGGTCTTTTCGGGTGTAAATATAATGGTCTAAAAAGAAAAAAGCATTCAAAATCTCCAGACCTGAAGATTTCAAAGTCCTCTCAAAGGAAAAGGGGTTTCCGATGCCGCAGAAAGCTAAACCTTTCTTTCCCTGGAGCTGGCTTAAATCGATTTCGGTTTTGTCTTTCCAGTTTTGAACTGAACTCATCTGCAGGATACTTTCTACAATTGGAGCCTGAGGGTTGTATTTCTGCAATAACTTGATTACTTTGTCTCTGCGTTCAGATTGATCTACCCTGGTTAGAACGAAGAGGTTTGCTCTTTTAAGAGAGGATAGAGGCTCTCTGAGTCTGCCTGAAGGTAAGAGTTTTTCTTTTTCCAGATCAATTGAGGAATCGATCATCACAATATCCAGATCTCTTTTCAATCTCCAGTGCTGAAATCCATCGTCTAAGAGCAAAAAATCAGCTTTATATTTATCCTGAGCTATCCTGCCGGAATGGAATCTGTCCTTGTCTACAATTATCGGGATTTCAGGCAGATGGTTACTTAAAAGATAAGGCTCGTCTCCAACTTCTTCCCATTTTATATCCGGAGAGTCAATTTTTTCCAGCTCAATGGTGTCTTTTGATAACCTTTTGTATCCTCTGGTTAAGATGGCAAAATTTACTTTCTTTTCCATGAGTTTCTTTGCCAGGTAGAGGACAAAAGGAGTTTTGCCAGAGCCTCCAACAGTGATGTTACCGATACTTATGACCTTTGCGCTTAATTTTTTTGGCTTTATTAACCCCAGGCCGTAAAGAGATTTCCGGATTAGGTATCCTGTAAGGTATAGAAGCGAAAGGAATCGCAAGAAAAAGGAGATGATACTCCTCTTATCTTCTTTCTCCCAGTAAAGGAAAAGTTTATTTTTTTTCATCTCCGGATAGAAGCTTTAAGAGAAGCTGCACGGTTTTATCAGAAGTCCCGGTTTGAGAAAGAAGTGCCTGCCTTCCTTTTTCCCCAATCTTCTTACGCAGGGCATCATCTTTCAAAAGCTCGGACATTTTCTGGTAAAGCTCCTCTTGGTCTTTTGCCATAATCCCGCCTCCGTATTTCAGAAGAAGGTCAGAGGCAGTTTTGAAGTTGTCTATATGCGGTCCGAAAAGAACTGGTATCCCGTAGCTGGCCGGTTCTAATATATTATGCCCTCCAGTTGGAACTAAACTTCCTCCCACAAAAGCTACCTCGCTTATGCTGTAAAGGTTTTCCAGCTCGCCCATTGTATCCAGGAGAATTACCTCAGCCCCTTTACCTTTTTTAAGCGTGCTTTTTTTGACAGACTTCAGCTTCAACTCAGAGAGCAGTTCCTGTATCTCGCTCAGGCGGGATAAATGCCTGGGCGCTAAGAGAAGCACAAGACCTTGTTGTTCTTGTTTTAATCTCTTGAAAATAGAGAGGATTATCCTTTCCTCCTCCTGATGTGTGCTTCCGGCTATAATCAGCCTGTCATTTTTTGAAAGACCAAGCCTTCTGCGCAAAGCCGTCTTGTTCAAGCCGTTGATACCCAGAAGCGCGCGGTCGAACTTCAGATTCCCAACGATCTCGGTCTTGTTTTTGTCTCCTCCTAAATTCCAGAGCTTTTGAGCATCTTCTAAGGACTGCATGCAGAAAAGGTCAAAATTAGATAAAACCAAACTGCTAAAGCTTTTTATCCTGCGATATCTTTTGAAAGATGTTTTGGAAAGGCGGCCATTGATCAGACAGAGTTTGCATCCGTAACTCTTAGCTTCCCGGATAAGGTTGGGCCAGAACTCGGTTTCCACTAAGGCCAGAAGTGAGGGATTTAGTTTCCTGAATACCCTTCTCCAGATAAAAGGAAAATCCAGGGGAAAATAGAAAATCAAATCTACCTGGGAAAGGGTTCCTGAAGCCTCTTTTTTGCCGGTTTTGGTAACTACTGAAACTGCTATAGAGCAATCAGGCCTCAAGCTTTTCAGCCTGGGCAGGATTGTAGCCAGGGCTTTGATCTCACCGACTGAAGCCGCATGAAACCAGAGCAGAGGAGAGGATATTTTTTCAGGTATGCGGATTTTCCCCAGGCGCTCTAAAATGCCATGCCTTCCGAATAATCCCCTTAAGAAAAGATAAGGGAAAAGCAAAATAAAAGCTATGGAGTATAAGAGACTGTAAGCGAAATACATCCTATTCCTTAAAATAGTTGTCTGCTTTTTCGGTAAGCAGGTTCAGGTGCTCTTCCAGTTCCTTGCTTTTCAAATCGAGCTCTTCCTTCGACAGTTCTGCCGGAACGTTGATCGGCTTCCCGATAAAAATCACTGCCCTGGAAAACGGTTTGGGAATGATGAACCCATCCCAGCTTTTGAGGGTCCATCTTCTCTGGGCTGAGTTGGTAATAGGGATTATGGGAACTCCGCTTTTCCGAGCAATGAAAACCGCTCCGGGCTGAGCTTTGAAAGCCGGTCCTTTGGGACCGTCTGGAGTGATAGCTATGTCATACCCTTCCCTGACTTTGTTAGCCATCTGTAAGAGAGACTCAACTCCTCCGTGAGTAGTTGACCCCCATACTGTCCCGAAGCCAAGCCTTTGGATGATGCGGGCGCTTATCTGTCCATCCCGATGCCGGCTTGACAATACCTGGTTTTTCTGTCCCCGGTGAGTATAGGCTAATATGAGCATCCTTCCGTGCCAGAAAGCATAAAGAACTTTCCCTTTTCTCTGCCTGATCTCCTTAAGATTTTCAACCCCGACCCATTCTATTTTCAAACTTTTCCCTAAAAGCAAAACAAGAACTGCTCCTAAAAGCGAGATTAAAAATATATAAAATTTTTCTTTCAAACTCATAGAAAAACCTGTGACAGCATCTGGTTCACAATCCTGGCACCTCTCTGGTATGCTCCTTTTTCGCCTAACCTGTACTTGACTGTAGCTAAGTCTCTCTTTATCCTTTCATATTCACCCTTGTCCGTCAGAATTTTTTCCATCTCCTGTGCGATTCTCTCAGGTTCAGCTTCAAATTGTATAAACTCCGGAACTATCTTTTCCCCAGCCACAATGTTTACCATCCCGATATTAGGTATTTTCACCAGAGTTTTTGCTAAAAGATAAGTGAAAAGACTGGTTTTATACAGGACAATCAGAGGAGTGCCGGAGATCGCAGATTCCAGGGTAGCTGTGCCTGAAGTGGCTAACAACAGGTCTGAATGGCTCATCAGGTCGTAACTCAGATCTTCCAGGATAATTGCTTCCAAGTTCAGCTTCTTTAACAAAACCTGCAATCTTTCCCTGTTGATATTGGGTGCCAGACCAATGGCAACTCTTAAATTGGGTAATCTTTTTTTCAAAATAAGGCAGGCCCGTGCCATCACTGGCAGAACCTTCTCTATTTCCTGCCACCTTGAGCCAGGAAGAAGTCCGATCAGGATTTCTTTGCCGGTCAACTGTGATTTTCTCTGAAATTCATCTTTTGAAAAAGAAGGCTTGACTAAGTCCAGAAGCGGGTGGCCTATGAAGTTTACTTCAACGCCTGCATCTTTATAAAGTTTCTCCTCAAAAGGGAAGAAGACTATCATCCTGTCAACTAATTCTTTTATCGTTTTAATCCTTTTCTTTCCCCATGCCCAGATCTGAGGGCTGATATAATATAAAATTAGGATTCCCCTTTTTTTGATCTCCCTGGCAAAGCGAAGATTGAAGCCGGGATAATCTATCAGTATGACTAAATCGGGCTTGTCCCGGTCTATAAAATCGAGTAATTTTTTTTTGAGCTCCCGGATGACTTTTAGATTTTTTAAAACCTCATAAAATCCCATAAAAGAAAGTTTTTCTATGCTGTATAAGAGATTCGTTCCTTCCTGCTTTAGCTTGTTTCCTCCGACTCCGGAATATTCTATGTCCGGATTTATCTTCTTCAGCTCCTGGATAAGCCCAGCCCCATGCAGGTCTCCAGAAGGCTCACCGGCTATGATCAAAACCTTTTTTTTCATTTAGTTGCCTGGAGATGAAGGGCTGCTTTTTCCCTTATAATCAGGGCTAATTCTAAAGCCTGTTTTGCCTGTTCGCCTGTGACCAGAGGAGGTGTTTTGCCAGCTACTGCCTGAAGAAAAGAGGAAAGTTCAGAGGTTAGCATATCTTCTTTTTTAGTCTCCAGTTTTTCATAAACTATGGTTTTTCCAAGCTTCTCTATGGGGATTTCTCCGACCAGCGTTTTCTGGATGGGTAATTCTGCTCTGGGAATTTCGACTAATTTATAAATCTCAGCGGATTTCTCCAAGAAATCTAAGGAAAGATAGGCGTTTTTCTGAAAGATCCTCAGCTTGCGCATAGGCCGGGCTGAGATGCGGCTGGCAGTGATATTAGCCACACACCCGTTTTCAAAAGTTATCCGGGCATTGGCGATATCCTCAGTCTCAGCTATTACCGAAACCCCGGAGGCTTCCACGGATTTAATTTTATCTTTCACTAGATAAAGGACTAAATCCAGATCATGGATCATCAAATCCAGAATGACTGCCACATCGGTTCCTCTTTCTTTAAAAGAGGATAAACGGTGCGATTCGATGAATTTGGGCTCCAGCTTGATATTCTCAACAGCCCGTAGGGCGGGATTAAACCTCTCGATGTGTCCTACCTGCAGGGTGAGATTTTTATTTTTTGCTATCTGAATAAGCTCTTCTGCCTGCACAACTGTCTCGGTAATCGGTTTCTCGATTAAGAGATGAATATTTCTATCTAAAACTTTTTTGGCGACTTCATAATGCGAGGAAGTGGGAACTACTAGGCTTATTGCTTCTACTTTTTCAAGAAGGTTGTCTAATTTCTCAAAATAAGTGGTTTTATATTTTTCTGCTTTGGTTCTGGCTTTCTCTGTATCCAGATCACATATCCCCACAAGCTCAGCCTGAGGAAGCTCTGAATAGATCCGGGCATGATGCTCACCCAAATGCCCTACTCCTATGACTCCGACCTTGATTCTTTGCATGTTTTTCCTCAAGAAAGAGAACCGACATTTACATTTGTCATTGCGGGCCCTATGGGCGAAGCAATCCGTTCAGTATGGAGAGATTGCTTCGTCGTCTCCCGCAAAATGCGTGAGTACTCCTCGCAATGACGGGCTATGTTCTCATCACAAGTTGCTAATATATAACAAATCTATGTGGATTAGTCAATTAACTTTCAGGTAGTGGTGGAGACCTTCAGGTTTCCATCTCTTTAGAAAGTCGAAAGCTAAAAGTCTTCAGCTTCACAGGATTGGTGGAACAGGCATCCTGCCTGTTCCTTCTGGTCAGGCAGGAATGCCTGACCTACCTTTTTTATTTCTTCTTAACAGTTGAAGAGACCTATCTTGAGGGCAAGATGGGTCTACCGAATGGGCATGTCTGCAAAAATCCTCGATTGGTCTGGAGCAACCAAGAGCAAATATCAAAAAAACCTAAAGGGCGGGGAAACCCTGCCCCTACGCTGTTATTTTATAATCCCTCTTTCGCTTTTTTCGATGAATTCCAGGAGATGTTTTATCTCAGGGAGAGGCTCGATTTCTGATTTGATTTTCTCTACTGCCTGGGTTGTGTTATACTGGGATTGAAATAGGATCCTGCAGGCTTTCTTCAAAGTCAGAATGGTATCTGCGGAGAAGTTCCTCCTTTTTAGACCGATGATATTTAGTCCTATATAGCGTAAAGGATACCCTCCAGCTAAGATATAGGGAGGGACATCTTTGGGAACCCGGAACCCTCCTCCGATGATGGAGTGGGCTCCGATTCGGGTGAACTGGTGAACCGGAACCACTCCGCCGATGATGGCGTAATCCTCTATTGTTACATGTCCGGCTAAGTTAACCGAGTTGGCTAAGATAACATTGTTTCCGATTATGCAGTCGTGAGCTATGTGAGCATACATCATTATGAAACAATTAGAGCCAACAGTGACTTTGCCCCGATGTCTGGTACCGCGATTTATTGTAGCATATTCCCGGATTACCGTATTCTCCCCGATTTCCAGAAAAGTTTTCTCTCCGCCAAATTTTAAATCCTGAGGAGGGGTCCCTAAAACAGCGCCGTGATGAACCTTGCAGTTTCTTTCAATGATTGTGCCTGAGTCGATCAGAACATTAGAGCCTATCTGCACATTATCCCCGATCCGGACACCTTCATTGATTATGGTATAAGGACCAATGGAGATATTTTTGCCTAATTCGGCTTCAGGGTCGACTATAGCGGTTGGATGAATATTCATTGGAGATGAAAAAAGGAAGAAGGGTTAAGCTTAAAGGCTATTTATCCATTATGGTTGCTAAAAGGATTGCCTCTGCTGCCAGATCCTCGCCTATGAAGGCTTTTCCCTTCATCTTGCAGGCCCCTCCTTTTCTATATTGAATCATATCCAGCTCAAGACGAAGCTGGTCTCCAGGTAAGACCGGCTTTCTGAACCTGACCTCATCCATTCCCATAAAATAGACCACCTTTTCTTCCGGGTTTTCCACAGTGTTCAATAAGAGGATTCCACCTGCCTGAGCCATAGCCTCGATTATCAGGACCCCGGGCATAATAGGATGATCCGGAAAATGTCCCACAAAAAAAGGCTCATTCAGGGTAACGTTCTTGATTGCTACCACCCTTTCCTTGGGGATTATATCTATGACCCTATCCACCAGGAGGAAAGGATAGCGGTGAGGCATTATCTTCTGGATAGCCCTGGCATCTAAAAGATAATCCCCTTTTTTTATTTTCTCCTGATATTTGCTGGTTATAAGTTTCTTCTCATAAAGCTGGTGCAATTTTTTGACTAAAGCTACGTTAGCCGCATGACCTGATCTAGCGGCCAAGATATGGGCTTTTAACGGCACGCCGATCAGGGAAAGGTCACCTAAAAGGTCTAAAGCCTTATGCCTGGCAGGCTCGTTATAAAATCTCAAAGGGACGTCATTTAAGATGCCGGTTTTGCCCACGAAAACTTTTTCCTTCAGTCCGAAGAGCGCCTTAAGCTTTTCCAGGTCCTCCTGACCCATATCATTATCACAGATTACTATGGAGCTTTCTAATCCTCCGCCCTTGATCAGCCCTTTTTCTTTGAGCATCTCCAGCTCGTGCAGAAAACAAAAGGTCCTGGCCGGGGCAAACTCTTTGACGAACTCATCTTTCAGGGAAATCAGGGAAGTGTACTGGGTGCCCAAAGCAGGATTGCGATAATCGATCATAAAGGTAATTCGTAAATCATCCGCCGGGAAGGCGGCTATATCAACCCCTCTTTCCTTATCAGAGTGAATCAAGGGAGTATCAACCTGGATGAAATTTTTCGGAACATCCTGTTCCTGTATGCCGGCGGAGTTCAGTGCCTGGACAAAGGGGAGAGAACTGCCATCTCCTACTGGAGGCTCATCGTTATCTAACTCGATTATCAGATTGTCGATTTCCAGTCCCACTACTGCGGCCAGGACGTGCTCCACCGTATAAACCTTTACATTTCCTTTGCCCAGGGTGGTTCCTCTGGTCATATCCACCACATGCTCAATGTCAGCCGGGATCTCAGGAGAATCCGGCAGGTCTTTACGGACAAAGCTGATCCAGTGATTAACCGGAGCAGGCTTAAAGGTTACAGTGGTTTTGTTCCCGGTGTGCAAGCCGATACCGGTGTAGGTGGCTGGTTTCTTAATGGTCTTTTGATATTTTTCCATATACTTATTTTAGCTTGAGCTCTGCTTCAAAATTTTTGAGTAATATTAAGGTATTTGTAAGAGTTGTCAAGGAGAAAATGGGGTGAAAAACGAAAGATGGAAATAGGGAAGTTAGTTTACTGGAATATGAATGCATAGTCCGTGATGATACCGAAGTGAAGTGTGGCGGTCGGTGTCATGCTGAGCGTAGCGAAGCATCTGATCGTGAAGGAAAACCAGATTCTTCAGTCGTCCATTTGGACTCCTTCAGAATGACAAAAGAAAGATGCAGACGATGCGTCTCTACGTTTTCTTGAATTTGGATGCGAAAGCTTTTAAGATCAAGTCCAAAGCTTCCTCAATCTGGAAATTAGCCGTGTTTAAGATGAGGTCATAAGAAGAAGGGTCATCGATATTTTTCCCAAAAAAGGTATGAATAAATTCTTTTCGCTCTTTATCTCCACGCTCGATTTCCTTTTTGGCTTGGGCTGCATTGAAATGCTTGTAGGCAATCAGGTTTTCGATTCTTTTTTCAACTGGAGCGACAATCCTGACATGAAAACCTTTTTCCAAGCCCAGGACGAAATTTGCGCCTCTACCGATAATTACAGTTTCGCCGTGCTGGGCTATGGCTAAAATCAATTTCATTAAATGATAAAAGTAATCGCTTTTGCCTAAATATTTTCCTTTCAGAATTCCTTCCACCCACAGCTCTATTTCAGATTTAACCTTTTCATCCAAGGATTCTATCAACCTGCGTCGCACCCCGGTATCCTTGACCATATAATCTATTATCTCCCGGTGAACGAGCTGATAGTTGAGTCTCTCAGCTAACATCCTTGCCAGATAACTCCCCCGACTCCCCCTTTCTCTGGATACCGTTATCACAGGTCCCGGGAAAATCTCTTTAGCCTGGGCTTTTTGCTCTTCCTCTCTTCTCTTTTTCTCTAATTCCCATCTTTTTATCTGGCGGTCGATTATGTTCTCTAAGTTGGTCATCTTATCTCCTGAAGAGTTGGGTTCTCCGGTTGAAGGTAATCCTGTCCGCTACCCAAGTTGATGGTAACCCTACGGGCAGGCTATAGGTTTACCGGCTAAGTCAAAATAAGAGCTACGGTAACCCCGCCTTGCCCTCAAGGAGGGGTCTTATAAACCCATCTTAGGGCAAGATGGGTTTACCGAAATCAGAACGGTGACCTCACCCTAACCCTCCCCTGAAAGGAGAGGAAATAATTAGACTTGACTAAAATCAGTTAGAACCAAGCTTGGTCTATATATTAGCAAATAACTCGTTGGTCAAATAACGCTGGCCGCTGTCCGGGATGAAAGTCAGGATTTTCCCCTTTTCCATTTTGCTGGCTACTTGCAGAGCGGCATACACATTGGCTCCGGAGGATATCCCGGCTAAGATTCCCTCCTCTTTAGCTAATCTTCTTGCCATATCGATTGCCTGGTCATCCCCAACGGAAATGACCTCATCGCACAGATGGGTCTTGAGACATTCTGGAATAAACCCTTCTCCGATTCCTTGGATCTTGTGCAGTCCCGGCTCACATCCGGAAAGGACTGCAGAGCCAGCCGGCTCCACTACCACGCATCTGATCTCTGGTATCTCTTTCTTCAAAACCTCGGCTACACCAGAAAAAGTCCCGCCGGTTCCAGCTGCGATGACCACAACATCTAATTTGCCTTCAGTCTGTTCGAGGATCTCCCGGGCAGTAGTCTCTTTATGTGCCTGGATATTGTCGAAATTGGTGAACTGATCCGGCATAAAGGAGTTAGGAGTAGTTCTTACTATTTCCTGAGCTTTACTAATAGCTCCGGCAGCATCCTCTATAGCCGGGGTTAAGACCACCTCTCCTCCAAATGCTTTGATAATCCTTCTTCTTTCCAGGCTCATCGCCTCTGACATAACCGCTATCATCCTGTACCCCTTAATGGCTGCTACAGCCGCCAGAGCAATGCCGGTATTGCCAGTAGTAGGCTCTACAATAACCCCGCCTTTTTTTAAGATCCCTTTTTTTTCTGCCTGTTCAATCATATAAAGGGCAATCCGGTCCTTAACGCTTCCGGTGGGATTAAAAAGCTCCAATTTTGCCCAGATCTCTGGCTTAACTTCTCTGGTAACCCGATTTAATCTGACTATCGGAGTATGACCGATCAGTTCCAGAATGCTTTTTGCCATTCTCATATTTTACCTTTCCGTTTTCTTGGTTGTCAATCGGTATTCCCACCTTTGCCACAGGGCGGGAATATAAATCAAAGGCATTTGTATAAATCTCCTGCATCACCCTCAAACAAGTTTGAGGGTGCCACCCTCACAAGAATGACACCTGCTCACTGTTTCCGGCTAGCTATGCCATATCTTGAGACCAGCCAGATACCTATTATAACTAAAACCGTTCC
The DNA here is from genome assembly GCA_030692925.1 of Candidatus Zixiibacteriota bacterium. Lineage (GTDB taxonomy): Bacteria > Zixibacteria > MSB-5A5 > MSB-5A5 > RBG-16-43-9 > RBG-16-43-9. The sequence continues at coordinate 24,590 of JAUYBY010000012.1, read as the reverse complement.
GGAAATCAAGTATCCGCTGATACTCTCTCCCAGGACCAGCCAGCCTAAGATCAAAGCCACAATCGGGGTGATGAAAGCTATCAAAGACAGTTTGGTAACCTCTATTCTCTTCAGAAGCCAGTAATAAGACATAAAAGCGAAAGCTGAGCCAAAAAAGGATAGGTAAAGTAATGCGCCTACCGATTTATAGGTGAGCTTGAAATCGGTAATTCTCTCAGATAGAAATCCTGAACCTAACAGGAGTAAAGTTCCCAGTCCCATCTGAAAGACCGAGATGACTACCGACTCGACTGAATACAGGTCTCTTTTCACCCTAACCGAGGCATAAGCCGAGCACACGGCACTCAAGACTATACCCAGCATACCTCTCAACAGATTCTCGCCTTTCAAACTCAGACTTTCCCAGAAGATTAATAGGATGCCGGAGAATCCGATTATAAGCCCGAACAGACGAAACCAGTTGAGCTTTTCTTCTTTTAATAAAAGAGTAGCAAAAATTGCCACAAAAAAGGGAAAGGTGGCAAAAAGAACTGCGGTCAAGCCTGAATTTATATACTGCTCGCCCCAGTAGACCAGGGAATAAGAAAGATAATACATAAAAAAACCGGGGATGAGGATTTTAAATGCCTGGCTTTTATAATCAGAGAATTTTATCCCTTTTTTCTTTGCCCAGATAAAGAGGAAGACTGTGGCTATGAGAAACCTGAAGCCGGCAGACAAAAATGGAGGAGAGTCCTCCAGACCTATTTTGATGCCCAGCCAGGTTGAGCCCCAGATCAGGCATAAAACAGCAAACAAAAAGGAGGGGAGAAAATTACTGCTTCTGGCGTAAGAAGAACTCATCAGATTTTGTCTATTAGAAAGGTATCGCGGTCAAACCCTCGATGTCTTAAAGGCTCAAGGGTTCAAAAGCTCAAAAGATTTTCACCTCTGCGTAAGCACTAACCTGACTAAAGTCAATTTGAACAGTCAGAGTCACCCTCAAACGAGTTTGAGGGTGCCACCCGATCTCTAACTTTTCTTAGTGGATGATAACATCTACCAAGAGCATAATCTCAAGCAGTTTTTTGCGGCGACTCCTCCTTTTTGGCATTGATGCCGAAGAGCTTATACAGCCCGCAAAAGCCGGTTATGCCGGTGATAAAAAGGATTATACCGAGGATATCAAAGATTATCCCCAGTATGCGATTTTTCAGGACCACCCAGCCTAAGATGAAAAGAAGGATGCCGACTATTATGCGGATCAACCGGTCAGCACCGCTTTCATTGGTTTTCATCTTCTCCTCCTTATGCTTAAAGTTTTATTTTTTGTCTTCGATTTTTCCAACTGCCACCTGGGTGAATTTATCTGGGTCTAAGTATTTTTTCGCGGCAGAGGCTATCTCTGAGGTTTTCACCTTTTTGACCAAATCCGGGTAGGTATCACCGTAAAGATACCCTAAACCTGCCATCTCGTAGAAAGCCATGGTCCTTGCCTGGTCAGTGTTAGTCTGCTGGGAAAGATAAAATCCGGAGATCAGATTGGCTTTTGCGGTTTGCACATCCTTTTCTGACAACGGAGAGTTCAGTAAAGTTCTCAATTCACTTAAAATTCCTGTTCTGGCTTTGTTGAAATTCTCCGGGGATACCCCCATCTCAAAAGTGAAAGGGGCTGAGCCCAGGCGGGGCTGCATATAAGTCCACATCCGGTAAGCCATGCCCTCCTCATAAACGTATTTAAAAAATAAACGGGAACTTAGAATCCTTTCCACTAATTTCAAAGATAAATAGTCAGGACTGGTTACTTTAACCCCCATTCTTCCAAGGTTGAAAGTGATCTGAAGCTTTTCCTGGGGAATTATCCGGGATCTTTCCTTTTTCTGAAGGGGCTCATCTATCAGGACCAGCTTTGGAGTCTTTCTGGTGCGGATTCTTTCAAATTCAGATTCAAGAAGGTTTTTCATTTCTTCGGGATTGAAATCCCCCACTACTGATAAGATGATGTTCGACGGGACAAAAACTTGTTGATGAAACCTTCTTAGGTCTTCTGAGGATAGCTTGCCTACGGTTTCCTCATACCCTAACACGGGTCTTTTGTAAGGCGACTTGATATAGATTTCTCTGGCAAACTCCTGGTTGGTCAGATCATAACTTGAGTCTTTGACTTTCTGGATTTGAGCGATGATGTCGGTTCTGATGTTCTCCAGCTCTTTCTCTGGAAAGACCGGGTTGAAAAGAGCTTGAGAGAAAAGGTTCAGTCCCGGTTTAAATGTCTCAGGAGTAGTCAAAAGTGAAACCCGGGCATAGTCTGGAGTGCTCTGGGCATAAAGCTCAATCCCCAGGCTGTCGATCTTTTGGGCAATCTGGTCTGAGGAATATTCTGTTCCCTTGAGGAGCATTTCTGTTACGAAATTGCAGATACCGGCATTTTTCTCCTCTTCCAACCATAACCCGCCTTTGATGTATCCTTCCAGGGCAATAGTCTTTGAGGAATGGTCTTCTTTTAGAAGCAGTGTCAAACCGTTGGGCAGAATAATTTTCTCAGGTTTGGCTTTTATCTCCTCTTTTGCCTGAGCAGGTAAAAGGGAATCATATTTTTCTGCTATGTCAATAAAAGAGTTTTCTGGTGCATCTTCTGGTTCAACTACAGCTAAAGTTGCATTCGAGGGTTTCAGATACTTCAAAGCTACCCTTTTTATATCAGAAGGTGTGGTGCTTCGGATCCGGTCTAAATATGAAGACTCAAGTAACAGGTCGCTATTTGCCGCATAATAAGATAAACGCTGTGCCTGGCTTATATAGGTCTGGTTATCGAAATAATAAGAATTCTCGATCTTGGACTTAGCTTTATCTATTTCCTCCGGCAAAACCTCTTTCTGCCACAATTTGCTCAGCTTCTTAAAGACAATATCCACAACCTTTGTTTCATTTTTCGGGTCTAACTGAGTATAGATTGCAAAAAGACCGGGATCTTTCCTCTGGTCAACTGAAGAGCCTACGGAGTATACCAGGTTGTCTTCCTTTTTCAATGCCTGGTAAAGCCTGGAGCTTTCGCCTTGACCCAGGATCACATTCAGCACATCTAAAGTCGGGATATCCGGATGCGATGCCTCAGGGATGTGGAAACCGATGTTAAGATAGCTGGAGCTGGATTTCATCCTTTTAAAAGCCTGCCAGAATTTTGTTTGTTCTGGTTCAGGTCTTTCTAATTCGAACGATTCTTTTCCCCTGGGATATTTTCCAAAAAGGGAGTTGATTTTCGTCATCATCTCATCCGTATTGAAATCTCCCACTATCGCCATCACCATCTGATTGGGCACATACCTTTCCTGATAAAAGGTTTTGAACCGGTCCAAATCGGCATTTTTGATAACTTCTCTTGAGCCCAAAACCGTCTGTCCGTATGGATGAACCTTGAAGGCGTTTTTCTCCAGAAGGAGCCAGGCAGAATAACCTGGCTGGTCCTCATCCATATTAAACTCCTCCAGAACCACCTGTCTTTCAGATTCGACCTTCTCCTGGGTAACCTTGAGATTCATCACTGCATCTGCATATCTCCACAAAGCCTCATCCAGATTCTCTTTTGGAGCGACCATATAATAACAGGTTACATCCTCGCTGGTGAAACCGCGGAATTGTCCCAGGCTCTGGAAAACCTTCCTGGTCTCCAATTCCTTTTGCTTATCAGTCCCTCCTCTGAAAATGAGATGCTCATAATAATGGCTCAACCCGCTCAATTCCGGTGTTTCAGTTCTGCTTCCTCCTCTGACATAGATGTTAAGGGCAATTAAATTTTTGGAATGCTCCTCCTTGGTAATTATCTGCATCCCATTGTCTAAAAAGTGAACCTTGACCGGTGAGCCGGGTAGGGCAAAACAGGGGAGAGGTAAAAAGAGGAGGAGGAAAAACAGGATTACCGGTTTAAAATTTTTGAGAGTTGACACAAAAACCTCCTTGGAATTGTTATTCATTACCGACGTAATCAGCAGGTCCTATTTCCTCGAGTCATTCTGAGGAAGTCCAAATGGACGACCGAAGAATCTGTAGGGATTCTTCGCCTCTACGAGGAGCAATGCCCGGCGTAGCCGCCGTAAAGCTTTTATCGGCCTGCGGGCTCAGAATGACAATTCAGTGACCTCGCCTTGCCCTCAAGGTGGGTGTTCAAACCTAAAACATATCCATCATTCCCATGTGAAACGCATATCCGTATTTCTCTTCAAATTCAGACTGGGCTAATTTTTTGACCATTACCACTCCATGGTCGGCTTCTTCGATACAGTATCCTCTGTCTTTATATGCCTGATGAAGTTTCTCATCTGTGATCATCCGGTCAATTACGCCGTTGGGGGAAAAAGATTCAACCTGGTCGAGTAAATTATGATAGGTTTGCTCATCCGAGCTTATTAGCTCCATTATCCTGGAAACCTCCCTGGGACCTGAGACCAGGGCATATCCCTTTTGCATTAAAACCGACTTTTTATCGTCAAATCGCTTTCGCTCAGACAAGACTTCAAGAAAATTCTTCTGCCTGACTGCAAATCCAGTTTTATCTTTGACAAATTCCTGATAGAGATTGAAGATTTTATTCTGGTCTAACTCCGTCTCAGATTTTCTTTCAGGCTTGACTTCATTTAGAACCTTGTATGCCTCCGGATAGCTATTTGCCTTCTCCACCTCAACGTATCCCATTCTCACATAAATCGCATAGGCGATTATGGTCCGGCTGGTGCACAGAAAGGAGAAAGGATATTTCTTCTCTTGAAAATATTCGTGGGCTTTGTCCATTAAGGTTTTGCATATCCCTTTTTTAGCGAAACGTGGATTGGTTGCCACGCACCAGATTCCGCCGGCGGTTTCTATATTCCCGGAAACAGTTCTTGTGGGAATATCCATTACACCCACATAGCCAGCTAAATTCCCGTTCTCAACTGCACAGAAACCAACCGGGCTGTTCTTCAACCGGATGTCCAGATTGATAAGTCTCTCTAATTGAGCAGGGGAGAGGGGCCACCAGAAAGCCTGGTCCATCAAAAGCATAAACCGGTCTTTGGGTTCTAATTCCCGATAGGTAATAACTTTCATCTATTCATCTCTTTTAAAATGTTTGGTCGGAGTGTAAAGCTTCAGCTTTACCTGTATGCGTAGAAAAAAATAATAGGACTGTACAGATAAACCTAAAGGTTTATACTCCAAAAACTGTTTTGGGCATCAATTCAGAACTTACTCAGTTTTCTCCTCTTTTTCTTTTTTACCTTTTTTCCCTTCTCTGAATTTCTCGATGATTCCGGGAATAGCCTCCAGAATATATTCCCATTTACCAGGCTTGACCCCTAAAACCGATACCTCGTCACCTTTGATCACGATAAAGGCAGCAGGAAAGATAGCTACACCGCCCCCGCCTCCGCTACCAGATCCCTCTCCTTTATCCTTTGCTCCTCCGGTCCCGCCGCCTGCTCCAAACCCTAAGGTTATCTTGCAGACCGGAACGATGGTTTTATCACCAATGGTGATCGGCTCTCCCACGATGGTCTCGGTTTTGGCAATGGCTTTCAGCTCCTCCAGGATCGATTTTATAAGTTCCTGTGCTGGATTCTCCATATTTTTCACCTCCCTTTAATGAAAAGTTTTCTCATAGTTTTTACCAGGGATATTTTTGGCAAAAGCAAAAAAGTTTTTACCCCAACCCAGAGCATATAGAAAAACCTGGTCTTTAAAGATATCTCCAGATCCGTTCTTGGAGTCTCAGCTTGAAAATCAGGATAAAGATAGACTGCCCCGAGAGGCAGAAAAGGCTGAAGTGAATAACTTAAGCTTGAAAGCCCTCCATACACTATCCCGGTCAAAGCTGGATCAGGAGTGGCTACTCTCAAGCTCAACGAGAATCTCTCAAGCTTAGTTTTTTTCAGCATATTAACAAACGATTTGAAAGCTATTTTCAAGGTCTTTACCAGGACCTCTTTTTTCTGCCAGAGGATAATATAATTTACTTTTCCTGTTTTTCCAGCTTTTTTTATCTTGGCCTGCTTCTTTCTCATAGAACTTGTAAATATCCTTTGATTGAATATGCAAAAACCCATTTTCTGGATGGACCAGTCCAGATAGATGCCACAACCTAACCAGTTAAGAGAAAACTTTCTTGTTTTGTCATTCAGCGTCAGATGGACAAAGATGTGCGAGAAAAACAATGTCCACAAAAGGATTAAAACCGGTGCCAATATTAGAATAAACCAGGGGTTCATTTTAAAAAATCCTCACTCAGATGAAAAAAAGCAAATCTGGTATTCCTTTTGCTCGGAGAGGATGTTATCATCCTCTCCGATTTTCTCTTGGCGGATGATAACATCCGCCAAGAGCACAGAACAGATTCCTGCATCACCCTCAAACAAGTTTGAGGGTGCCACCCTGTCGCAAGGTGGATATCGACGACCCATTTTGAGGGCAAGATGGGTCTACCGAGTGTCTTGTGACCTAACGGATTGCTTCGTCGGTCAAATGACCTCCTCGCAATGACAGTCAGAACCCAGTTCTCCTTCATTTTTGAGCTGCCCGGATAGTGAGCACCGGACAGGGAGCATGCCTTACCACTTTCTCAGCCACTGAGCCGAAAATAAGACGCCTGAAACCAGTCTCGCCGTGGGTTGATATGACTATAAGATCGGCTTTCTCCTTCTCGGCAATCCGCACGATCTCATCTGCGGCTTTTCCGTATGCCAGAAATGACTGGACTTTAAGTTCTTTTGATAATCTCTGATCAGTTATCTCTTCAAGCTTTTTCTCTGCCGAGCCTTTCAGCTCTTTCTCATATAAAACAACGTCAAAACTGGTGGTCGGAGCTCCCGCGCTCATCGGAGTAGTAGCCGCGGTGATAACGGGAATCGGTGCAAGCACATGCACAAGATAAAGCTCAGCCGAGAAGTGCAATGCCAGCTCATTCGCCACTTTCAGAGCCTCATAAGAGGGCTGGCTGAAATCAGTAGGACAGAGGATCTTTTTAAATGGTAGCATTTGTTTCCCTCCTTCGAGTAAATTTTCTAATAAGTCCTGAAATCTGATTAAAAAGTGATATTTAGGTCGCAGTTTGTCTGGACAATTAAAACATAAGGATAAGGTTCAGTCAAGAAAAATCGTTAAGTTTGATGAAATGATCAAGAAAAGTTAAGGGAGTAGTCAGTCGCCTTCAGGCTGTGGTAACTCTACCTCTCTATCCTCGCTCGCACCCTCCGGGATCGTGCTTCAAATGTAGCCTGCTTATTGAGAAGAGGGCAAGTTTTCATAAAAAAACCTTGACTTTTTAAAAGCGGATTGATTAAAATCAATAGAGAAGAAATCAACTGCTGGTAGATCGACAATAAAAAAAGCTATAAAAAAAGGGGGAACCTTATAGAAGCATTAGAAGAGAACCAGCTATGAAGCTTTAACCTGGTCCACAAAGGAGAGTCAAATGACAACCAGAGCCGCAATTGATGATTTTCTGAAGCAAAAAACTTTAGCCATTATCGGGGTTTCACGCGGGGGTAAAAAGTTCGGGAACGCGTGCTACAAGGAGCTTAAGGCACATGGATACCGATTGTTTCCTGTCAATCCTAATGCGGAAACGATTCAAGGAGAACGCTGCTATCCCAATCTGGGTGCTTTACCACAACCAGTGGACGCAGTCCTGCTTATTGTGCCTCCAGTTGAAACCGAGAAAGTGGTAAAAGATATAGCCTCATCCGGAATCCAGAGAGTCTGGATGCAAAGAGGGGCAGCCTCTGAAAAAGCAATCCGCTTCTGCGAGGAAAATGGCATTCAGGTTGTGCATGGAGAGTGTATTCTGATGTATGCAGAGCCACTTGTTTTTTTCCACAAGATGCATCGATTTGTACACAAGCTCTTGGGCAAAATGCCTAAGTAATAAAGATTGTCGATCTGCGTTATGAATCTGTAGCGTCAGACCTCATGGCAAATAAAACAAGGTTCAAGGGTTTAATGGTTCAAAAGTTCAAGGAAAAAAAGATAAAGGAAAATCAAAAAGAAAGACAATTGTCATTCTGACCCTGCCTCCGGAGGGGTAAGAATCTACTCTAATCAGATTCGAGAGATTCTTCGGTCGTCCCCGTAGGGAACTCCCTCAGAATGACAAAAGATGCGCAGTTCAGCGCGTCTAATCTTGGAGATGTAAAAATGAAATGGATTACCCGCGAAAAAGTGAAGGTCGATAGGGTGGCTTGCCCCTGGCTGATAAAGAAATTCATCGACCCGCAGGCAGAGTTTATCTTTGTCCCGGCAGATAAAGTTATGGAGATAGCCGAACGTGAAAAAGCCATACCATTTGACGCTCCAGGAGTAGAATTAGGTCATCATGAGGGCAGATGCAGTTTTGAAGCAATCGTGGAAAAATACAAAATCGACAACCCGGCTATAAACCTCTTGGCTAAAATAGTACACAGCGCAGACATCTCCAAAGACCTTCATCTCCAGCCAGAAGCTGCTGGGTTCAGAGCCATTGCAGAGGGTTTTGGACTTCTGGGTCTGAAAGACGACCTCGAGATTTTGGCTAAAGAGTTTATCGTCTACGATGCTCTTTATGCTTATTGCAAACAACTGGTGATGGAAACACAGAAATAAATGATTGGGTGGCACCCTCAAACGAGCTTGAGGGTGAGCAAGTCAACGGAGCCTTGTTGGTCAGGAGACCACCGATGAGCAAAAATAACCTTATGAGTGAAAATAAGAAGAATGTCGACTGGTCCGAAGGACGCTGGAAGGAGATGCTCATAGAACAGCGCAAGTTTATGTGGCATAAGGATACGATTGATAAGTTAGCTGTCTGGCTGGAACTGAAACCTGGTATGACTGCAGTGGATGTTGGTTGTGGTCTGGGTAATTTAGGTTACACCTACTGGCCCTATTTCGGTAAGGGCGGACATTATTTAGGTGTAGATGTCTCTGAGGAATTAGTCCGGGAAGCAGCAGAAGCGTCAAGGGAATGGGCAACCGGTGGGGAGGCAAAATTCATGGTAGGCGATGCCTATAAGTTACCGTTTTCAGATAACTTCGCGGACTGGGTTATGTGCCAGACTCTTCTGATGCACCTGGAAAAACCTGAACTTGCTCTGTCAGAAATGATACGGGTAGCTAAACCCGGAGGACTGATCATGTGCAACGAACCGGATAACCTGTCTGTAATGCTGATAAAACCCTATTGGTCTATGCCGGAACTTGATATCGAGGAAGAACTATTAATTAAGAAAGTCCATTTGATTTGCCACAAGGGCCACATTAAGCTGGGCCGAGGTGACAATAGCATCGGCTCTAAGGTTCCTACAATGATGAAAAAGCTGGGACTTACCGGGATTGACGTCAGGATGAACGACATAGTTCATTTTCTGATTCCGCCCTACGAAGATCCCAGACAACAGCACCTTTTAAAAATGGTTAAGAAAACTCAGTTAGATGAGCACGAATTCTGGATAGAAAGGACAAAGGAAGAGTTCCTCGCAGGAGGTGGTAACCCGGATGAATATGAAAGTTTTAGAGAGATATCTGAGAGGCTCAAACCCATTCTTCAACAACAAATTGAGGAAGGCAAATATATTGCTTGTGGACCAAGTTTCTTTTATGTAATCAAAGGAAGAAAACCAAAGTAGTCTTAGGCTCTTGTATTCGACAGTTCAGGGGAAAAAGTAGGTAGAGGAAGGCTTCAGCCTTCCATCTTTTCTCTATTCAAAAAAGATGGAAACCTGAAGGTTTCCGCCCTACGGGGGCAAAGCCCGCCGTAGGCGTCGCAAAAGCTCTAACGACTACAAAAAAGCAAAACAAAAAACCCCCGTCCGTAGGACGAGGGTCTTTTTATTTACCTATTTGACTTTCTAAAATTCTTTTTCTGTGCTCTCGCCCAAGAATTTCAAAACCTTAATCCACTCCGGGTCATCTTTCATCGTCTCCCGGTCTGCCAGGGTGGTAAGCTCTTTAAATTTTTCATAATTCTTCTTAGCTTCGGACTTATTCTGCAGAGCAGTGTAAACCAGAGCTAATTTCACATAAATCTGCCTGGAATTAGGGCTGAGCTTCCTTGCCTTGGTATAACTTTCTGCTGCGCCTTTATAATCTTTGGCTCCATACTGGGCATTTCCCAGCTCCGTAAACCCGTTGAGAAACTTAGGATTCTGCTCAGTAACTTTCTTCAGGTCAGTGATCGCTTTATCATAGTCTCCTGTATGGACATAGTCTTGACCGCGGGAGTAAAGATAATTCTGGTCCTCCGGGGTAAGATTTAGGATCTGGGAGTAACAGAGAACCGCTTTATTATAGTTTCCCTTATCTTCAAAAAGCTTGGCTCCCTGGGAGAGATCTGCTATAGCTTTACTTTTTTCGCCGATCTTCGCATAAGAGCTTCCCCGGCCTAAGTAGGCTTCAGGGTTACCCGAATCTAAGAGCAGTCCCTTGGTGTAGTTCTCCACTGCTCCAGCATAGTTGCCAATGTCATATTCTTTCTGAGCTGAACTTATGAAATCTGCCTGACCCCGGCTGGAACTTGAAGAACCGGATGTGCCCTCTATGGAATTGAGATTTACCTTAATTCTGGAAGTTGACCTTTCACTGACTGCCACGTTACCGGTCCAATCCTGATAACTGTCTTTAGATAACCTGATAGAATGGGTGCCGGGTGCGATATCTGCATACAAATTATTCCCTACACCTAAATATCTGCCATCTAAATAAACAATCACACCCGGTACGTTGGTTTCTATCTTAACTGATCCGAGTGTAGATCTGGGCTGGCTCGTAGCAACCGGCTTGGTCCTGGGTTCGGATCTTTCAGGCTCAGGCTTGGCTGGAGAAGATAAGGCGGTTTGAGGTGAAAGCTCCACTACTGTAGTGGTGATCTGTTTTCTGACTATCACCGCATTCTCGCTCACCGGAGTATAACCTTTGAGTTGTGCCTGCATCTGGTAAGTGCCTGCTGGCAAAAGGTCAATTATGAAAAATCCCAGGTCATTGGACTGAACCTTCTTGCCTAATTCTTTAAGCTCTATCAGGGCATTCGGGAGAAATACGCCTGTCCCTTTTTCCACTATCACTCCTACCATTTTGCCAGAATCCTTGGGTCCGGTAAAGCTGGACAGGAAAATGAAGAATAATACAATTATCCCCAAAGCCAGAATACCCCAGTATAATGGTTTTTTGCTGGGTTCGAGATGCTTTAGCTCGAACTCCCGGTCTCCGATTTTCATCTCATCCCCGGCATGCAGCCTGAATCCACCGGCGATCTTTATGACGTTATCCTTAAAATGAGCCACCCCTTTGTTTAAGACCTTCTGCTCCTCCAAGGGTCTAATCCTGGACAGGGTATCCGGCCTGGTCGGTTCATCTTCAGGCTTGTCTGTTTCTGTTGAGATTCTGTATCCGGTTTCAGGAGTCAGGTCCTTTTTTTCGTTTGAAGTGGTTTCAGAATCTGATCCTGCGGATGCAGATTCAGTCTTTGCTCTTTTCCTGGAATCCCTGGTTCTTTTAGGTTTTTTCTCCGTCACCTTTTGGACTGTAATGTTTTCAGGACCAGGAGAATCCAGATGGGTCTTTTCGATCATCGCATCAATTGGCGATTGTATCTCAATGTCTGAGATTTTTACCTTGTCGGTTTTATCCTCTACCTTCTCTTCTCCGGTAGATGCAGGTTCAGATGCAGCCTGAGGGGGTGCAGGAGTTTCTTCTATTTCTTCCTTGATGGCAACTTTGGTCTCCTCATCTCCCGAGGAAGCCAGTTCGGAGTTGTCCCTAATCTCCAAAGAATTATTCTCTTCTTGGCTCACAGCTCACCTCTTTAAAAAACTTTTGCTTTGGGGACTATCCTTAATAATACAAGAAAAATCTTCTATTTTATTATCGACTTTAAAAGGATTATCTTTAGCAGTAAAAAGAATTTGTGGTTGGTCAGGAGACCAACCACCAGCAGGCAAATGCTCTCTATTGGTGTCCTCACCAACAGAGGAGATGACCGTTGGTCAGAGGACTAACAGGAAATTACAAAAACAGTTTTAGGAATCTTTTTTCTCTGAATCTCAACTTTGAAAAGTAGGGTTACCATAGCAATAAAAACAATTATGGTAGCAGGGAAACCAGATACCAATATCTACGGATTTTGTGCAATGACAACTTTCCCTCTGGGTTTTGTCTTTAACTGTGGAACAGGGTTCTTTTCGAGGATGAAGCTCAGTAAAGAAATTACCGTCTATGCACCCTTTTTTAGTGATTTCCGGCAGAGCACAGGTGGAAAGTTCCATGCCCAGCTTTTCAGCTGGTGGGATCATTTTCTTCAGGATGAAATCCTTGATTTCACTCTGAGGATGATCCACTAACTGGAAGCCGTACTTATCCAGGCGTTTTTTTACCTTTGGATAAAGGGTGACATAAGAGGTGATCACCCTTTTTATACCTGAGGAATGAACTGAGCTCAAAATTTCTTGAAAAAGATTTGAGTCAATATTGGAAAGATGAACATTTTTATTGTAAGCTACATCTATCAGTGGATCGTATCTTATGGCAATTCTCAAAGACGAGCCAAGAAACTCTATTAAATCAGGCAGTGCTTTTAGCACCCTGTCTGGTTCTGGTGCTTCAGGCTCCAGAGGAGTTCCGCCTAAGCCGGTTACAGTCAATAAAAGATAAGTCTGATCGAGGGTCACAAGATATTTCCTCAGATTTTTATTCTCCAAAATATTCTGAGGGTTTTTAGTCCAGATAACTAGGGTATGGATGTTTTCTTTCCCGATCTCCTCCAGTCTTTTCATCAGATAATCCGGATAGAAAGTTAGAAGATCGACCCTCCGGCTGGCAGAGATTACTTTCTTAAGTTTTTGGCTCATATTTGGTACAAGGAATTTATCTTTTCAGTCATGGCGAGGAGTTTCCGCAGGAATGACAGAGCAATCGACTCCCTTCATGACTCAAATCTAAAAGTATACGATTATTTTATAGGAATGTAGGGGCGACCCGCTCTTCGGCTTTGCTCAGAGCAGTGAGCTTGTGCTTCGGCTACTCTCAGCACGGTGAGCTTGTCGAACCGTCGAACTGCCGGGTCGTCCCTACGCACCAAACTGGGTGGACAATTTCACTGAACTATTATTTTCGCATGCATTTCTGGATGGAACTTGCAGTGGAAACTAAATTCCCCTTTATCCTGAAAGGTAAAAGAAAAGCTTTGTCCTGGAGCTAAGGTTCCGGAATCGAAAACTCCCTGGTCGCTGGTGGCTGAATGATTGTGGTATCCAAGGTTTGTAAAGGTTATTCTCGTGCCTGCTCTAACTGTAAAGGTAGGAGGATCAAAAAAATCGTCATATATATTTACAGTTCTTGGAATCGGAGGCGGCACTTCGTATATCGGGATCGGCTTAGTGCAGTTAGCCATTGCCACCAAAAAAGTCAGGGCAATCGCCCAAAAAATCAATAAAGAGTAATTTCTCATTATAATGTAAAACAACTGTCTTCCAAATATTAAAAAACTACACTCCTCAGACTCAGTCCCCATTTGCTCAATCCAGCTTTTGATAACTGATGACCTCTAAAGGAGTGCCTTGCATACAAAAACTAACTGTATTTGTCAATATTTTCCCCATGACCTTTACCTTAATACCTTCCTTCTTAATTTCTGAAGACCTTTCACCGTAAAGCTCATAAGATTTTCCGGAGGTCGATATTAAAACCCAGCATTCCCATTCCACCCCTCTTTGTACTGTGCCGGTAATGACTTTAAAACCACCATTTCCACCTGAGGAGAAAGGGTTTTGACAAACAGTAAGGAAAAGGGCAATGCAGCCCAGTAAAACAAGAATTTCAATCTTCTTTATAATCATTTTTCCTCCTAAGCTAATCACCAGTCACTAATCACTGTCTTTCTTGCGCCCAGAGGGAGTCGAACCCCCAACCGTCTGATCCGTAGTCAGGCGCTCTATCCATTTGAGCTATGGGCGCAAAATCCAAACAAAGCAAAGATATCTTTAGACTTAATATAAATTTTATAAAGCCCAAGTCAAATATTTAATTTAAAAAAATTAAGGTGCATCCCTCCAAAGGCTGGTTAATATATTATGAGACCTAAGGAGAGGGTTTTGACTTCAGTCGAATACTTCCATCTGACCGCGTCTGTTTAAAATTGTCCAAGCTAAGGAGAACAAATAACAGAAGAATAGTAAAAAATTTCGATTTTGACAATAGTCCTTGACTACGGGTCAAAGCTGGATTATTATAGAGACAAAGCTACCAGAATACTGATTTTCTGGGACTCATATAGCAGAGTAGATTGATGAACTGCCCTATAAGGCTATAAAAATATAGTCGATGATCTTCTTTAACAAATTGAGTAAAGAGGAATAACATGACAAGTGTAAAAAATGCGGTCATATCACATCACATTTTTGAGATGAGATTTAAGCCTAATGCCAGAATCTTAGATTTTCCCGGACAATGGACGGAATACCTATCTGCAGAGATGAATCTACCAGACTGGAGAATTGATATCACCAGGATGGATTTATATGACAATAAGAATCAGGCTTTTTTAAGCTTTAAGAACTGTGGCTTTGTATCAGCACTACCTGACACTAAAAATTATTTCGAGGACCAAGCAAGCAAGTTTTTGCGAACGATTTTTAAGCTTAAAGAGTTTAAGTCTACGCCCGTGACGAGGTTAGGTGTAAGGTCTACTTTTCTAAATCCTTATCCTGGAGACTTTAAGTCCCTCTTTGAGAAATATAAATCCAAGGTTATTAAGCCAGCCGACGAGACTATGAGAGCGCTCGGCGGAGAGCTTATTGATATTGGTGTACCTTTAAACTTTAAGGATGGTGACGCATACTTCAACACAATGAGTGGTCCAATGACATCCCTACAAATAAAGCGATTCTTCCCAATAATCGAGACCGTTCCTGAAGTCGGTCTTTTCTTCGAAATAGATTATTTCAAAGAAAATATTGGTGAACCTGAAGTGGAACAGCTTGTTCTGATACTAAAAACCTTCTCTCAAAGGTCGTGGCAAAAGATGGAAAGCCTTAGCAAGCTTGTATTAGAATAAATAATGACCAAAAAGAAAAAGAAGTCTCAAATATCTTTTCCTCCAACTAAGAGATTCGGTTCTCATCCAAAGGATGTTACCTGGAGTTCTGTGTCAAGAACCCAGATTGAACTACCTGAAGAGGAAATAGAAGAAGAAACACAAGAAATACAGCGAGATACCTCTGCAACTCTCCTCAGGCCAACCTCTCCGGATAAAGTAACAGGGGCTGAGATTGAGGGTGAGTTTCCTGAGACTGAACAAGAGACAGTTGGAAGATCGCTATGGGATATTGTATGGTACTTTTTAAAAGGAAAGAGGCCGCTTTTAGCCATTCTACTCTCTTTTTTCTACTTATTGGCCATCGGCGTCTCAGGACAATTAAGATACGACACTATCATATTGCACATCATTATCACTATTTTCATTATATCTATAGTTATTTTAGTCGGATACTTCAGTAAAGGTGCTACTTGAACTACAAGGCAGGGGTACCATTCTAACTGCATCTTGATCCTGCATTTCATTACATATCAAGAAGTGATTTCTAATGCTACAAAAAAAGCGACCCTGAAGGGTCGCGCTACGAAAATATTGAGGGCGGACACGCCCTTCGACTTTGCTCAGGGCAGTGAGCTTGTCGAACTGCAGGTCCGCCCCTACAGTTACAGGGTGGGGAAACGCCGTCCCTACATTTTTATTTCTTACTAACTATCTCTTTGATGAGGTTCAGCGCGATAATTCCCCTCTGGATCTCATTTGTGCCTTCGTAGATCTGGGTTATCTTAGCATCCCGCATCATCTTTTCGACTGGATAGTTTCTCAGGTAACCATATCCTCCAAAAATCTGCACAGCCATACTGGTTACTTTGACTGCTACATCTGAGGCGAATATCTTAGCCATAGAGGATTCCTTGGAAACTTTTTCTGCTCCGGAGTCGATGAGAAGTGCAACTGAATAGACCAGTGCTCTGGCTGCCTCGATCTGGGTTGCCATATCCGCTAACTTAAACTGGATGTCCTGAAAAGAGGAGATCTGCTGTCCAAACTGTTCCCTTTTTCTGGAATAAACCAGAGCTTCGTCCAAAGCCCCCTGGGCAATACCTAAGGCTTGAGCTGCCACGCCTGGCCTGGTCTTGTCAAATGTCCTCATTGCCACGATAAACCCGCTCCCCTCCTTGCCTAAGAGATTTTCCTCTGGCACAAAGCAGTCCGAAAAATTAAGCTCCCTGGTGGCAGATGCCCTTATGCCCATCTTCTTTTCTTTTTTGCCAAAGGAAAAACCTTCATAACCTTTCTCGACTATGAAGGCAGATGCTCCTCTTGCCCCTTTGCTTTTGTCTGTGACTGCGACTATAGTATAGACCTCTGCTTCTCCTCCATTGGTGATCCACTGTTTGGTTCCGTTCAAAAGATACCCACCCTCTACTTTCTTTGCCTGAGTCTGAATGGATGAGGCATCGCTTCCTGCATTCGGCTCGGTCAACCCGAAAGCGGCTAATTTTTCTCCTTTAGCTATAAGTGGAAGGTACTTTTTCTTCTGCTTTTCATTTCCGAAAAGCAGGATCGGGTAAGTTCCTAAAGCTGTCCCGGCAAAGGAAAGAGCGATTCCACCGCAGACCCTAGACAGCTCCTCAGCCACCACAGAAAGCTCAGTGACTCCCCCACCTTTCCCTTCATATTCCTGAGGAATGTAAACCTCAAACAGCCCGGCTGAAGCCAACTCTTTTACAACCTCCCAGGGGAACTCCTCAGTCTCATCAAAATATTCTCTTTTAGGGAGAATTTTTTCCAAAGCTATCTTCCTGCTCAGCTCTTTTAACTTTTTCTGCTCCTCAGTCAATAGAAAATCCATTTCAGCTTGTCTCCTTTTCGAGTTCCTCTAAAGCTATTTTGGCGGCGTACTGTTCTGCTTCCTTTTTACTTGCACCCTTACCTTTGCCTAAAAGCTTTCCCTTGGAATAAACCCCGATGGTGAACATCTTCTGATGGTCAGGTCCTTCCTCTTCCATGACCTCATATTTAGGAATACCTTCGCCTTCAGCCTGCAGCAGTTCCAAAAGCTCGCCCTTGTAGTTATGCATCGATTTATCCTCAGCCGTCTCCTTCAGATTTTTCAAAAGATGTGCCTGGATAAACTCCTCTGCTGATTTCAAGCCCCCGTCCAGGAAAATAGCACCTAACAGGGCTTCATACGAATCAGACAGGATGGAAGGCCTGGACCTTCCTCCGGATTTTTCCTCCTCTGCGCTTAAATGAAGATATTTTCCTAAGGAGATCAGCTTTGCCCGGCGGGAAAGATTTACCTCGCTCACCAAAGTGGCTTTGAGCTTGGTTAATTCCCCCTCATCTTTGTCCGGGAAATTCTCAAAAAGATACAGGCTGACCGAAAGTCCCAAGACCGCATCACCTAAAAACTCCAGTCTTTCATAGGAGGAGTTTCTCTCTTTGCCAGCCTCTTTTAAAAAAGAGCGGTGGGTCAAAGCCTCTTCTAACCGGGACTGGTCTTTGAAGATATACCCCAGCCTTTGTTCTAACCCCTCTTTTAAACCAGCCTTTGATTTAAAAAATAAGTTCCTGATAAACCTGCCCGGTTCAAATCTCATAGGAAAATTAAAGAAGGGTCTATGCTTCGAATTTTTTTATTGCCAGGGTTATATTGTGCCCTCCGAAGCCGAAGGAGTTGCTTAAAGCCACCCGGATCTGGTGCTTTCGAGATTGGTTGGGAACATAGTCTAAATCACATTCCGGGTCAGGCACCTCCTGGTTTATAGTAGGATGCAAAATCCCCTGCTCCATTGATTTTATGGTCGCAATCAGCTCAACTGCACCGGCTGCTCCCAAAAGGTGTCCGACCAGCGACTTGGTAGAATTAGCGGGAATCTTATAAGCCCTTTCCCCAAAAACATTTTTTATCGCCTGGGTCTCAGCTATGTCACCTAAATCCGTGGAGGTGCCGTGCGTGTTGATATAATCCACTTCCTCCGGATTTAGCCCGGCATCCTGAAGAGCTAATTTCATCGAGCGTATAGCGCCATCCCCGCCCGGGGCCGGGGCAGTGATATGATAAGCATCTGCAGTCATTCCCACCCCCACTATCTCCGCATAGATTTTAACCCCTCTTTTTTGCGCATGCTCTAAACTCTCCAGAATCAGCATTCCTGATCCTTCGCCCATAACAAAGCCATCTCTTAATTTGTCAAAGGGCCTGGAAGCTTTTTCCGGCTCCTCATTTCTGGTGGATAAGGCCCTGGCAGAGCAAAACCCGGCCAAGGCAAGTGGAGTTATGGAAGCTTCGCTTGCTCCGGTAACCATAAGCTCAGCATCCCCTCTCTGGACGATCTTGAAGGAATCTGCAATCGCATGCGCGCCGGAGGCACAGGCAGAGACAGTAGCATAGTTAGGACCTTTAAGATTATACCTTATGGAGACCAGGCCAGCAGACATATCCAAGATCATCATCGGGATAAAGAAAGGGCTTACCCTTCCAGGACCTTCTTTTAGAAGAACTGAGTGCTGGGTCTCCATGACATCCACCCCCCCGATCCCGCTTCCGATAACTGCTCCAGCCCTGTCCGGGTCGAATGAGTTGGAGTCCAGCTTCGCATCCTGCATTACCTGAAAAGCAGTGGACATAGAATACTGCTCGTGCAAGCCCATCCTGCGGGCTTCCTTTTTGTCGATATACTGCAGAGGGTCAAACCCTTTTACCTCAGCCGCAATCCTGGTGGTAAAATTCGAAACGTCAAACCTGGTTATCTTACCTGCTCCGGATTTGCCATTTTTCAGAGCTTCCCACAGCTCCTCCACGCTGTTACCTACCGGAGAGATAACCCCTAAACCGGTGATAACTACTCTCCTTTTCATTTAACTCACCTGATTTTATGATTTCTTATTAATGCAAGAACCATTTGCAAATAGAGCTTTTAGGCTTCCTTGGAACTGTTCTGCTTGATATATTCAATCGCCTGTCCCACAGTCGTTATCTTCTCAGCCTCCTCGTCCGGTATCTCCAGGTTGAACTCCTCCTCTAAAGCCATTACCAACTCCACCGTATCCAAGGAATCAGCTCCTAAGTCGTTCACAAAAGAAGCCTCCGGCGTAACCTGAGCCGGATCCACCCCCAACTGCTCCACGATTATTTCCTTTACCTTTTCATCCACTGATGCCATTTTTTCACCTCCTCTTTTTTAAATTTTTCTTGAGTTCTTTTTCTCTTTATTTCTTCCTTTTGAGCTTTCGACTTTTTGTCATTCTGAGGGAGTCCGCCTTTGGCGAGACGACCGAAGAATCCGTCCGTATTGATTTTGGGATAGATTCTTCGCCCTACGGGCTCAGAATGACAATTATCGTTCCTTTCTATTTTCCTTTTTCAGTCTTCCATCTTCCTTTATTTTTTTGCTACTTGCTCCCTGCTACGTGCTACCAGCTTTTTTACATCAACAATCCACCATCTACCTGAATGACCTGCCCGGTAATGTAACTTGCTTCATCCGAGACCAGAAAGGCAACCGTATTTGCCACGTCCTCAGGCAGTCCTTCTCTTCTCAAAGGGATGGAGGAAAGAAAAGCCTTTTTCGCCTCCTCTGGTATCTTTTCCGTCATTTCGGTCTTGATATATCCGGGCGCCACTGCATTGACCGTAATGTCTCTTGAGGCTAACTCCTTGGCTAACGATTTGGTCAAACCCAAAAGCCCGGCTTTGGAGGCAGAATAGTTGACCTGCCCGATATTTCCCATTAACCCCACAACTGAGCTTATGTTTACGATACGGCCTGATTTTTGTTTCAGCATAATCCTGGAAACTGCTTTGCATAAGTTAAATGTGCCTTTGAGATTCACGTCTATAACTTTATCCCAGTCCTCCTCGCTCATTCGTATCAAAAGTCCATCCCGGGTTATACCAGCATTGTTGACTAAAATATCGATCTGTAAAAATTCCTCCAGCGCTTTTTTTAAACCTGTCTCCACCACAGAGTAATTTGATACGTCCACCTTTTGGGCCAGGGCTTTTATATTTTTCTCGGACTGTAGACTTGATGCCACTTTTTCAGCTAACTCCAAGTTTACATCCCAGAGAATCAAATTTACTCCGGACGAAGCTAACTTTTCAGAGATAGCCTTTCCTATTCCCTGTGCGGCACCAGTGATTAAAGCTACTTTCCCTTTTAAACCCATATCCTAAACCTCAACCGCCTTATACTCCCTTATAAACTGCTCAAGCTCGGAAAGCTTATCTATTCCGTATAAGTTGACCTCTTTAAAAGACCTCTTCAAAAGCCCTTGCAGGACTTTCCCAGGGCCTATTTCAATAAAATCTTTTATCCCCTGACTGTAAAGGTATTCCATCGACTGGTGCCACAGAACTGAGCTGGTTATCTGCTCTATCAGAAGATATTTCAGCTCTACCGGGTCTTTGGTCGGAGTGGCAGTAACATTGGCTATCAGAGGAACCTGACCCGGGTTTATCTTTACGCTGTTCAGAACCTCTGCCATCCCTTCTTTTGCCAAAGCCATCAAAGGGGAGTGATAAGCACCACCGACTGAAAGCATCATCACCCTTTTTGCCCCGAATTCCTTGGCTAGCTCAACCCCTTTTTCCACACCTTTTAAATCACCGGTTATGGCTACCTGGTCAGGGGAATTGAAATTAGCTGGCTGAACTATACCATAATTAGACGCCTGTTTACATAACTCCAGTACCTTTTCTCCGGATAAACCAATAATTGCCGCCATAGTCCCTTTTTCCTTGTCACATGCCTTTTGCATCAGAAGGCTCCGGTGCTTGACTGCCTTAAGCCCGTCTTCAAACGAGAAAAACCCGGCACAAACTGTGGCTGAATACTCACCTAAACTATGTCCTGCCACAAAGGAAGGAAGAATTCCTTCTTTTTTCAGAAACTGCCACAAAGACACACTGTGAACAAAGATGGCTGGCTGGGTATATTTGGTCTGAACTAAAAGCTCTTCTGGTCCTTCGAAGCAGACTTTAGCCAAATCATATTCCAGACTCTCTGAAGCTTTAGCATAAAGCTCTTTTACCTCAGAAGAAGACTCATACAAATCCTTGGCCATCCCCACATACTGGGAACCCTGACCGGGGAGGATAAAGACAAATTTTTTATCCATAAATTTTGGTACTCGCTGTTTGCTTTTTGCTTTTCAGGCTGTCATTGCGAGCCCGGAGGGCGAAGCAATCCGTTTGACTGTGTGGATTGTTTCGTCGTCCCGAAGGGGACTCCTCGCAATGACGGCGATTGCTCCTTGTTGGTCTCCTGACCAACAAGGCTCCGTTGGTGAAGACACCAACAGAGAGCAATTTAATCTTCTCTCTTCTTTTGCTACCTGCTCCTTGCTACGAGTTACCTGCTTTTCTCACCATCGGATCACCGCTGAGCCCCAGGTGAATCCTGCGCCGAAAGCTACCAGAAGAGTGATGTCACCCGGCTTTATCCGGCCCGACTTCCTTGCCTCGTCTAAAGCAATCGGGATAGAAGCAGAAGAGGTGTTTCCGTATTTATCGATATTGACGAAAACTTTTTCCATAGGCATTTTCAGCCTTTTGGCAGTTGCCTCGATAATCCTTATATTTGCCTGATGCGGAATTAATAGGTCAATCTGCTCCGCGGAGATATTAGCTTCCTTTAAAGCTCGCGTGGCTGCATCCTCCATCGACCTAACGGCTGATTTAAAAACCTCGCTTCCTTCCATCTTGATGTATTGATCCCCTTTATCGATATTCTCTTTGGTCAGAGGTGTCCTTGTTCCGCCAACCGGAATATGCAAAAGATTAGCCAGGGAACCATCTCCGCATAAGTAAGTGGCCAATATGCCCTTATTATTTTCCTGAGTCCTCTGAACAATAGCTGCACCAGCTCCGTCACCGAAAAGAACACAGGTGTTCCGGTCATTCCAGTTGGTGATCTTGGATAAAACTTCGACCCCGATTACCAGGATGGTCTTATATTTCCCGGAATAGATAAAGGCTTGAGCCACTGAAAGACCGTAGAGAAATCCGCTGCAGGCCGCAACTATGTCCATCACCGCGGCATTTTTTGCCCCCAATCTATCCTGAAGAATGCAGGCAGTCGAGGGTAAAAGATAATCCGGAGTAACAGTCCCGATCAGGATCAAATCGAGCTCCTCTGGTTTTATCTTTGCCTCTGCCATGGCTTTTTTTGTAGCTTCAAAAGATAAGTCCGAGGCCGCAGTTTCTTTATCTGCAATCCTTCTTTCCTTGATCCCGCTGCGGGTGGTTATCCATTCATCCGTGGTCTCGACCATCTTCTCTAAATCCGCATTAGTCAAAACCTTCTCCGGAGTAAAGGAGCCCGTTCCGGTGATAACAGCACCAAATCTATTATTATGCTCGGTAGATTCGAAATCAGACATTTTTATCCCCTGATCAAATTATTATTATTCGCAAGCTTCTCCTGGATCACCTGGTTGACCTTTTCCTTTACCATATCGACTCCGACTTTTATAGCATTCTGGATGGCTTTGGGAGAAGACTTTCCGTGGCAGATTATAGAAACCCCATTTACTCCTAAAAGAGGAGCTCCTCCATATTCTGCATAATCTAAAACCTTTCTTAAATCCCGGAGAGAGATTTTCAAAAGAAAAGCTCCGAATCTGAAAAGCAGGCTCTGTTTAACCCTTTTGTGAACCAGAGAAGTTAGAAATCCGTCAATGCTTTCCGTAAATTTCAAAACGATGTTACCCACGAAACCATCCGTGACCACCACATCGCAAGTCCCTTTTAAAACGTCTGTCCCCTCAACATTCCCCACGAAATTGACCGGGCCCTTTTCCAGAAGCTTATGCGCTTCCTGGACAATTTCAGTCCCTTTGGTGCTTTCCTCTCCGATGGAAAGAAGACCTACCTTGGGAAATTCCTTTTTCAAAACATGGGAGGCATAGATGCTTCCCATCACCCCGAACTGGTAAAGGTTTATGGCTTTGCATTCGGCATTAGCTCCCACGTCTAAGAAAACCACCACCCCTTTTTCAGTGGGAAGGCAGGTGGCAATTGCCGGCCGTGCAACCCCTTCTAACCGGCCTAAGGTTAAAAGAGAGGTAGCCATCACCGCGCCGGTATTACCGCTGGAGATAAAAGCATCCACCTTGTTCTCCTTCTGCAGCCTGGTACCAACCGCGATGGAGGAGTTCTTCTTCTCTTTAAGAGCCTCAGTCGGGATTTCCTCCATCCGCACATTTTCGGTTGCGTTTTCTATGGTGAAAAAAGAGTTGCGCAGATTAAGCCGCAAAAGCTCCTTTTCTATTTTTTCCTTCTCCCCGACCAGGGTGATCTTGAAATCGTCGGTTTTCTTCTGGTAGGCTAAAAATGCACCTTCTACTACTGATCCAGGTGCATAATCTCCTCCCATGGCATCTAAGGCGATACGGATCAAAGCTTACTCCTCCCTGCAAGCCGTATTCCCACTAAAAGCGGGACTCCCGGCTCAGGTTGTCTCTTCTGGGGTAATGATTTCCTTGCCATCATAATATCCACAATGCGGGCAAATATGATGGGGCAGTTTTGGCTGGTGACAATGAGAGCATCTGGTAACATTCGGAGCGTCGAGTTTCCAGTGAGTTCTTCGCTTGGCTCCTCTGGTCTTGGAATGTCTTCTTTTAGGCAGTGGCATTTTCTTCTCCTGAATTATCTTTTCTTATGGTTTTAATTCTTACGTCTTCCGTCTCCCTTTTTACTTCTTTTCAGTTTTCAAATCCCGTAGTTTCTCCCAGCGCGGGTCGATCTCCTCCTTCTTACATTCACAGGTAGCTACATTCAAATCTGTTCCGCAGGTCGGACAAAGCCCCTTACAGTCCTCCTGGCACAGCGACTTCAAAGGTATGGATAAAATCAAGCTCTCTCTCACCAGGTCATCCAGCTTGAAGAAATTTCTAGTCTGCGCCAGGTTTTCCCGGTCTTCTGATTCCAGGATTATCTGGTCTTTTTCCTCTTTGAGCAGGAATCTGATATCCGCCTTCAGGGGCTGTGAGTATTTTTTCAGACAGCGGGAGCATTCGAATAAGGCAACGGTCTCGACCTTTCCTTCACCGATATAGTTCTTCCCGGAGCGTAAGACTCTCAAGTTCACTTTGACCGGGCTGGAGAACTCCACCCATTCGATTTTAAGCCCCAGGGAGTCAGCAGTTCCTTCTAAGCTTAAATAGTTTACCTCATCCCTGAGAGATTTCAAGTCAATCTTCATAAGCTAAGATAAATAAAAAATTAAACCCCGCTTGTCAAGTAAAATCTCCTTCATCCAGATTAAAACAAAAGACCTTAGGTTAAAAACCTAAAGCCTTTATGAATATTACAACGTCAAGCCCGATTCTGTTTGGAGGGATTTAAAAATGTTTTAGTTGCTGGGGTTCTATGGTAGGGGCAGACCTACGGGGACTGTTGCCGAAGTCTTTTTTGGGAGTAATTTTATGTAGGGACAGGGCTTGTCCCTGTCCTAACTCTAATGCGGACAGCCATCCAGATAAAAAATGGATTTCGCTTCGCTCAACAAGGGCTGTCCCTACGTCAACGACTCCTGACTCAATTTACCATTTCTATGAGTTAAGCAAC
>JAUYBY010000004.1 GCA_030692925.1 Candidatus Zixiibacteriota bacterium | reverse complement strand
GTCGTCCCGCCTTTTGGCGGGACGACCGCCATTATTATTCAAGGACTTACAAGAGCCGAAAATTAATTCGGCTCTTTTTCGTTTTAATTTTGCTTCGAGTTGGATTGAGTCTTGTTTGACCTCTCAGTCTGGTAAGCTTTTCACTTTCACCGTAACGACAAAAATCATATATCTTTCAACCTCCTTATCCTGGTTCTGCGGTTCATTCGTATATCTTCTGAGATTTCAGGACAGGAGGAGACTATGTTGTACAGCACAAGAATTCTGATTTTTGCAATATCGATAGCTTTTATAGGAGGAGTTGTAATGTCTGAGAAAAACCAGAAAAATGAAAAGACAATCCTGCAAAAAGCGACCTTCGCGGGTGGCTGTTTCTGGTGTATGGAAGATGCCTTTAAAAGAGTAGATGGCGTGGTGGATGCGGTTTCAGGATACACGGGTGGTAACAAGGATAAGCCGACTTATGAGGAGGTAAGCTCCGGGACGACTGGTCATTATGAAGCAATTCAGATTACCTTTGATCCTTCCAAGGTATCGTATGAACGCCTGTTAGACCTATTCTGGAGACAGATCGATCCCACAGATCAGGGAGGACAGTTTGCTGACAGGGGTTCGCAATACAGGACTGCTATTTTTTACCATAATGAAGAACAAAAAGCTGTTGCGGAGAAATCAAAAGAGAAACTGGAAAGATCAGGGAAGTTCGATAAGCTGGTAGTCACGAAAATCATACCCCTTACTCAATTCTTCAAAGCAGAAGATTATCATCAGGGTTACGCTCAAAAGCAGCCGATTGCCTTCAAATTATACAAGAAAGGGTCAGGCAGAGAGGGATTCATAAAAGAAACCTGGGAAGAAAATTCTGCCAAGCCGGAAGAAAAGGAATTGAAAAGCAAGCTTACGCCTCTGCAGTACAAGGTGACCCAGGAATGCGGGACAGAGCCTCCGTTTGAAAATGAGTACTGGAACAACAAGAGAGAGGGGATATATGTTGATGTCATTTCAGGTGAGCCTTTGTTTTCATCCAAGGATAAGTATAATTCCGGGACCGGCTGGCCCAGCTTTACCCGACCACTTGAATCAGAGAATATTTTGGAGAACGAAGACAGCAGCCTGGGAATGATAAGAACGGAGATAAAAAGCAAGGGAGGAAACTCTCATCTCGGCCATTTGTTTGACGATGGTCCAGCACCAACAGGACAAAGATACTGCGTGAACTCCGCCTCTCTCAGGTTTATTCCAAAAGAGGACCTGGAAAAGGAAGGGTACGGTAAATACAAGAAGCTGTTCGAAAAGTAAGGGTGAACCCTGTCCGTGTATTCACACTTACCTGATTAAAACTACCCCCATAAATCCTGTAGAGATTTCTTCCTGCCGAATGTAGTAACAGTAGGTCAGGAGCCACGTGCTCCTGATACTATTTGATTGTCAGGTGTGCAGGGCACCTGACCTACGAAGCTAAAATCACTTCAGACTCTTTGAAAAGGCATGCGGGAACCTTGGCTGGGCTTTCACTGTCGTTCCTGCTCACAACAGAGCAAAGATTTTATCCCAGGGCACTTCATAAACCAGAATATATCCACCCGCCATCGCAAGAATTGGCAACAAGGCCCAGGTTGACAATTGGTCGAAAAAAGGCTTTTTCAAATCCAGGAACATATCTACCTCCTTTTTTCAGAACGACTGACCCAGGGTATATTGGTAGAGTGTGCCTCCAGCATGCAGAAGGCATGCAGCTTGTTCACATTACGTCAGGATAAAATCGCAAGATTTATGCCGCTTAGACCAACCTGGTATTTGAAGTGGCAGCGGTTATTGGGCTTACTGGCGTAGATATGGGGAAAGGTCAATACTCAATTTATGCCCGGATTATGCACTCAAGTTCACATTTGGCACGAACAAGAAGCATAGTCCTGCTCACGGAGTCTATATCGCTATGAACGGAAGATGCTTTCATTGGGATAATGTGAAGAAAAACAAAAAAACCGGAGAGTTTGAGGAAATAAGGTAGGTCAAGAGCCGAGAGCTCCTGACAGTCGTCCCGTTAGGTGCGCAGGGAACCTTACCTACGAGCTTTTGCAAAAATGCTTACCCTTTTACTTCCTTAATCCCTTAATCTATGAAGTAGTAAAGATCAATCCTGCCTGAGCCAGTGTAGTCCGCGCTCGCAGTTATCGACCCGGTGGTATATTCTCCATCATCTAACTGCATGTCAATGTTTCTGGCGACATCCGGTGGCATATTGACGCTGACGTAGTTGCCCATCTTGTGATAGACTGTGGTGTCGCTGGACCATCCCCACGCGTAAGTGTCTCCAAACGGGCTTCTCCGGGTCTGCTGAGCCAAGTTCTGGGATTGCAGATCGTTCCACACAGTGGAATCTGCGTCAAACTGGCCATTGCCATCTCTATCTCCTGGCAGCTGTTCGAACTTATCGAAATAAGTGTAACAGCCAGCATAGAGTCCCTGCAGGTCTTTTACCTGCCTTCTTATCTTGGCGTTATTGATCATTGCGGCACCGCCTAAGATGGCGCCGATCAGAAGACCGATAATCACCAAGCCGATGGCTAACTCTACCAGAGTAAAACCGCTCTCTTTTCCCAACAGCTTCCTCATTTCCTTCACTTTTGTATCACCTCCTTTCTTTTAGGATTTCGAAGAAAAAAACTCCTCATCCTTTTCAGCCGGAACTGGTAAAAGAAACCAGGTACCATAAAAGACCTTTAGAAAGTGATTTGTTTGGTTGGAATATGTTTCCGCTGCTGGGAATAGGTCAGCGAAGATTAAATGCAGGCCCCTCATACCCGTCTACTCTTTCTGTAATCGGAATACCTGAACAAAACTTTAGGTAGTTTCCCTTATTTTCCAGATTTTCGATGGATTTTTCTAAAGATAAATTTAGTTTATCGAAAAAACTGATCAGGAGAAGAGATAAGTGATTCAGAGGTAAAGAATCTTCTATTGAAAGAATACTATTTACCGATAAGGATATTAAATAATTGAGATCAAAGGCAGAATTTTTTATCCCTAAAGAAAGGCTGGAACAAATTGCCACAGAAGTTAAGACAGATCCTATGGATATTCCTGGTTGACACCTACATCCTCATTATCTCTTTTGCCCTCTTGAAGGTAATTGAGCTTGCGTTAAAATCCTTTTGGGCAAATGAGGTTCGCCTGCTCAAGCTCCTGGATATTGCTTTTACACTTCCTATTCTTTTAGCCTATATATTCCTTTTGTCATTCGATTTCAGTGAGTTGTTTTTGAGGAAACAACAGGAGCCAGATTAGATGAATTATCAAATACTACAAGACTTGGATAGAAAGAGGTTCAACTCTCCTGAAGTTTTACGCCTGACAATTTTCCGGGCTTTGAAAATTGTGCTTTTCTGCCTGTCTCTCACTTTTTTGCTCTGGTTTTTTCTAATTCAGAATTATCTCCTGTTTACTTCCCTCTTGGGCATAGTTTTAGGTATAAGCGCTGAGATGTTAATCAATTCCAGAAAAAATCGCTTAAAATATACTCCTCCAGAAAAAGAAAGTTACTTCTCGGAAAAGAAGATAGAAGAAGAAAATAAAGTGGAATTATAGGTCTCCTACTAATCACTATCTCCATAATCCAAATTTATTTATCTTAGCCTAAAAACTCTCTTGTAATTTCACATATATCTGGAGAACAGCCAACTCTTTGTCATCCCTCTTTTTTCTTTGACATTCAGAAATTCTTTAATATAATGATTGTATAAAGGCAATCTTTTATCTGAAGATGTAATGATAGGCAGGACTATTTCTCACTACAAAGCAGGCGCAAGCTTTTAGCTTGCGGTAGGATATTTACAAACATCGCCTCGCAGACTAAAGTCTGCGGCTACCAATGGTGAAAGATGATTGGCAGGATAATTTCAAGACGAACTCACCCTAAATCCCTCTCTTAGAAAGAGAGGGACTTTTGCACCCCTTCTCTTTTTAAGTCGAAGATCCCGCCAAAGGCGGGGAGAAGGGGTCAGGGGATGAGTTCAATAACTGAGCGTAAAACGCTATGATAGGTAAAACAGTTTCACATTGCGAACTCACCCTAAATCCCTCTCTTAAAAAGAGAGGGACTAATGTCCCCCTTCTCTTTTTAAGTCGAAGATCCCGCCAAAGGTGGGGAGAAGGGGTCAGGGGATGAGTTCAATAACTGAGCGTAAAACGCTATGATAGGTAAAACAGTTTCACATTGCGAACTCACCCTAAATCCCTCTCTTGCAAAGAGAGGGACTTGTGTCCCCCTTCTCTTTTTAAGTCGAAGATCCCGCCAAAGGCGGGGAGACGGGGTCAGGGGATGAGTTCGATAACCGAGCGTAATACGTTATGATTGGCATGACCATCTCACATTACAAGATTTTGGAGAAATTGGGTGAAGGGGGAATGGGTGTGGTATATAAAGCCCAGGACATTAAGCTTGACCGGATTGTGGCTCTAAAGTTTCTGCCAAAACGTCTTTTGTGTGATAGTCAAGCCAAAGACACATCAGTATTAGACCATCAGAGCATTAGCACCATCTATGGATATTGTCAGGTTTTCATCAAAACCAGGGTGATATCGTCCTCCTGGGGGTAAGTGCCCTGGAAGTCAATAACTGAATCGACGATTTTTCGGGAAAGGTTTTGAGCTGAGAGCCTGAGGTTATCTTTAAGAAGCTGCAGAAGCCTTTCCTTTTCGTACATCTCTTCTTTTTCATTGGTTGCCTCAGTTATTCCATCTGTATACAATAGCAGTAAATCGCCCGGCTTCAACTGAACGGTTTCCTCTTCATATTTTGACCTATCGGAAATCCCCAGAATCAGTCCCCCTTTCTCCAGGGTTCTTAAGTCTCCGCCCGGGTGCAGAAGGATGGGGAAGTCATGGCCGGCGTTAGTATAGGTAAAAGTTTTGTCTTTGATGTCTAAGATGCCATAAAAAAGAGTAATAAATTTACCAGTGTCCATAAATCTGGAAAGCATAAAATTTGCGTTAGCCACGGTATCCTTTACACTGCGGTTTATCACCGCCTGCCCTCTTAAGCAGGCTTGCAGATTTGCCATGAGCAAAGCCGCGGGAGTACCTTTGCCAGAAACATCAGCTATAGCCAGGCCAAGATGGTTATCATCGATTTGAATAAAATCATAGTAGTCGCCGCCGACCTGTTTTGCCGGTATGGAAAAACCTGTAATTTCCATTCCTTCAACTACCGGGTCAATTTTGGGCAGCAGAGATTGCTGAATGTGGCGGGCAACTCTCAGATCCTCTTCTAAAACCAGAAGCTTTCGCTCTTCTTCGTAAAGCCTGGCATTCTCTATGGTCTGGGCTGATTGTGTGGCAATGATGGACAAAAGCCTCTGGTCATCAGGGGTAAAATCGGAGCCTTCCTTTTTGTTAAAAAGACAAAGAACCCCTATCATCTTGTTTTTCAGTTTTAAAGGAACTGCTAATAGAGATTTGATCTTTTCCGACTCCTTTTCAATCCCTTTGAACCTCTCGTCCTTTGCCAGCTCGTTTATCAGAAGCGGCTCCTGGTTTTTGAGCATCCAGCCAGTGAGGCTCATACCGAAATGATAGGGAACTCCGCTGAAGGTTGAATTCATTATTCTCACAAAGGTTTTCAAGGGAGTGATCTTATCCTCCTCGGTCAGAAGCCAGATGGCACCCTGTTCTGCCCGGATGTGTTTGGTGCATTTTTTCACAATCAACTCAGTTATTTTCTCCACGCCAAGTGTAGAACTGATTGCCAGGCCTATCTCGTTGAGAATAGACAATTCCTCAACTGCTCGCTTGAGCCTTTGATTTTCCTCTCTTAACCCTTCCATCATTTTTCTCGCTATTTCTAATCTTTTGAAGTGTGTCCATTCACTTTATAAGCATAAAAACCTAAATTATCAAGAGTTTTTTCAGTTTTTTACAATTTTGAAGGATTGTTACAGGAGGCTTCTGGCTGAAGGGTGAATCTCTACTTTTTCAAAAAACTTAAGAAGCTGAACCTGTGGAACGACCAATCTACGGTTGGAGCAGGGTATGTTGACTGAAATCCACAAAAGAGGTATTTAGTCAGCTACTTGGCTTGTTGCAGACTTAAAGGTTTAAAATAAGGTCTGCAGGGTGGAGGCCCGAACTTCCACAGGTAGTTAATCAAATAGATCAGGTCACCCACGGTGCATTTGCCATCACAATTAACGTCTCCAACCTGGGGAGGGGTAGGCTGGGGTCCTCCTGCGAAAAAATACTGGACCAGATAAATTAAATCCACGGGAGTGAGGAAGCCATCGCCATTGACATCCCCGGGAACAAGTTTGCTCGGGTCGAGCAAAAGATAAAATCTAAACGGAACAGACCAGGCAGAGACTTCACCGGTGCAACGGTTCATGTGCCTGCCGTGCCAGTAAAAGTTCCCCTGAACCGGAGGGAGATAAGCTGAATAGGTGAAATTAGTGTTCGATTGACACACGGTCCAGTTGCTCTGATCTACAATGTTTGAGAAGGCTTTATCAGTTGAAACCTGAATCTGGATCAAAAGGGTATCGCACTGGGTGTAATTGGCAGTGGCGAAGGTCAAGCCCACTGGAATAGTGGATGCCTGTGCCTGTGAGCCAGATAAAAATGCAAGACTCAATACAAGAAGAAAAAGGAAAGTCTTATAGAATACTTCAAAAAGACCAGCTTTATTTTCTTTGTTGCAGTGCAGAGGCATCCGGTCCTCGCAAATATGTATTGACAAAAAACTGGGGGAGACAGCCAGAGGAGCCTTTGACTAACTCAATCCGGGTTGACTGCTTCCTCTTTCCTCCATCTGCTCTTTAACCTAAAAGGGGGTTTTAGGATAATAAGCAGAAAATCTCGAACTTATCAAATATAACCAGTTTCTCCAAACTGTCAAGACCCCCTGACCAATTTTTTTAAAAAATCTTTTTGAACTGATGTTTTTTTGAATTGCACCTTTTTGTCAGGATAACAGACAAGGTAATCTAATAAACAGTTGATTTATCATCACTAACATGTTAGATTCTACTCGATTTTCGTATTATTAAAGAGCAAATGCACAAAAAAAAAGAGATGATACTTGTAGGGCTGAGCATAATTGTTCTCTCGGTCCTGCATTATGTCACACCGGTCGACAAACCAGTTCTGCATGATCTCTACAGAAGGCTATACTACGTTCCTATCATCTTCTCAGCCTTTAGCTTCGGGCTTAGAGGGGCAATGGTTTCTTCTCTGGCTACAAGCTTGGTCTTTCTACCCCATGTTTTTCACCGCTGGGGGCATATCCCCTCTCAAAGATATGATGCTCTATTTGAGATCATACTTTACAATATAGTTGCCTGGGTTTCAGGAACTTTGGTCCAGGCTGAGAGGAAAAGGAGAGAGGAGTTAAAAAAGGCTCAGGAAGAGCTGATCCAGGCTAATAAGTTCAAAGTCATTGGTGAGTTAGCCGCAGGGATTGCCCACGAGATCAGAAATCCGCTGGGTTCTATTCAGGGTTCTCTGGAAATCCTACGCAAAGATTATAAGGTAGAGGATTCGAAGTATGTGTTCTTAAACATACTCCTGAAAGAGGTAGCCAGATTGAATAAGGCAATTACCGATTTTCTAAATTATGCCAGGCCGGCTCTGCCTAATCTGATTGAAACCGATTTAAACCAGCTCATCGGTGAAACGGTTTTAATCCTTTCTCCTCAGGCAGCAAAAAAGGGGGTAGAGTTGAAAACCGAGCTGGATGAGAACCTGCCTCTGATTAAAGCCGACCCTTCCCAGCTTAAACAGGCGTTTATCAACCTGATTTTGAATTCCTTAGAGGCGATAGAGGGTAATGGTCAGGTTCTCATCTCGACTCTGCAGGACAAAAATAAAGTAACGGTAAAATTCCAGGATACTGGTAAAGGGATGTCTGAAGAGGTCAAAGGGAAAATCTTTACCCCCTTTTTCAGCACCAAAGAGAACGGAGCAGGCTTGGGGTTGGGGATTGTCGAAAGGATAATTCAGAATCATAAAGGAGAAATAAAGGTCGAGAGTTACTTGGGCAAGGGAACCACGTTTACCCTTATTTTCCCGGTTAAAGGGGGAGGAAAAAGATGAGAAAAAGTAAAATCGTTTTGGCTGAAGATGATCCGAGCCTTTCCCGGATTATGGAATACAGTCTCAAAGGGGAAGGATGGGAAGTGCATGTTTTTCCCAACGGGAAAGAGGCTTTGTCATTTCTCAAGGAAAAGGACGTGGATTTGATCATCTCTGACCTTTCTATGCCGGAGATGGGCGGGATGGAGCTTTTAAGAGAAACTCAGAAAATCAAGCTCGAGGTACCATTCATCATGATCACCGCTTTTGGCACCATCGATAGTGCAGTTGAGGCGATGAAGGCAGGAGCATACGATTACATCACCAAGCCTTTTAGCCAGGAGGAGCTGGGCTTAATTGTCAAAAAGGCTTTAGAGCTGAAGTCTCTTAAAGAAGAGAACATAAGTTTGAAAAGCCAGCTGACTGAAAAATACAAATTCGAAAACATCATCGGCAAAAGCCCCAAGATGGAAAAAGTATTTGAGCTTATCTCATTAGTGGCTGGCACAAATTCGAATGTTCTTATCTTAGGCGAAAGCGGGACTGGAAAGGAGTTGGTTGCCAAGGCAATTCATTATCACAGTCCTCGCGCAGAAGGACCTTTTATTGCGGTTCAGTGTGCGGCTATTCCACCCACTCTTTTAGAAAGTGAGCTTTTCGGGCATGTTAAAGGCGCATTTACCGGAGCGATAAAAGACCGGGAAGGTAAATTCGAGCTGGCAGATGAGGGGACCTTGTTCTTAGATGAGATAGCAGAGATGTCACCGGAGATGCAGGCAAAACTTTTAAGGGCAATTCAGGAAAGGGAGATTGATAGAGTCGGCTCAAGTTCACCTGTAAAGATAGATGTGCGCATCATAGCGGCTACTAATCAGGAATTAGAAAGATTAGTTAAGGATAAGAAGTTCAGAGAAGACCTCTATTATCGGCTGAACGTTATTTCCATTACCCTGCCTCCTTTAAGAGAAAGAAAAGAGGATATTCCGAGCTTGATCGAGCATTTCCTTAAGAAGTTCGGAGATACCGATTGTCAAATTGAAGATGAGGCAATGCATTCCCTGATGAACTATTCCTGGCCCGGGAATGTCAGGGAGTTAGAGAATACTATCGAAAGAGCTTTAGTTTTAAAAAAGGAATGTATGATCAAAAAAGAAAACCTGCCTGAAAAGATTTGGAAAGGGGAGAAAAGAATTGGAAACGTGGTTATGGACCTGCCGGAGGAAGGGATTGATTTGGAAGAGGTGGAAAAAGAGCTTATAAAGATTGCCTTAGAGAAAGCCAAAGGAAACCAGACCCAGGCAGCAAAATACTTAGGAATCTCCAGACCTACTTTGTTGTATAGGATGGAGAAGTATAAGTTAGAATGAAATGTAGCGGAAGGCTTTTAGCCTTCCATTTTTTATGAAAATTGGAAACCTGAAGGTTTCCGCTACACAAAAAAGCCTGTATCACGGTAGCCCACCTTGCCCACAAGGTGGGCTACAAATTTGTAGGTCACGCATGTTCGCGGAACTGGTTGACAAAAAAATGTCAACTACTTAGGGAAATTGAGGTAGATTGCAGTCACATAAATAAGGATCAGGCCACATAATGTCGGGACCTCCTTTATACAGGTAATTAATTAGATAGATGACATCTGATATTGTTATATGACAATCATTATTTGCATCTCCGTGACGCTGAACTATCAAACAGTCAGTTGAATCTTCTCCAGGATAATCAGGGGGAATAGGTTTATAAATCGAAGGAGGAGAACCGCCTTTAAACAAATAATTAATTAGACAGATAACATCCGTTATATTTACCAACCAGTCGGCATTAAAATCACCATGCTGGTATACAGGACTCATGTAATTTGCTGAATATATTTCATCGTAGTGGTACATCGGATAGAGCTTGTGGTCGCCTGCAGAAGATGGTGATAATATACTTAAAGTGTATAACAATATACTGCCCAACAGCAAAATTACTAAAGTGAATAACTGTTTGGTCATTTTTGCCTCCTTCTAAAGGCTGAAGGCTTGCCAAATTCTATGACTTTAGTATATCCGAAATCACTACAATTTATAACTCAAAAATTGAAAAAGTCAAGGGAAATAAATCTTTCACAGCAGATGGAGCAGATTAAGCAGATTGGATAAACGGATTGCCTGGCGGAAATAACTGATATCAGCCTCAAGGTCAAATTCGACTTAATCCTATTAATCAGCTGTGAGGAAGCAGAGACGCATTCAATGCGTCTCCACAAAAAATTGTATTATCTTCCCGGAGCGCATCAGCTTGCTGATGCAAGCAAAAGCAAGCTTTTGCACTCCAAAATATTGTATCATCTGCTACACCGTTTGTAGGAAAAGGCTCAAGTTCCAAAGATAGAGGAAATAAGTCGGAAATCAAGGGCATCATATCTAACCGTCTTTAAGCCACTTAAGAGAAACTTATGTGGTTTTTTGTTTTTGGCAAGGCTATTGCAATATAGATAGCCTCGAACAGAAAGGAAGGATATGAGAAAAGCAAAGAGAATAACAATTTTCTTGATTTCGCTTCTGTTAATGGGGGCTACAGTTTATGCCAGGAATTACCAGATAACCGGGGCTTTGGATTCGAGGTTTATGCTGAATGATGGTCAGGGGAAAATTAACCGGGATAATTTCTTGATTCATGGGGCTGAGGTGAATTTTAAATATATCTTTCAGGGCGAGTCTGGTGATTGGGCGACTTTAGTTTTGCAGGCGTCTTACTCTCCGGATTTTGATTTCTTTTCCAGGGAATTTAATTACCATTACGGGGATAAATATTTTGTGCTGAAAGGTCCCAGAGGTCAAATTAATTTAAAGCTTGGAAAGTTTGTGGTTCCTTTTGGAAATCTGCAGTATTACATCTCCCATCTACTGATTCTCCAACCTATGTTTCAGAGGAGCCTGGGAACAAGAGAGGATATAGGTGTAGAAGTAGGTGGATATTTTAAGGATTACGAGTATGACGTGTCTTTTACCAATGGCCGGGGTGATGGGAGAATAAGCCTTAAAAATGAGGGTCTATTCATATTCAGGCTCGGCAGGATTAATGGCGATTTGAGATACGGAATCTCCGGGCTTATAGGCGGAGCACCGGAAGGGGAATATATGATAGGGATGATGATGAAAGAGGAGCAGAAAATAAACTACGTCCACAAAAATAGATTAGGGTTTGACATTCAGTATCCTTTCAGGGAATTTACCTTCAGAGGTGAGGCGATTTTTGGCAGAGATGGGGATACAAATGTGGGAGGATTTTACCTGGGTGGTGATTATGAGCTAACCCCGAAGATTTTAGCCAGCCTAAAAATGAACTACTGGGATCCAAATCTTAAGGTAAGAAATTACATCATAGATGCGGGTTTGGGGTTAGGCTATCGTATTAACAAGTATGTCACTCCCAGGGTTGTCTATGAGAAAAGCTGGTCAAAGGATGCAGAAGGAATGAATAAAAGCACAGGACTTTTTACAACTCAATTGAACTTGAACTTCTAAACAGGAAAGACGTGAGACGTAAGAAGGATAAAGAGATAAAGGGATAAAGGGATGAAGAGGTAGATGTTCATAGCCACTTTAGTGGCGTGAAACATATTAATGTAAGAAGGAAGAAGGAAAAAGGAAAAAGCGATGAAAAGATTCCTCAAATCTAAGAAGATAATATTGATTCTAACCGTGGTTCTGGCAATCTATTTCCCTCTGTCCACTTTTGCGGCGGTGTGCGTTTTCAGGTTTCCGGATAGGGACGTCTATAAGCTTTATCCCAAGGCGACAAATTACAAATCGGTTATAAAAAAAGTAGAAAAGGAGACCAAGGAGAAGTGTGAGGCTTTCCTGGGGAAACCTTTAGATTCGGATGAGACCGAGTTGACCTTCTATGAGATCTACAAAGGGAAAGAGCTTATCGGGATGATACACCCACATGCAGAAAGAGGTGAATATGGGACAATAGAAGTAGTCTGGGCATTTACCCTTGATGGCAAGATAATAGATTTTACCATCCAGAGGGACAGGGAAAAGAAAGGAAAAGAACTTAATGGTCCGGATTTCAGGAAACAATTCGGAGGTAAGGACCTTAACTCCCCTTTTGTGCTCGAGAATACCAAAGAGATAAATACAAAGTTGCTCAAGCCAGTGCAGGAGGCTGATAAAGGCTCTTCAGCCATTGCTTATGGGGCTAAGAAAACATTGACGTTCTATAAATATCTTTTTCAGGAGGTGAAGTAGCTATGAAATTCATCTTATTTGCACTAAAGAATCTATTAAGGAACAAGATCAGGACGCTTTTGACAGTTCTTTCAATTGCTGTTTCAGTGACGGTCTTGTTCTCATTGCTCTCTTTTACCAAAGGATATGAGAAAGGAATGACCAGCGAGCTGGGCAAGATGGGTTACCAGATAATGATTGTTCCCAGGGGCTGTCCGTATGAGGCGGCATCTTTAGCTTTGTCAGGAGGGAAGATCCCTAACTATTTCGATTATTCAGTCTTGGAAGAAGTGAAAAAGATTCCAGAAGTGGAGATAGCGGCTCCTTTCTTTATGTCCGCTATCATTCGTCCAGATGAGGACCGGACTGATATCTATTTCGGGATGGATGAGAATATGTTCCAGATGAAAAAGTACTGGAACATAAAGGGAAGTTATTTCAAAGATGAGAATTCTTTGATTATGGGTGGGGATGCGGCATACATAGAGCAGACAGATGAGCCCGGGCAGAAATTCTATGTAAGAGAAAAGGATCGGGAGTTTGTGGTAACAGGTATCTTAGAAAGGACCGGGACTAAGGATGATGGGTTCTTCTTCATTCCGCTGAAGGCGGCTCAAGAAATGTTCGGACAAAAAGATAGGGTAACCGGTATTGCAATCCGGGTTAAAGACCCTACTTTAATCCCCACTGTGGTAGAACAGTTAGAGAAGCTTCCGGATTCACAGGTGATAACTATGTCCCAGCTTATGGGCACGATGATGAACTTGGTTGCCCAGGCGAAGACTTTGATATTGTCCATTATCATCATCGCCATAATCATCAGCGCCTTAGGGGCTTTGAATACAGTTTTGATGTCTGTTTTTGAGAGAACCAAAGAGATCGGGGTGATGAGGGCAATGGGCGCAGGCAGGGAGCATGTGTTTCAATTAGTCTGGGTGGAGACCTTAGTGATGGCTTTGATAAGCGGGATATTGGGTATCGGCATAGCCCTTATCGGAATGGGGCTGGTGGAAAAGATAATCAAAAAGCTTCTTCCTTTAGCCCCTCAGGGGAGCGTGGTCTCTTTTGATCCAAACACTCTTTTAATCTGCCTGGGTTTTGTAATCTTAGTCGGCTTGGTGGCTGGAATCTATCCGGCTTATCGAGCTTCCAAACTTAAACCGATAGAAGCGATCAGAACAGAATAGTCAGAGAAACTGATCCGAAGGAGAGGAAAAATGAATTTCATCACTTTAGCCATAAAAAACCTTTTAAGGAGAAAGATCAGGACAACCCTTACCATCCTTAGTGTGGCGATTGCCATCTCCATCCTTTTTTCCCTGGTGGCTTTTAACCGGGGATATGAAAAGGAGATGAAAAAGGAGCTGCAATATTTAGGTTATCATATCTTAGTTGTTCCTAAGGGTTGTCCTTATGAGGCCGCCTCCTTAGTATTGCACGGTGGAAAATTCCCCAGGTATTTAAAGGACGAATATGTGGAAGAGATGAGAGCAGTTGAAGGGGTTAAGGAAACTGCAAGACTTTTTATGGACTCGGAGACTGATTCTTTGCTTAAGGAGACTAAAATCTATTTCGGAATTGATGAGGATTATCTAAGATTCAAAACCCGGTGGAAATTCAAAGAAGGTGGTTTTTTTACGGATGACCACTCAGTGGTGATCGGGCTATATGTATCTGAAACCAAGAAGTTAAAGCTTGGCGATAAGACCAGAGCTTTCGGGGAGGATTTCACTGTCTCAGGAATCTTAGAACAGACCGGGGATCAGGATGACGGGTTCTATTTTCTGCCCATAAAGACTTCAACCAGGGTTTCAGGTAAAGAAGGTCTTTTAGTAGCAGTTGCCATAAAGGTTGAGGACTTATCCAGAATCGAACAGATAGCAGAGAAATTGAGAGCCGCAGAGACCGATATGAACGTGGTCTCGATGAAAGAAGTTACTGGCGCGATTATGGGTCTGGTGAGCTCCACCCGGGTTTTAATCTATGCAGTGGTTTTAATTGCGATTTTAATCAGCGCAGTAGGCGTTCTGAATACTATTTTGATGTCGGTTTTCGAGCGCACCCGGGAAATCGGGATGATGAAAGCAGTTGGTTCTTCCCGAATGGATATATTCAGGTTGATCTGGTATGAGACCTTTATCGTGTGCCTAACTGGCGGACTTGTGGGCTCATTCTTAGCAGTGGCTGGCTCAAGCGGAATAGAGAAGTTCATAAAAAAGTTAATGCCCTATGCTCCAGGTGGCCAGCTTATCTCAGCAGACCTTCTGGTCATAATAGTCTCGGTACTGTTTGCCGTGATAATGGGGATTTTAGCCGGGATTTATCCAGCTTACCGGGCATCAAATTTGATGCCGATCGAAGCTATCAGAACCGAATAAGAAAGGAGAAAAAAATGACCAAAGAACTTTTTACCTTAGAAGGGATAACCAGAATCTATAAAAGAGGAAATGAGGAGATCAAAGGAGTGGATGGTCTGACTCTGAAGATAGACAAGGGCGAATATATTTCAATCTTAGGTCCGTCAGGCGCAGGGAAGACCACCTTCTTGAATATGTTAGGCTGCATCGATTCTCCTACCTCTGGCAAGTTGATTTTTTATCCGGATAATGGTGAGATGATAGAGCTTACCAGAATGAAGGAGAATAAATTAGATGAGTTCAGAAGGGAAAACATCGGTTTTGTATTTGCCGACTTTTTCCTGCTCCACTCCTTAACTGCAACCGAGAATGTGGAATTACCTTTGATTTTCTCCAGCGGGAAAAAGGTTGAAGATGGTTATTCTAAAAAGGTTTTAGAGATGGTTGGTCTGGGGCACAGGCTTACTCATAAACCCTTGCAGCTTTCAGGGGGGGAGATGCAGAGGGTTGCAGTTGCCCGCTCGATGGTGAATCAACCAAAAGTCCTTTTAGCAGACGAGCCGACTGCCAATTTAGATACCGGGAACAGCGAAGTGATCTTTAATCTGTTTGAGGAGTTGAACTCTATGGGGATGACCGTAGTGGTGGCAACCCACGCAGAAGAGTTAGCCAAAAGAGCCAGAAGGATAATCTTTTTGCAGGATGGGAAGATAGTTGAGGATAAAGGAGGAAAATAAAGATGGAAAACAACAAGCATGCTATTTACGGCGAGGGTCTAACCAGGATTTTTCAAAGAGGAAGCGAGAAACTTTACGCCCTACGGGGGGTTGACTTCCAGATAAGCCCGGGGGAAATAGTCTCGATAGTAGGTCGGTCGGGCTGTGGCAAGACCACCCTTTTGAATATGGTCGGGTGCCTGGATACCCTTTCTGAGGGGACACTCTATATCGGAAATACGGAGGTCTCCCGATTAAAAGAGAAAGATCTGATCAAGGTAAGAAGGGAGAATATCGGTTTTGTTTTTCAACTGTTCTATCTTATTCCAACGTTGACCGCTTATGAAAACGCCCTTCTACCTTTGCTTTTTGCCCGCAGGCTGGATAAAAAAGAGAAGGTAAAGGAGATCTTCCAAAAGGTGGGCTTGGGTGAAAGGTTGAATATGCTACCTTCAGAGTTAGATGGAGGGGATATGCAGAGGATAGCTATAGCCCGGGCTTTAGTAAATGAGCCTAAGATAATCTTAGCAGATGAACCTACAGGCAGATTGGAATCAAAATCCAAAGAGAAGATCTTCGGGCTTTTCAAAAAGTTAGCTGAAGATGGTTTGGCTATCATCATCGCTACCCATGATCTGGGTTTAGCTTCCAGAGCCGACCGGATGATAAGATTAAAAGACGGTATGGTAGTTAATTGACATGAGCAATGTTTCCGACTGGACAGGGGAAAGCTGTCGGGCAGGGTGCCCGACCTACGAAGACCTCACACCTTTCTGCACTAACGTAGGCAGGGCTTCCAGCCCTGCGGACAATCCCCTTCAGAGCGTTTTTGAAATAAAGATTTAGAGGAGGTGAAAAAATGAAAAAAATATGGTTGACAATTGCAGCAATCTTGATAATATTAATCCTGTTTCTGGGGTTCTCCACGGGTTGGTTTGGGGGGAAGGGCGAAAAAGGACCTAAGATGGCTGTTTGCCCGGTTTGCAAGATGAAAGTCCTGGTCACTGAAACCACTCCAACTTACGTATTCAAAGGCAAGACCTATTATTTTATGAACGAGGAGCATAAGAATATCTTTGTCGAGGAGCCGGAAAGGTTTCTCAAATAAGGATTAATTGGAAAAACAAACATTTCAAAATTCTTTTAGGAGGTAAAAGTGAAAAAGTTAAGCTTACTGGCGGCAATGGTATTGAGTATAATTCTCCTGTATTCATCTTTTGCCAGTTTGTCGGTCTATGCTGAAGAGGATAAGCCTCAAGTAACAGAACATAAGATAACCAAAGAGGAGAGAGGTAAGGAGTTTACCTGCGTGGTTTGCGGTATGAAAGTAAAGGTTGCGAAAAATACTCCTGCCCTGGATTATAAAGGTAACACCTACTATTTCTGTGCTTCTGGAGAGAAGGCGATCTTTTCTAAGGATCCTGAAAAGTACATAACCCAGGAAAGTCCGGATAGTCTGCAGTTAAATTACACCGAACACAAGATAACGGATGAGGAGATAGGGGAAAAGGCCACCTGTCCGGTTATGAAGAGAAGTTTTACTGTTTCCAAGGATACTCCGGCTATAGAATACAGAGGAGAGACTTACTATTTCTGTTGTCCTGGGTGTATAGGGAAGTTTATGACATCTCAAACTGAGCCAGATTCTCTTAAAGTAACGCCGGATTCCCTTCATCATAACAAGGATACAGGAGGAACACACAAACACAAAGGATGCTGCTGAAAAAAAGACATCTGATATCTGCGGCATTAATATTTATCACTCTGGTCGTCCTGGGGATTTTGATTTTCAGCTCCGGGGAAAAAGAAAAAATCAAGAGCGGCGTAGATACAAAACAGGCTAATAGCATCAGAGAAGGAATCTATGAAGGAGAAATAGCTCCTGATTTTACACTCAAGGACCTCAATGGAGTGGAGAAGAGTTTAAAGGAGTTCAGAGGAAAGGTGGTCCTTTTGAATTTCTGGGCAACCTGGTGTTCCCCTTGCAGAATAGAGATACCTTCGATGGTTAAACTCTACAAAAAATACAAAGACAGAGGCCTGGAGATAATCGGGGTGAATCTGGACAAACTGGGCAGGTCAGGGGTAGAGCAGTTCAGTAAAGAGTATAATATAAGTTTCCCGGTCCTGCTGGACCCGGCAGGAGAGGTAGGTACAAATTATGGTATAGTGGCTTTGCCCACTACGTTTATTTTAGACCGAAAAGGAAAGATTCTGGAAAGGGTTACAGGTGGGCTGGATTGGACCACAGAAGAAAATCTTAAGAAGTTTGAAACGATTTTGGCTGAAAGTGAGTAGAATATTTTATAGGAGGTTTTGAATTTTTGGCAGGAAAGAACTCTCCGAGTCAGGGGTAAAACTCTGTTGGTCTGGAGACCAACAGAGAGCAATTTGGTTCCATTTATCTGAGGAGTGTTCCTGATTGAGGGACAGAAATTCCCGAACTGGTCTTTGTCATATTTTTTTAAAAAAAAATTTGGAAAGGTTCAAACAAAAAATTAAGTAATTGCGTTAAACTAACGGAAAAAAGGGTTAATAAAATTAAAGTTTAAAGCTGAAGTCTTCACTATTTTCATTCTACTCTGAGTTCCTGCCCCCCTCTCAGATAGAGTAGGTGGTGAAGCTCCTTCAGCTTTTTTATTTTATGAGAATAGCCCCACCTTGAGGGCAAGGTGGGTCTACCTTTTAGAACAGAATAGGTGATACAAGGCAAGTCCGTAGTTTTTTCTAAAACAGGGGTTGATTTTTGAGAACATTCCTTATATTATGAATTGTTATGAAAAAGAAAGCCATAGCCTTGCTCTCAGGAGGGTTGGACAGCACTTTAGCCCTGAAAATAGTTCTGGATTTGGGGTTTGAGGTCATAGCCTTGAATATGAAAACACCTTTCTGCACCTGTGATGGTAAGGGAGGTGTCTGCTATTCCAGTAAATTTTCCCAGGAGTTCGGCATAAAACTGGTTCGCATATTTGGAGGAGAGGATTACCTGGAGATAGTAAAAAACCCAAAACACGGATATGGAAGAAATCTAAATCCCTGTATTGACTGCAGGATTTACCTTTTCAAAAAGGCTAAAGAACTGATGGAGAAGGAGGGCGCTGTTTTTATCTTCACAGGGGAAGTTTTAGGTGAAAGGCCTATGTCTCAAAGACTGGATGCAATGAAATTGATCGAAAAGGAGTCCGGGCTCAAAGGAAAGGTTTTAAGACCACTTTCTGCCAAACTCTTGGAACCAACACTTCCTGAAAAAGAGGGAATAGTAGACCGTTCTGCTCTTTTAAATCTTCAGGGGAGATCCAGAAAACGTCAAATCCAGTTAGCCGGAGATTATCAGATAAAGGATTACCCTTGTCCGGCAGGGGGATGTCTTTTAACCGAAGAGAATTTCGCCAGAAGGCTGAAAGATTCTTTCAACCACAACGAAGATACCTTAAGGCATATTTCGCTTTTAAAAATAGGCAGACATTTTAGGTTACCTATTCAGGACGGATATGAGAGTAAAGGTGTGAAACTAATTGTGGGAAGAGATCAAGAGGAAAATAAGCTTTTATTATTCTTAGCTCAGGCAGAAGAGGTAAAGTTTACAGTAAAGGAATTTAAAGGTGCACTTGGAGTGCTTTTAGGTGAGCCTCTGCCTGAGGACATAAGCCTATCAG
This sequence comes from Candidatus Zixiibacteriota bacterium, assembly GCA_030692925.1. Lineage (GTDB taxonomy): Bacteria > Zixibacteria > MSB-5A5 > MSB-5A5 > RBG-16-43-9 > RBG-16-43-9. Next base: position 9,324 of record JAUYBY010000004.1, on the reverse strand, counting down.
CCAGAATATCTGCCCGGTATTGCCAGGAAAGAAGTTTGGCTTCTCTTATAATCAAAACCTGGACAAATTCGGAAGATGAGCATCAAGAAATAGAAGTGGCCCCATTAGAAGATTCTCAGATTGAATCTTACAGAGTCTGAATATATGTAGGAAATTGCAGAGTTTATGAAATCGATTTCAGCAACTGGTTACAAGATAATTTGCTAAGTCGTTATTATGAAACAAAATGCAGATTTGTAGCTGCATCTTAAAGATTATGCCTGTTCAGGAACTTATAATTATTAAGTGCCTGCAAATAAATGACTTAGTTCACGATATCTATTTTAAATTTTACGGTATATTTTTTGCTTTTCAGATGTCGGGAAAAATGAGGAAAAGGAAGATTTAACATAGATTAGAAAATAGGATTTTTTTTGAAAAATAGGGTTTTTTTTCTCTTGACAAAAAAACAGATATATATATATTAAAGCAGAGAAGTTAGGTAAGTCCTCAGTAATATCACGCAAAGGGCCTTCAGGAAGATAGTCCTTTTGAGGGGGAACTGAGGGTGGATGATGGAGGGAAAGAGGATATCTCGATACTGCATTAAGACGGAGAAAGTTTAGCTGTACCAGAAAGTAAATGTCGTTCTTTACAGTGTAACCTTTTGGCAAAAGGAGGTAAAAGGTAGGCCCTTGTGATCGGAGGAAATGGGTCTTTAAAAAGATAAAACAATTAAGAAAGAGGGAAGGGATGTACCTAAGAAAAGTCTGTATTCTGGTTGCTATTTGGTTACTTGGGTTTTTCAATTTTTCCAAGGCTCACGCAGACACGACGACGGTTTTTGTTGGTGACACGAACACTTATAAAGGCTATGTCCAGACGGAAGTACCGGTTTACATTGACAACATAAATCAGAATATCCAGGGTTTCACCCTGTTATTCTCTATGGGTGCAAGTGACAGAGCCTATTTCACAACCGATCACTTCAAGGTTTCAATCGACACCATTTGTAGAGGTTCGATCAGGCCTTGCCCTTCGGATAGCATAATTAGTATAGATACTACTATCAGTCGGGTTTTAAAGATAGATAAAAGCAGTTCTTTGACAAGTAACTTTCCAACACTCGAAGCCCGTGGAGATGCGGGCGACACGACCAGTAAATATTGCGTTAACGCTGAAGTCTTAGGGTTAGCTCCCAATGGCCAGCCGATTGGTCCTGGTTTCGGACTTCTTTTCAAGCTGTACTTGGATGTTCTTTGTGTGCCAGATAGCTCACTTCCAGACACTTTGACCTATATTAACGTCTATGCAACTTTAGCCCAGGCAGATACTCTTGTGCGGGAGAAGAAGACTTTACCAGGCAGGCTTTTTATCTTTGGAAACATAAAATATGGAGACGCTAACGCTGATAATAAGATCACGGTGGCGGATGTGGTTTACCTGATCAGCTATCTTTTCAAAGGCGGCCCCCCGCCTAATCCATATATCAAAGGGGATGCAAACGGCAGCGGTAAGGTCACGGTAGCGGATGTAGTTTATTTGATAAGCTATCTATTTAAAGGAGGTCCTACTCCCCATTGTTTTGGGACTTAGAGGACTCCATAAAAACGAATGAAGGAAGTAAAACCTTAAACTTTTTTTTCGATCCGAGAAACGGATCTGTAGGAAAGGAGGTGAGGAGAGAAGGGGTAAAAACCAACCACGATTAACACCCTTAAACACTTTCGAAGGAGGTGAGTGTCCTAAGAGGTAGCTTAGTTTTGACCTTTGAAAGAGAGGGGGAAATATCAACATCGAAGTTTTTTCTTGAAAAAAGGAAAGATTTCGAATGAAGCTAACATTAACTTAGAGGAGTAAGAAAATGAGAAGGAATTTGTTATTAGTTGTCTTAGTATTCTCCATGGTGCTTTTCTTCTCCAGGCTCGGCGCAGCTAACAGTATAACGATTGCTCCACCGACTCCGGCTGCTCTTCAGATTCATCCCTGCACCGGCGGAGGCACTGTCCAGTTGGATATGAGCATTGTGACTACTGAGAATAACATCGTGGCAGTCGTGGTCCCGATAAAGGTGACTGGAACTGCTGGCGCGGTTCTGGATACTGTCCTGACTGGCGGTTTATTAGATCCTAACCCACCGGCTTTTGCCGCTCCCAGCGTTGTATCCGCTTTCACCCAGAGGATCGTGAACCCATACGGAATCGGTGGATATGGCCTTATTGAACCGATGCTGTTCGTAGCAGTTGACTTCGGTAACGGTTTAGCCCTCCCGACAAGCGGACTCTTTGCCAGGATGTTTTACACGGTGACTGGTCCGGGAACCGTAGTTATCGATACTATGACCCACTCAACCGGCGGAGGATTCGGAATGAATAACCCTGCTGGATCTACGACTGCTACCTGGGGTGGACCGTATACTTTTAACGTAACCAGAAAGCCGATAGTGGGCCCGACACTCACTTGCCCTGGCCTCCAGGACAAGTTTGTCAATGACATCATCGTCATCCCCATCACTGCTACTGCTGGCAATACTCCGATTCAGGGTATCATAACCCCGACTGTTCCCTGCGGAAGTGGCGTACTTAGCGGAAGCATAGGCAACTGGACGTTTACCTGGAACACCGCTGGCTGCCCTGGAAGCTCAGGCATACTGACATTCCAAGTGTATGACCAGTGCGATACCGTTTCCTGCGATGTGCCATATAAGCTGACTGCAGCAGCAGGATTCATTCAGATCGGCAACACCTTAACAGACGTCAATGGCGGTCTCGCAGATCCTTGCGATTTAGTTAAAGTGCCGGTTCTGTTGAAGGCGAATGTGCCCTTTGGCGGCTTTGACCTTTATATCGAATTCGACCCGACTCTACTGTATTTCAAGGGTATCGAGAAAGGTCCAGGCTTACCAGCAGGATGGGAGTACTTCACTTACAGACAGCTTCCCTGCCCGATGTGCGGCTGCTGCAAATACAAACTGCAGATCTTAGGCCTGTATGACATTAAGGATAAGCATCAGGGTGTGCCGATTCCAGCTGACACCAGCTATGTGGTAATTGCCTATTTGAAATTCCAGGTTGCTTGCGACCAGAACCTCAGAGGGTATGATTTGAACATCTGCTTTGAGTTCGATGATGGAATCTGCACCGAGAATACCTTCTCGGACGTTTCCGGATATGTCCTGTATGTCAGCGACAATCCAGCCTTCTTCAACTACACCGATTGCGATACCCAGTACCATGAAACCAACAAGGTGTTGAACCTGATAAACTTTTCCCTGTTCGCACCTCCTGGGACACTGAATCCAGCTGGTCGTCCGTGCGGTGGAGTGCTGATAAGAACCACAGCCGAGAAGGTGAGAGGTGATATCAACCTCAACCTGATAGCTTATGAAGTTGGAGATGCGGTTCTATTCTCCAGCTACTTCATCTACGGCACTGGCGTGTTCAACATCGATCAACAGGTTCAGATTGCCAATACCGATATCAATGCTGACGGATACCCGCTCTCCTTGAGCGATTTCGTCCGGATGCTGAGGATATTGACTGGCGATGCTACCCCGATACCCAAGCCGACTCCGGGTTCAGATTTAGCCACCATCTATATGATAGGTGACAAAGTCTCTACCAATGCCAATCTGGGTGCTGCTCTGTTTGTATTCGAGGGCGATGTGAAAGTTAGCACCGACCTGAAGAACGAGCAGGGTGTGGTAAACAACCAGACCAGAGTTCTGGTTTATATGAACTCCAATACTGGTATGACTGGTCAGCTTCTCACTGCAAAAGGAGAGTTAGTGTCAGTCGAGGCAGCGGACAATTTCGGCCGTCCCGTGAAGACCACCGTGGTCAACCGGGCGATCCCGACTGCTTATGCACTGAATGCCAACTATCCCAACCCATTTAACCCGACCACCAACATCAGCTTTGCACTGCCGATAGACTCTAAGGTTTCCTTGAAGATCTATAACGTGGCAGGACAGCTGGTTCGCACCCTGGTGAATGAGACCATGGTTGCTGGTACCCATACGGTTACCTGGGATGGAATCAATTCCAATGGTGAGAAAGTCGCATCTGGTATCTACTTCTACAAACTGAATGCTGGCGACTACAGCAAGACCATGAAGATGGTTATGACGAAGTAAGCTTCGTCACGCATTACAGAGGAGGGGGAAATTCCCCCTCCTCTGATATAAAATGGAAGGAAAAAGAGGTTAACTGAAAAGTCGATATAGTTTTTGAAATTTCTTCTCCTCTCAGGGATGATGAGTAACTGACTGAAGAGCCTTAGTATTCTTGACGATAGAAAGTTTAGATAGTTTGTTCGAAAAAAGCTTTAGAGGCGGAAGAATGATGAGAAATAAACCCTTTTTCTTTCTTTTTCTTTTTGTAGCCTTTCTTCTTTCTAAAAATCTTTCCTTTGCTCAAATCCAAGACACTGTAGGGGTGGTTGATACCTTAAGAGTAGGAAATTCAACTGCTTATCCCGGTTCTCAGGTAATCGTTCCGGTGTATGCCTTTAATGACGAGCCTTTGGGGGCTATGGTCATCCCTCTTAAGTTTTCCAGCTCTGACCTTATTTGTGATTCGGTCTCCTTTGTCGGATCAAGAATTGCTGAGGCACCGCTAAGAGGAGATACTATAGATAATGTAAATGGAACTATTCAATTCTATGCTGTCACTTTCACTCAGATAGACTCTGGAAGCGGCTTAGTGGCTAATCTATTCTTCACGATCAAGCAGAACGCTCCTCTGCAGACAGTGGAGATAGATACTTTTTCAACTTCTGAAATATTTTTAGATTTTACCTATACCTGGGCTGTGGATATGACTCCAGCCTTTGTTAAGGGGGGAATTATTATAAAAGAAAAAAATTTAGCTCCGCAGATAAAACCGATTGGGACTCAATATGTGGTGGAGGGGGATACTTTAAGAATAAAAATATTGGCAAGTGATCCGGAAGGGGATTCTGTAAAGATCAGTATTCTAAACGGACCGGATGGAGCTTTTTTTGCAGACTCGGGCAACGGAAGGGCTATTTTCCGCTGGATCCCTCCTTTTACTGGTCCCTGGTCTTCAGTCAACAGTCCCTATAAGTTGACATTTGTAGTCTCAGACAGAAAGAATATTTCGAAAGAGGATGTGATAATTAACGTTATAGATAAAAATCCTGAAAGTAAATCTTATGTTTTAGAGATCGGAGCGGATACCGGTCTCTACTCTGATCTTTTGACTATACCTGTAAAACTTACGAATCCTGATTCCATAGGGGGAATGAAATTACTAATTCACTATGACCAAAGTGCTCTTTCCTTATTAAATGTCAGCAAGTTGAATACGAGGATTGATAAATGGGAGTATTTTCAATACAGGTTAAATTCACCCCAGACGGGGGATATCCTAATCGTAGCCGTGGCTGATTTACCCAACCCCACTTCCACACCGCCAATGGCGCCAGGTAGTGGAGTAGTTGCAAATCTGAATTTCCAGATTATTCTTAACCCTTGTCCCGTCAATTTATCCACCTCCATAAAGTTCAAATTTACCGACTCCACCGATAATACCTTGAGTAATGCTTCTGGCAGCAAACTGATTACCCAAGACGATATTAATTATAGAGACACAAACGGGTACGTTTTTATTGTATGCCCCAATGATGTGGCGAACGGGAAAGATGACAATTCAACTTTACCCAAAGATTATGAACTTTCTCAGAATTACCCGAATCCCTTTAACCCTAAAACAGAAATTAATTTTGCATTACCTAAAGAATCTGAAGTTAGTTTGATTATTTATAATATTAAAGGTCAAATAGTAAATAAATTGATGGAAGAACATCTTGGGGCTGGAAGATATAAAGTTACCTGGGAGGGGAGAGATTCTGAAGGGAATAAAGTTGCAAGCGGTATTTATTTCTATAGATTAGGGGCTGGAAATTATAAAGAGACAAAAAAGATGATAATGTTGAAATAAAAAGCTGGAGGTTATCGAATTGAAGAATAAATCATATCTTTTGGGTTTTATATTTTTTATTCTGCTTTTTAGTTACTCATTTTCTAAAGCACAGGTCTATCTGACTAATGATACTATGAAAGTTGGTGGCGGAACGTATGCCAATGACATAATCTATGTGAATCCAGGAGATACTAGGGTTCCGGTTATAGTTTATCTAAGAAATACTTTTGATGTAGCAGGCTTCACCTTGAGGATGGTCTATGATTCCACAATTATGTATCCTCGACCACCTGTTCCTGATTCAAGTTTTTATCAACCAATCAGGTCCCAAAGCCTTCCAATATTTGGGGGAAATTTTGATGTACCTGGAGAAATATATTTCACGGGCTCTCCCTTCTTGCCTGTTATTACGACCATAGCCGCAGGAAGGGGGCCCATAGTGGAGTTTTATTTTAATATTAAGTCTACGGCCCAACCAGGATATTATCCAATTAAATTAGAAGAAGATACTCTGAATTACCCTGATTTTGATAATACCTTAGGAGATCCAATGGGTCAAAATATGTATATTCCAGTTTTAGCGAATGGGGCAATCTGTGTGGGAACTTGTGCACCTCCAACTAACAATCCACCAGTGGTTTCACCTGTTTCCCCTAAATCAGTTGTGGTGGGCGAGACTTTAAGTTTTTCAGTTAGTGCCACTGATCCTGACAATGACCTGATCACTTTATTTGCTCAGAACCGACCTACAAATTCGACCTTTCCTCAGGTTCAGGGAACAGGAAGCGTTACAGGAACCTTTACATTTATTCCAGCTCCGGAACAAGCACCTGATACACTGAGTGTCACTTTTATTGTTAGAGATATTTATAACTCAGCAGATACAATAAATGTAACCATCTTCCTTTATGAGGAGATCATACCTCCACAGGAGCCTACTGATAAATTGAAGATCTTAAGTACAGAAGGAGGCGTTCCGGGAAGCAAGGGTAAACTGATTCCAGTCTATTTCATTAATGATCTGGATACCGTTTATGGAGTTGAGTTCTCACTTAATTACAATCCACAGGCGGTTATTATCGATTCTCTGGTGCTGGCACAAAGGGTAAACGGTTTTTCAGTTTATTCTAACCGCGGCGATACTTTAGGAAAACTTACAGTCTTGCTTTTTGGTCTGGGTAATGAGAAGATTTTGCCAGGGGCCGGTGATATTCTTTATCTGGCATTATCTGTAGATACATTAGCTCCTTTTGGCGACAGTCCTCTTGATCTTACAAGTGCCTGGGAGGCAATAAGTGTAAATCCAAATGTGCCATCAAGAGCTCTTGCAATGGTGGATGGTGTTTTTGCTGTAGATATGTTTGGTGATATTAATCTGGATAAGATCGTCAATGTCTCTGATGTGGTTAGTCTGGTGGCGTATATCTTAGGCAGCATCTCCTTGGACACTCGCCACTACGAGGCTGCAAATATCAACCGGGACGCTGATGTAAATGTGGGGGATTTGGTAGGGGTAATAAATACGATCTTGCATCGCCCAATCAATGCTCCTATTGTTAATTACCGCGAGCCTTTGGCTTCTCTTCGTTTAGAGTATGATTCTCTGCAGGCAGGGAGTCCTGGCAGCATAAATCTATGGGCAGATCTTAAGACTTCCATAGCAGGGGTTCAATTCAAGATAGAGTATGACCCTCAACAGTTAAGTTTTTCCCATCCGCAACTGACTTCGAGATCGAGTAGTTTCGATACCGTCTATTACAAAGATGACGGAAAAGGAAACCTGACTATATTGTCCTTTAGTTTTGGTAAGAACCCAATCGGTGTTGGTCAGGGAAATATCCTTACTCTGCCAGTGGTCGTCAAGTCTGATTTTGACAAGGAGAAGCTGCGGTTATCCTTGAAAGAGGCAATTTTGGCTGATCCGACCGCTGTGGTCATACCGGTGGATAAAGGAGAGGTTGTGCTTCCTAAATCGTTTAGCCTGGGTCAGAACTATCCTAATCCTTTCAACCCGACCACAACCATAAGATTTGAGATCGGGATAGGTGGAGGTCCTCAGCAGTCAGTGCAAACCACCTTGAGGGTTTATAATATCTTAGGACAACGAGTCAAGACTTTGGTTGATGAACCTAAATCATCAGGCATATATTATCAGACCTGGGATGGTAAGGATGAGCAAGGTGATAAGGTCTCATCTGGCGTTTATTTTTATCAGCTTAGAGCAGGTGGTTATAACCAGACGAAGAAAATGGTGTTATTGAAATAAGGTGTGTTATTCTTAGCTGAAAGGGTTAATTATATGAAGAAATTTCTCAGAAATTTTTCTCTTTCCCTGATTATTATTCTACTTTTCTATCTTCCATCACTGGCTCAGAATGTAGCACCGGTACTGGATTCGATAGGTGCTCAGGGTGTAAATGAAGGACAGGTATTGACCTTCAGGGTGCATGCCACGGATGCAAATCTAGATCCTCTGGTATTGACCGCCACCAATCTACCAACAAATTCAATCTTTACAGATTCAGGTAATGGAGCAGGCTCATTCAGATTCAGTCCAAGTTACACCCAATCAGGGATTTATAATGTAACCTTTATCGCCAGAGATACAGTCGGAGCGGCGGATAGTGAGATAGTGGCGATAACGGTTGTTAATGTAAATAATCCACCGGTATTAGATTCAATCGGTCCGAAGAGCGTGAACGAAGGTCAGGTGCTTACATTCAGGGTTCACGCTACGGATATAAATGGTGACCGGTTGATTTTAAGTGCCTTAAATGTTCCGACCAATGCTACCTTTACGGACTCCACTAATGGAGCAGGTTCATTCAGGTTTGCTCCGAGCTATACTCAGTCAGGAATATATAATGTAACCTTTATAAGCACAGACACAGTCGGAGCAGCAGATAGTGAGATAGTGGCGATAACAGTTGCCAATGTAAATAACCCACCGGTGTTAGACTCGATAGGGCCAAAATCTGTTAATGAAGGGCAGGTACTTTCATTCAGAGTTCACGCTACGGATATAAATGGTGACCGCTTGATTTTGAGTGCCTTAAATGTTCCGACCAATGCTACCTTTACGGACTCCACTAATGGAGCAGGTTCGTTCAGGTTTGCACCGAGCTATACTCAGTCAGGAATATATAATGTAACCTTTATCACCACAGACACAGTCGGAGCAGCAGATAGCGAGATAGTGGCGATAACGGTTGCCAATGTAAATAACCCCCCGGTATTAGACTCGATCGGTCCTAAATCAGTAACCGAGGGGCAGGTACTAACCTTCAGAGTTCACGCCACAGATATAAATGGTGACCGCTTGATTTTGAGTGCCTTAAATGTTCCGACCAATGCTACCTTTACGGACTCCACTAATGGAGCAGGTTCATTCAGATTCAGT
>JAUYBY010000106.1 GCA_030692925.1 Candidatus Zixiibacteriota bacterium | reverse complement strand
TATGCCACCATAAAATATTATCCCGACGGAGACACCGCCTGGGTGAGAAGATACAACGGCCCGGGAAACAGCTCTGATGGGGCTTATGCCATAGCAGTGGATGGTTCTGGAAATGTCTATGTGACAGGTTATAGTTGGGGCAGTGGGACAAACGAAGATTATGCCACCATAAAGTATGACCCGGATGGAAATGAGCTCTGGGAAAAAAGATACAACGGTCCGGGAAACTACTCTGATTTTGCTTATGCCATAGCGGTAGATGGTTCTGGAAATGTCTATGTGACAGGCGGGAGTCGGGACAGTGTGACATACGAGGACTATGCCACCATCAAGTATTATCCAAGTGGAGATACTGCCTGGGTAAGGAGATTTGATGATGGAGGTAGTGACGAGGCTTATGCCTTGGCTGTGGATGTCTCTGGAAATATCTATGTCACAGGAATAAGTTCTGCCAGTGGGATACTCTATGACTATGCCACCATGAAGTATGACCCGGATGGAAACCAGCTCTGGGTTCAAAGATACAACGGACCGAAAAACGGCTATGATTGGGCTCATGCCATAGTCGTAGATGGTTCTGGAAATGTCTATGTGACAGGTGAAAGTGAAGGCAGTGGGACAGACGAGTATGATTACGCCACCCTAAAGTATGTCCAGTTTCTGCGTGGGGATGTTAATGGGGATAGCTCGGTTTCTGTATCAGATGTGGTTTACCTGATAAATTATCTTTTCAAAGGAGGTTCAGCCCCTCTTCCCGCACCTATTGTGGGAGAGGCTAATTGTGATGGCAAGGTATCTGTGAGCGATGTGGTCTATTTAATCAATTATCTTTTCAAAGGTGGACCGCCACCGAACTGTTAGTAAGTAGGTAGGTGTTCAAAATTTTGAACCCCTACAGTTATTTAATCTTTTTGATCAACTTGAAAGATGGAAACCTGTCCGAGAAACGGATCCGTAGGGAAGGTTTCCGCTACAAAATTTATTTATGGCTAAGGATGCTTATTTGTCTGGCTAAATTTCCGGCTATCTGGGCAAAGATCTGAGAAATCTCTGAATCGGGGAATTTTAAAAGAAAGGGTTCTCCTTCATCTCCTGAAACTCTTAGATTCATATCTAAAGGAATCTCTCCAAGAAAAGGAACTCCCAGGTCTTGACCTGCCTTTCTGCCTCCTCCAGAGTTGAAGATATCACTTCTTTTTCCACAATGCGGGCAGACGAAATAGCTCATATTCTCTATTATCCCTAAAATCGGCACATTCAATTGCTGGAATAGTTTCAAGGCTTTGACTGCGATTTTCTTGGCTACATCCTGAGGCGTGGTCACAATTACCACTCCGGTTAAAGGAATAGTCTGGGCTAAGGTCAACTGCGCATCTCCTGTTCCAGGGGGTAAGTCTATTATCATATAATCAAGCTCTCCCCAGTCAACGTCTCTTAGGAACTGTTGAATAGCTCCAGCTACTAAGGGACCTCTCCAGATCACCGGTGTGCTTTCCTCTAAGAAAAAGTCGATGGATATAATTTTCAGATTAAAATTCTCAACCGGGATTATCTTCCCTGCCTTTGCATAAACTTCCTTTCCTACGGATCCGTTCCCGGATTTGACACCTAACATCTGGGGTATAGTAGGACCATATATATCTGCATCAAAAAGGCCGACTTTAGCTAAACAGTCAGACAAAGCCAGAGCTAAATTCACGCTTATGGTAGATTTTCCTACTCCGCCTTTGCCTGAGGCAACTGCTATAGTATTCTTTACCTGAGGAATTAAATCCTCTGCAGAGATTTTCTTAAAGGGAACGACCGAGGAATCAAACTTCACTTTGACTGCTTTCACTCCAGGTAATTTTAATACTGCATCTCTGGAGTCATTTTCCAATTTGTTCTTTAAAGGACAGGCAGGTGTGGTTAAGACAATGGTGAAGCTTATTTCTCCATCTTTAACCCTCACATCCTTTATCATACCCAAAGCGACCAGGTCTTTTTTTAAATCCGGGTCCTGAACCTGACTTAAGGCGCGTAGAACATCTTTTTCAGTAACGTTTTCGTTTGGCATATAGTGTCCTTTTTAAAATTTTCAAAAGTTTGCATTAAAAGTATATTTTTCCTTAACAAATGCAAGGAGTTTGTTTAATCGTAGTCCAAGGAAAAGGGAGGACAGACCCAATGTCCGTCCCTATCAATTCCCATCTGCACAAAATAAAAGTTGCTATGAACAATTTTTGTGCAGTGCCTGACTGAGTAGAGAAATCACACCTAATGAATTACTTTATCTGTAACCGATAAGTGTCTTTATTCCAACGACCTATAACCTATCACCTAATTCCTACCACCTCTTCCAAAACAGGCATAAGGTTTGCGTAATCATTATGTGAAACTTAAAAAAGGAGATGATATGAAAAGAGCACTTTTGATTCTGGTAATCTTAACAGGGCTAATTCTCATCTTCGTTAATTGCGAAAAGAAGGTTTATGTAGTTGAACCCGACACCACACCACCTTCCTCTCCCAAGGGGGTTTACAGCGTGACAGGAGACCAAGCAATTTACATCTATTGGGAGAAAAATGATGAGCGTGACTTTTATAGGTATAAGATTTACTGGGCTCCTGAAACTGATGGTATTATTCCTGAACCAGACGGTGATTTTCAACCCATAACTTCGATAGGCAACCCGCCACAGTATACTGATACCGATGTGAGCAACGGCAAAACCTATTATTACATTATAACAGCAGTCGATTATTCTGGTAATGAAAGTGGAAATTCCAGGTTGATTTATGATACTCCCAGACCTGAAGGTCACAATGTGGTATTGTATGATATGGCAGTAGATCCTTTCTTGGCTGGTTTTACCTTTGACAGCCGAACTGTGGTGCCTTGGAACAGTTCTGTTTGTGATATTTACTTAGATAAGGTTTCCGGGACTTTTTATCTGAATACTACAAACAAAAGTGGAGTGTGGAACGACATTCAGGATATGGGGTATACCTATGATCTGGATGAAATAACTTTTGCCCCTGGCACAGGTTGGTCAGATTTAGGATATGTAGAAGTCATAACCGGTCATACGTATGTTATATGGACGTGGGATTACCACTATGCCAAGTTAAGAGTGACCAATAAATATACTGATTATATCACATTCGAATGGGCTTATCAAACTGCACCGAATAATCAGGAGCTGAAACCGGTTCCGAAAAAACCTCGGTAATGAAAAAAAGTGGAGAAGATTAGATGAAATTCTTGATTTCTAAAACCGGGTTTGTTAAATTAAGTAAAAGACCACTCAAGTGGCTAAGAACAATTAACAAACCAAAAGAGGAGGAAAAGATGCCAAGCAGAAAGTTGGTCTTAGGGATTCTCCTGGGGATTTTGGGGTTGGTGATAACCGGGTGCGGTATGTACGTGGGCGGCGTATTTGGAGGGCCCAGGTATGGTAATTATCACCATCCGCGCTACTGCTATGACTGCCATCATAATCCTGGCTGGGGCAGAGCATACGATGACTGCGGGTTCTACGATTTCTATTTCGCGGGCAATGGGTATTACTACCGTCCCAGACACGCTGGCCGCAGGGTTTACGTGTACAGGAAATACAACTACGGAAGAGATAAGGAGTTTGTAAAGTATTATGAAAGACACAGACTGAATGATAAGGACAGAGTCAGAATTGAGAAAGAATATCGCGGGGTAGGGGAAGGGGAGAGAAGGAGAATCGAGAAAGAATACAGAGAGTATGATAAGAAAGTCGAGAGTAAAAAGGAGCATGAGGAGAAGAGTAGAAGGTGAAGTTCTTTACGTCCTGCCTTAAATGGATGACGGTCCAAAAGGCGACGTGAAAGGAGTGATCAATATGTTGAAGATTTTGAAACCGATGCTGGTGATTTTACTGTTGACGATAAGCCTTAAGCCAGCATTAGCACAAGACCCAGGGGAGTATCAGGGAGAAGTAGGACACAGGATCATACACACGCCCAATTCAGGTCTGGACATCGAGGTCTGGATTAACAAGGCGGAAGGCTCCACTTACTATCCGGGCGAGGATATAAGGGTTTATTTCAGGGCATCCAGGGATTGTTACGTGGTTGTTTACAACATAGACACCCGCGGATATGTAAACATCCTGTATCCTTATAACTCCTCGGATGAACGCTATGTGGAAGGTGGAAGAGTTTACAAGATACCTGGCAGATACGATGACTATTCTCTGACGGTAGATGGTCCATCCGGAGTGGAGTATATTCAGGCAGTTGCCTCGTATGAGCCTCTGTCCCCGCCGCGTTGGTCCGGGTATTATGAGGGTTCGAGAGCCGTGCCGGATGATATTTATACGATGAGAATGGATGAGGACGAAGACCCTTACGTTTTTATGGAGTGGGTGAACCATAGAATCAGCCCTTATCCGGAGTATGTTACAGATATTACCGATTTCTATGTAAGATACCCACATCCACGCTGGTATTACCATCCGAATCTTTACCGGTATTATCCCTACTCTTTCCCTTATGACTTGGGAAGCGTCTATATCTGGGCACCTTTTGCAGTGGATGTTTACATCGATGGCATCTTCTTTGGAATAGCTCCGCTAACCATTCCCTCAATCGTGATTGGCAGGCACTATGTAACGGTTTATTACAACGGCTGCAGGTTATGGGATAATTATGTTTTTGTCGAATCCAGAAAAACAGTCAGGGTGCAGACCAAAATAGACCAGCGGGTAAGATATGTAACTGAAGACCCGGTGAAAAAAGAATACCGAACCTGGAAGGATAAGGAATACCGGCTGGTCCAGGAACGGAGATCAGAGCCACGAAAGCAGAAGATTCGCAACCGGTCTGATTTTGTTCCTGACAGAAATAGCATAACGCGGAGAGAGGAGAAATCATCCAGAAATAGTGGGCCGGCGGGACCAACACAAGAGCCTTATCGCAATGAGTATCAGAACAGAGACGGGAGAAAAGACCAGAGCAGAGATTTCATTCCTGAAAAAGGGAAGCCAGGAAAAAAGGACTTCAGAGATGAGACATTTCTTCCCAATAAAAGACAGGTCAAGGATAGAGGTGTGGTTCCGGAAAAGCAAAGGGGACAGGAAAGAGAATTCAGAGACGATCGTTCCTCTCAAACCAGAGAGCATTCGGCTCCGAGAAATCTGGACTCTCCGAGGTCTGAGCCAAAAAGACAAGAGATCCGGGCAGAAAGAGCAAACAGAGCACCGGAAGGAAGAGCTGATGTTAAGGTAGACAGAGGCGAGAGAAAACGGTGAGGTGAACTGAGATGAAAAAAGCTTTTATAATCCTGACCTTGTGTTTGTTCCTTGCCTTTCTTTTTTCGAATGCTCTGGCCATAGAAAGGGTTCCCAAGAACGACACTGCAGTCAGCAAAGAGCAAAAAGAGGAGGTAAAGCCAGCACCCTCTGCTCCTGAAAAAAAAGAAACTGGTCTGCCTGAAAAGCAGATAACAAAACCTGAACCCGGTCCCGGGACAGAACAGCCCAGGGAAGGCGAAGTCAGGAAGCCGCAAAAGGAACGGGATGAAGGGTTGTCCAGAATATTAAAGGGGCTGAGGAAGGGTTTGAAGGAAGAGGGAAAGGATAAGTATGATTATTTCATAGATAAAAACGGAAACGGGATAGATGACCGCTTAGAGCAGCAGGGTAAAACCGAGAAGAAACCCGAGGAAAGGAAGGCTCCGCCTGAGAAAAAAGAGCGGCGAGGGAGATAGATCAGCCCAGATGCGAGATAAAACCCCGCAGGGAAATGCGGGGTTTTTTATTCAAAAGCCAAAAGGGAGGTAGTTTTTAATACCCCCTCAACTGCCTGTATCTCCTTGGTGATAATCCGAGGGATATCCTCATAAGTCTTGGATTCGATGACTGCTACGATGTCATAAGGTCCTGCAACCGGGGTTGCAGATTTCACCTGTGGAATTGCCTTTAGAGCCTGGATAGCACCGTTGATGCTTTTCGGCTCCATCTCGATTAATATAAAAGCTTTGACTGACATTTCGCCTCCTTTTAAATTAATAAGAATATAAAAGTCAATTTCTATGTGTCAACAAAAATCGATAGCCGGTCAAATAAATAGTAGCGCAGACATTCTTGTCTGTGATTTAAAATCTGCCGTAGCGTCCTCACTCCTGTGAGGACGATGTTTCGTTTCCATTCTATATACGAGTCCGTAAGACAGGAGTGGCAACGTTACAGTTATAGAGAAAAGGAGCAAATATAATGACGCAGACTAAAGTCTGCGGCTACCAACTTATGTATTCTTAAGATAGTGGTAGCACAGACATTCCTGTCTGTGATTTATAGTCAGAGGCAAAGCCTGGCGTAGCCACAAGAATGTCTGACCTACCTGAAACCTCTCCCTTGATCCCTTTCCTTAAAAGGAGAGGGAAATGGCAATTTCCAGCTGGAAATTGCCGCTACCAACTTCTGACTTCAAGTCGTATTTCAGATAGTAAGCTATTAAAGCGAAAGGCTGGTATGAGTAAATCCAGGGTTGTAATCGTTCGCTCTGGAAGAGTCTTAAGCAAATCTAAACAGATCGATTCTTTTGTTTTGTCTGAGATGCTCAAAAAAGGTCTTCAAACGCTCAGCGGAGACCTCGATTTCAGGGATACTATCCGAAGATTCTACTCTCCCCAGGATGTATTGGGCTTTAAAGTAAACTGTCTGGCTGGAAAGGGAGCTTCGACTCATCCTGAATTTGCCTTAGCCTTCGCCAATTTGCTGGAGGAAAGCGGAATCAAAGAAAAGAATATCATCATCTGGGACAGGTCGAATGAGGAGCTGGAGGAAGTCGGTTTTCCGCTGAATTACAAAGGTGATGGCTTGCGCTGTTTCGGCACGGATACGGATGGAGTGGGATATTCCAAGGACTTGTACGAGCATCTGAACATCGGGAGCCTGGTAAGCAACATTCTATTGAATTACACTAATACACAGGTAAATCTGCCTGCCTTAAAAGACCATAGCTTAACTGGGATAAGTTGCGCTTTGAAAAATTATTACGGTGCAATCAACAATCCCAATAAATATCATGAAGATGGCGGTGACCCTTTTATAGCCGACTTGAATGCTCTCCCGTTGATAAAAAATCAGAGCAGGTTAATCATCTGCGGTGCCTTAACTGTTCAATATAAAGGAGGTCCTTCGTTCCATCCTGTGTGGAATGAAGGATACGGTGGGATAATTATAAGTACTGATCCAGTGGCTTTAGATTTTATCGGCTCTCAGATAATAGACCAGCTTCGGCGAAAACAAAATCTTCCAACTCTTGAGAAGTCAGGCTTGAGTCCCAAGTATATCTTTACAGCGGCGGATAAAAATCATAACTTAGGCAAAGCTTCTTCAGAGGAAATTGAGAAAATAGAGATTAATGTCTAATTGAAAAAAGAATGAAGAGTCTTAAAAGAAGAGAGTTTTTCAAATATTCTTTAGCGGGTGCCGGAGGTGCGCTCTGCTCAAATCTGATTACGAAGATACCTTTCATAGCTATTCCAGATACGGCTTATGCTCTGAGTTCAACTGGAAAGCTCTCTCACGTCGAAGCAAAGTATTACAAGAAACTTGAGCATAAGGAAATCGAATGTCAGCTCTGCCCGAGAAAATGCAAAGTAGGGGATAGGGAAAGGGGTTACTGCGGGGTTAGAGAGAATCAAAAGGGGATTTACTATACTCTGGTCTATGGCTTAGCTTGTTCTTTTCATCAGGATCCGATTGAGAAGAAACCTTTCTTTCATTTCCTCCCAGGAACTGATGCCTTTTCCATAGCTACTGCTGGATGCAATTTGAACTGTAAGTTCTGCCAGAACTGGGAGATCTCTCAGGCTCGTCCAGAGCAGACTGATAATTACGAGCTTTCGCCTCAGACAGTTGTAGAGTCTGCTTTAAACGGGAGTTGTTCTTCAATCGCTTACACATATACTGAGCCAGTAGTGTTTTACGAATATATGCTGGATTGTGCCAAGCTGGGTAGGCAAAAAGGGGTAAAGAGCGTGATGGTTTCAGCAGGATTTATCCAGCCAGAACCTTTAGTTGAGTTGTGCAAGGAGTTAGATGCAGTTAAGATCGACCTTAAAGCTTTTAATGAGAAATATTACCAGGAGATTTGCAGAGGAAAACTGCAGCCGGTTCTGGATGCTCTTAAAGAACTAAAAAGGATTGGCATCTGGTATGAGATAGTCTATCTGATGGTGCCTACTTTGAATGATGATATGCGTGACATCAGAAAGATGTGTGCGTGGATGCTAAAAGATTTGGGTCCAGACGTGCCAGTTCATTTCACCCGTTTTATACCGCTCTATCTATTAAAAAATCTACCGCCGACTCCGGTCTCCTCCTTAGAACAGGCAAGGAAAATAGCTCAGGAAAGCGGGCTGAAATTCGTCTATATCGGAAATGTCGGAGGACATGAGGGAGGAAATACCTACTGCCCTAAATGTAAGAAAATCCTGATCGGCAGGTATGGATTTACCATTACCCAGATGAATCTGCAAAAGGGGAATTGCAAATTCTGCGGGGAGAAGATTCCTGGTATCTGGGGTTAGATTATTTTTTGTAGCGGAAGGCTTCAGCCTTCCATTGATGGGGGATGAGGCGAGCCTGAAAGGTTCGCACTACGAAAAAAATGGAGGTCTGAAGACCTCCGCTACATTGAAATACAGTGCTTACCAGGTCCCCCTGACCTGGTTCGCCTGTGGCGAATCGGGGCAGGGGACCCGACGACCACGCGGGAATTCTTGCTCTTTCACGATTCCTTATAGACGGCTTTTTCATGGGGCAACCCTTCAGAGACTGTTGCCGAAGTCTTTTTTGAGAGAAATCTCGTGTAGTCCTAACCCCAACACGGACTACGTCAACGACTCCTGACTCGACATGCCTTTCTATGAGTTAAGCAACAGTCTCTTCAGGGATGCATATTTTATACGCAAGGTTGAAGCCTTGCCCTACGATCTGAACGTTCCTTTCGTCGGGCGTAAAGCCCGACGCTACATTTTTGGTAGCTGTAGACCCACCTTGCCCACAAGGTGGGTCTACAGGCCCATGTCGGGGGCAAATTGGGTCTGCTGAGTCTCGAACCGTGTCTGAGAGTCAGACAAGAATGTCTGACCTACCTGTGACCTCACTCTGTTCCTCTCCTGCAAGGAGAGGGTAAATGCCCTCGTCGAGGGTAAAGCCAGACGCTACGTTTTCCATCCCCAAACAAGTTTGGGGATGCCACCCACCCGACGCTACGTTTTGATAGAGGCAATTCATGTCCATTTGGATCCATCTGGAAATTGCCCCTACAGTTCTTTTCTTCTTGACTTCTCTTTAAAATAGGTTAATTTTTTTCAAATGAATCGAAATAAATTTCTTTTTGTTCTTGCCTGTCTACTTTTAGGCTTTGCTTCAATCCTTTCCCAGATAATCCTTTTTCGTGAGCTGCTGGCTGTTTTTTATGGGAATGAGCTGTGCCTGGGTATTTTGCTCTTTGTCTGGTTTTTGTGGGTAGGGTTGGGAAGTAAACTGGGGAATGTTATTGCAGTTTCTAAAAGCTCTCTTCTGAAGCATCTATCATTCTGGTACTTTCTCTTAGCTATTTTTTCAATCTTAACAATTATAGGGATTAGATATTCTCGAATAGTTCTGAATGTCCTTCCTGGCGAGATAATCGGATTTGTGCCGATGCTGATCTTCACTTTTCTTATTCTTGGTCCACTGTGTCTGATTTTGGGAATACTCTTTGTTCTGAACTCCACTGTATGGCACCTTGACCCCAAGTTGGGAAAGATGGTGACTAAAGTCTATCTCTGGGAATCTTTAGGAGCTGGCCTGGGTGGATTTTTGGGAAGTTTAGTTTTAATTCCACACCTATCCAACTTCTCTGTTCAGAGCTGGCTTTTTATGGTTCTGTTTTTATTCTCGATTTTACTCTGGGTAAGTTTTTCCAAGGGAAGGAGGATGTTTTTCTTTCTTGGAGCGATCATTGTTGTTCTGGCTTTCAAGATAGGAAAGCTGGATACCTACCTTGAAGGTAAATCCCTGAACAAGTTATGGAGGGGCCAGCCGGTCGTAAAATCGGTAGATTCAATTTACGGAAATTTAGTTATCCTGAAAAATAAAGAGCAGATTTCCCTTTATGAAAACGGTTTGCTTTTATTTTCCTATCCAGATGAGTTTTCTTCTGAGGAAGCAGTCCTCTTCGCTGTAGCAGAACACCCTGAGCCTAAAAGATTACTGCTGATCGGTGGAGGAGCGGGTGGAACGCTCACTCAAGCTCTGAAATATAAAGACCTGAAAATCGATTATGTGGAACTGGACCCAAAGATTATCGAGCTGGGGGAAAATTTTCTCCCGGATCCAGAGGTCGGGTCGTTAAAAAATGAAAGGGTAACAATTATTCATAAAGATGGGAGACTTTTCGTCAGACAAAAGGCTGATGAGGGGGTGGAGTTATACGATTTAATAGTCCCGAATCTTCCTGACCCGTATAACGCACAGCTTAATCGATTCTATACAAAGGAATTTTTTGGTTTGGTCAAAAAGCTCTTGCTCCGGGATGGAATTTTTTCTTTCCGGGCTACCTCCTCTGAAAATTATCTTAACCCGGAACAAGCTTTATATATCTCCAGCCTATATCGCACTCTATCTTCTGAGTTTAAATCAGTAATTGTCCTTCCCGGCTCAAATAACGTTTTTTTAGCCAGTCAGGGAGAAAACCTAACTTATGACTGGATGAAGATTTCAGAAAGCTTGAAAAATAAAAATATTCAAACCACCTATATAAACGAGCATTTTCTGAGTAATCGTCTTTCTCCTGAAAGAATAGAATACCTTCTGGGCATCATCCAATCCGTTAAAGGAAAGATAAATTACGACCTCAAGCCAATATCATATTTCTACAACGCCGTTCTATGGAGCACACAGCTTAGATCTGTTGAAAAATCGGTTTTCAACTTTCTGGCTAAACTCGACCCGTTATGGTATTTCCTTGTTGGGTCAGCACTCTCTTTTTCTTTTCTGTTTCTGATCTTCAGACGAAAGAAATTTGTTTCAGGTCTTTCCTTATACGCCATATTTGTTGCAGGGTTTTCCTCGATTATTTTTGAGATTTCTATCATATTGATTTACCAGGTATTCTATGGATATGTTTATTCCAAGATTGGCCTGTTTCTGACTCTGTTTATGTTGGGACTTTTTACTGGAGCTTTATACATTGATGGAAAAAAAGTGATTACAGGAGTGAAGAATTTAACCTGGTTGCAATCGCTTCAACTGGTATTGATCTTACTTTTCTTGTTCTTGATCTCAGGTTTTCTCAGTTCCCAGTTAAGCCCAAGAATATTGGAAACGATTCTTGGCGGGATGATCTTCTTCTCAGGATTTATTGGAGGGGCAATCTTTACCTGCGCTAATCAACTTTACCTGCAAATAAAACAAGAGAAAAAAGCAGGCACCGGATATGCGCTTGACCTTTTTGGGTCGGCATTTAGCTCCATCTTAATCTCAGCTATCTTTATCCCTCTTTTAGGTATATCCTCGACCCTCTGGCTGATATTCCTTTTGAATTTTATCCTCTGGGGCTTTCTTTACCTCTCTTCCTTCAGAACGAAAACTGCACAACTGTAGTATTTTTGCACAGTGTTAAGTTCAAAAATTAATGAGAATTAGCCCTTTTAACAGGTCAAATGTTCAAATATTGATATTGACAAAAGGACAAAATTTATTAAATTCTAATCAGAGATAGGATGTCAACTTAGCTATTAACTTATTAGTTGGAGGCTTTATGTTAGGTGAGAAAAAATATGGAATTATCGCTTTGGTTTTAGCGTTAGCTGCAGTCGGGATAATCTGGATAGTAGGCTTAGGCCAGACCGGAGAGCAGACTCTTCAGGCTCAAGCCCAGCCGCAAAACAAAGATACCATAATGGAGTATAGTAAGCTCCTGGCACAGGTAGCTTACAGCATCAATGACCGGTATGTCGAAAAGCTCGATCCAAAAGAATTAGGATATGCCGGAATAAAAGGGATGTTAGAGCTTTTAGACCCCTTTTCAGATATGCTGGAGAAAAAGACCTTTGACCGGTTGATGGAGTTCACTCACGGAAAGTATCAAGGTCTGGGAATGACTATCGAGAAGAAAGACAAATACATAATTATCGTTTCACCCATGGAAGGGACACCTGCTTTCAGAATGGGACTAAGAGCCGGAGACAAAATAATCGAGATCGACGGCAAATCGGCCTACGGGATGAGCTCTGAGGAGGCTTCAAATCTGATGAGAGGACCTGCCGGCACTAAGGTTACTCTGAAAATAAAAAGAGAGGGCATCGAAGAACCTTTAGATTACGAGATCGAAAGAGCGGTCATCGCGATAAAGAACGTTCCCTATTACGGAGTAGTTGGAGACGGGATCGGATACGTCAGGCTTTCCAGATTTTCCGAGGATACTGGCAAAGAGCTGAAGGAGGCTATTCGCGAGCTGAAAAACAAGAATATCAAAGGACTGATATTTGACCTGCGGTTTAATGGCGGAGGACTTCTGAATGAAGGGGTGGAGACCTCTAATCTATTCTTAGATAAGTTAGATAAGGATAAACTGGTAGTCTATACCCAAGGAAAAAAACCAGAAGATCTGATCAAATATTTCGCCAGAGAAGAAGCCCTTTATCCGGATAAACCCTTAGTGGTATTAGTGAATGAGGGAACCGCCTCTGCTTCAGAGATCGTGGCAGGAGCTATTCAGGACTGGGACAGGGGTGTGATAATCGGTGATACCACTTACGGGAAGGGCCTGGTGCAGACCGTCTTGAACATGCCGGATGAGGTCTACCTGAAGCTCACCATCGCCAAATATTACATTCCCAGCGGAAGATGCATCCAGAAGCCGGAAAAGTCTAAGAAAAATTTAGCCTTAGCTTCCGCAGACGAGGGTGCCGATAGTTCCAAAGCTGAACTCAAACAGGACGAGGTCTTCCATACGAATGGAGGCAGGGTGGTATACGGAGGCGGTGGAATTGTTCCAGATATTGTCATCCCAGAAGAAAAGTTTAAGCCCATAGAAATCGATTTAGAAAGACAGCAGCTTTTCTTCGATTTTGCAGTAAGATATATTTCCCAGCATAAAGACCTGCCCAGGAATTTTGAGGTGGATGACAGGATGATCTCAGATTTCAAGGATTTTCTCAAAGAGAAGAACTTCACTTACCTCAACCAGGTAGAGATTTCACTTCAAGACCTGGAGAAGAATATAGATTCAGAAAAGGACAAGGATTCTTTTACCCCGGCTCTTTCGGAATTGAAAAAGGTAATTCAGAAGTCAAAGGAAAACGACTTTGATAACAGCCTGGATTACATAAAAAAAGCAATTAAAAGAGATCTCCTTTATAGCCTATATGGGGAAAAAGCCTATTATGAAGAGATCCTCTTGAAAACAGATCCCGGGGTGAAAAAAGCAGTGGAGATTTTGTCTAACAAAACCGAATATCGCAAGCTGCTCAAAGGATAGTCAGGTACAGGAAAAGTAATTCTATAAAGTCGAAGAGTTCCCGGATTAAAAGCTTTATCCGGGAATTCTTTTTTTGGGTTGTTCAGGTAAAGAGGAGTCAGCTTATCGGGTTTTCCGCTGTAGATATAAAGAAAATCAAAAATGCCGATAAGATTAGGTAAGCAGTATTGTAGAAAAATCTTGCATTTTGAGAGTTAAAAGTTTAAATTAATTTCGTTAAAGAAATCGGAGAATAGATGTCACAGGAGAAAATCTTAGTAGTGGATGACGAGCTTTTTGTAAGAGAACTGCTACTTGAATTTTTGGGCAAGCAGGGTTTTGAAGTGCACTTAGCCGAGTCCGGAGAAAGAGCCATAGAGGTAGCCAAATCCACCCCGGTGCAGATAGCCCTGATAGATTTGAAGATGCCGGGTATGGATGGAATCGAGACCCTGAAAGAGCTGAAGAAAATATACCCGCAGATTTTGCCGATTATCATGACCGGGTATCCAACCATAGAAAGCGCGGTGGAGGCTTTAAGAAACGGTGCCTGCGATTACGTGATCAAGCCGTTCAAGCTAAACGAGCTCAGAGCTTCCATAGATAAGGCCCTGAAAGAACATAAATTAAAATATGAGATCGACGAATTGAGAGGAAAAATCAGGAATTTAGAAGAGGAGCTTAAGAACTACCAGAAGGGGACTAAGAATTCTGATCACTTGAAGTTTAACCCCGGCTCTGGGGTCACTCCGATTGCCGGGGGTGCTCTTTATGCCATAGAACAAAAGCCGGCTGATTCAGTAGTCTTAGAGCAGATTAAAAAATTAGGAGAGCTGAAAGATAAAGGATTGATCTCCGACCAGGAATTCGAGCTTAAAAAAGGGGAGCTTTTAGACAGGTTATAAACTACCACTAAAACGTTTTTTGAAGATAATCAAGTCTTTCTGCCATGAGTTCTAATCTTCTGCCTCTTTACCATAAACTCCTCAGGGAATACGATAAAATCCTAAATCTGACTGATAAACTAATTTACGCTCTGCAGACAAAAGAAACCGAAGAAAGCATAAATTCACTTTTAGATCAAAGGCTTCGGATCACTCAGACGATTCAAAAAATGACCCTGAGTCTTAGAAATTTCAGTCTTTCAGATTCAGAACGGGTTGACTCGCAGGTAATCGAGCAGCTTAAATCCATACATTCAAGGTTAGAAGAAAAAGCCAGTCTTCTGGAAAAGAAAGAAAAAGAGCTGGAAAGGCTGGCGGAAGAGTCAGCCTAAATCCCATTCCGTCAGGATTGGTTTATAGTTTTTTTTAAAAAAAGGGGGCCTTATAATCTACATAGTTTCTCACCGGTTTACTTAAAATCTATTGACAGAATCTTTATTTATTATTTATATGCATATCGCAAACGCGGGAAAGGAGGATGGATGAACAGATTTATTGGATTTCTTGCTTTTATTTTAATCTTATCTTTTCCTTTAAACCAAATTTTTTGCCAGATTGACTTGGACACTCTTTTCACACTGGAAAAAGTCGTTTCTTCAGCCCTGAAAGATAACCCTGATTTAAAAGCAAGTTATCAGCTCTGGCAGGCATCGAGAAACCGAATTTCTCAGGCTCTTGCTCCATCCAAACCTCAGCTTGGGGTGAGATTTGAGGGGCTGCCTCTCGGTAGCTTTAACCTCAGCAAATATGAATTGAGGACTTTCCTATTCAGCCAGGAGCTGATGTTTCCTTCCAGGTATTTATCTATGAGAA
Organism: Candidatus Zixiibacteriota bacterium; assembly: GCA_030692925.1. Lineage (GTDB taxonomy): Bacteria > Zixibacteria > MSB-5A5 > MSB-5A5 > RBG-16-43-9 > RBG-16-43-9. The sequence goes on along the minus strand of JAUYBY010000106.1, from coordinate 368 downwards.
AAATGTCTTTATCTGAGTCGGATATAGCTTCATCTTTTTATCAGGATAAAAAATTAGAGATAATCCAGAAGGCAAAATCTGCATATCTGGATCTTTTTCTGAACTTAAAAAGCATAGAGATCATTCAGGAAAATCTGAATCTGTTAGAACACTTTTTGAAAGTCACTCAGATCAAATATTCTACTGGCCAGGCTCCTCAGAGCGACATACTCAAGGCCCAGGTGGAATTAGCCAAGATGAACAATGAGCTGGTAACCATGAGGGCTATGCTGGAGGTATCTAAGGGAAGATTAAATATCCTGATGAACCGTCTGCCTTCTACCCCTCTTTCCATTCAAACCGATATCGCAATACCAGATTTTACCTGG
>JAUYBY010000090.1 GCA_030692925.1 Candidatus Zixiibacteriota bacterium | reverse complement strand
ATGTCTTGCAAAATAGTTGTCAATTTCTGGTCTTAATTCAATTCCTATTCGTTCAAAGATGTCAAGCAAGTCATTATATGCACCAGAGCCTCCAAGAAAATCCCAAAACTCATCCGCAACTTTCAACTCGTTGTCAAGGTCTAACATTCCTCGCATTGTCCAGCGGTTGTAAGGTTGTGGCTCGTAAGGATTGTAGGGAATAGCTATATAAGAACGGACATTAGCATTCGGATGTTTAGAGAGAAAAATTGCAATCCACTCTAATAATGTTCTTTTAAAATCTTTGAAATTACTAATATTAGGCTTGGCTGTTTTCGAATCAATCAGGATCAGTTCACCGTTGTACTTTTCTAACCAAATATCTACTTTTGTTAATTTCACCTTATTCATTTGTCCTGATCATGGGATTATTCCTAATTCTCTCTCAATATCATAAATGTTGCGTTTAGCTTGATGCAAACTCTGGATTTTTTCTGTTTGAATGAACTTGAGTATGGGTTGTATTTCATGAAATGTCCCGGATAGCAATTCATTAACGGTACTCAAATCATTTGCTGAAGCTACAAGGAAAATCCGACTGTTCCAAAGGTCATAAGCATGTTTTAATTTTCCCAATGCATGATATATATCGCCACCCACCTGAACCTCAAAAACATATGTTGGAACCGACTCAGGAAGTCTCCTCCATACTACATCTAATCGTTCTGGTCCCATTGGGAATTCAACATTAGCAACATATGCTTGCAATTTTCCAATTTCCAGTAATAAGTTTTTAACACCTTCATGTGTTGGAGAAACCTTCTCTGTTTTACTAGGCATTACAGGCACAGAAATTTTCTCCAACGATTCTATGGCAACATTAGGGTTTAAAGCTTGAATTAAGGGTTTTATCTCTTCCCATTTTTTTAGTATCAACGGCTGTCTGAACCCCGCCTTATCAGATATTGATATCTTTTCATCTTTCCACATATTTTGAGGTAAAATAAAATCTATATCAAATTCAAACCTAAGAGGCCACTTCACACAACCTTCTCGTATTTCAGCATCCCATAGGGGTATATCTTGATAGAACTTGCTTCTGATAATTCCATATCCAACTATTCCTTTAATTTCTCCACTTATATAAAATAGTATTACATCGTTGGGTTGAATCGCTAGCCAATAAAGTTTTTTAAATACAGTATCTTCAAGTCCCCATATTCCTTTTGAAATGAGCGATTGTCTCCAATTTTTTTCTGACCCAGGTACAATCCAAAAGTTCCTCATTTTTATTAACCTCAAATTATTTCTTTTGATTCAAATGCTTCATTAAAAGTCATTTCTATTTCTTCAATTTTGAATTGCTGATCTCTTTGGTCCTTTGGTTTCGACAAATCAGGACAATCACCAAGATAAAATTCAGTATATTTACGGGCTTGATCTTTATGTTCTGCATAAATTGTAACAATATATGACCGTACAAGTAATACTTCATACTTCTTCATATTCTCACCTCGTACTTATGGATTTTGGCATTTGAAATTAGCACATTGAAAGAAGAAACATCTATTCCAATGGCATGCATACCCAATTCATTTGCCTGAACCAATGTTGTTCCACTACCGGAAAAAGGGTCAAGAACGATGTCACCTTTTTTGAAGTAGGTTTCCTTTTTGAAATTGTCTGTGTGGCTGTCAAGAAAATACTCTACGAGTTGCGGAATAAATTTGCCCTTGTAAGGATGAAGACGGTGAACATGCTTTGTAGTTTCGGCTTCTTTGTATTGGTCAAAAGATAAAGCCCAGTTTAAATCCCCACCGAGTTGGTCTTTCCATGAAAGTTCTCTATGCCCGTTGTAAGATTTGTAGTAGTTGATTAATTCCTGCTTGGAAACTTGAGTCGTTCCATTGCTTCCGATTTTCTTTATTCGTCTGTATTGAATGAGATAAGAAATGTTTGAAGTCGTCACGGTCTTACCCAAATGTTCCGTTGCCCATTCACTGGCTTCTTTTATAGTGAATAATTCATCAGTCTCTATCATTTTCAACCTCTGTTTTATAGGACATAATACCATTTCTGTGGTCAAAAGTCATCTCAAACATTACAATCTTATCTGTTATTTTCCATTGAGCTGTATAAGTGTTTCAATTACAACTTTTAATAAGCCCGCCATGGACGGTGGGCACTCTTAGAGTGCGCTATTGCTGTTAACTCGTTCATATCCGAACTATGTTCGTATATACCTCCCTTTAGTTTATGGAATACCATATAAAAATCAAGTAAATTCTAAAAGAATTTTAAAAATTGGGAGGATTAAGTGGTGGTAATTTTCGCAAAAAATTATTTATCCTATTAAGTGTCAACAACTTGAATTGGAGTGATTATGAGGTGTGCCTAATGGATGCTGCATCCGTAGGATGCACTCCAAAGGTAAAGCAAAAGCATTAACACGGTTAATGTACTCCAAAAGAAATGCAAGAGCATTAACATGGTTAATGCACTCCATAAAAACTCTAAAAATATTTTACTCGGCTTTGTGGATGGTTCGGATTATCTCATATTCGGAGTTTGCAGTAAGGAGTTCTTCCTTGAGTGAATCTGAGTGGAGAAGTTCAGCTAAGGCTTTGAATACCTTTAAGTAAAGGGCATCATCATAGGGTGGGGCTGCGGAGATGAAAAAAAGTTGAACTGGCTCTTTATCTAAAGAATCAAATTCATACCCTTCTTTTGAGCGTGCAAAACCAATAATAAATTCTCGCACCTGCATAGTCCTTACGTGAGGTATGGCAATACCTTTACCTATGGCAGTGGAGGCTTTTTTCTCCCGGTTAAGAAGGTCCAAGAAGAGTTTATGTTTATTGCAGACCTTGCCTGATCTATCCAAAAGCTCAACTAATTCCTCTAAAACAGCTTCTTTTATCTTCCAGAGCCTTTTTTGAGAATTAGTCTCCTTTTCCGGATCGAACTCGATTTTCGTATCCAGCTCTAATTTGATAAGCTCAGGTTTTAAAAAACGGGACAAGTTCAATTCAAACTCCTTTTATCCACTCTTATCGGAAAACCAAAGAAAAACTTTTCAAAAATTATTTGAATTCATAATCCAGAATATAATTTTATTCTTTCCAGAGGTAAGATAATAAGTAATTTATATTATCTCAACTTATTAATTATATCTTCGAGCCAGGGAGTAATTTTTATTTTGTCTATAATGAATTGTGGGAAAAAGAAAAAAGTTTAAAGTCTAAAGACAGGGTTTTTCTTTCCAAGATAGTTAAGAGGTTTAGTTTATAAATAAATGTAGGGGCACGGCAGACCGTGCCCCTACAGTCTATTTTTGGAGTGCATTGACCATGTCAATGCTCCCCTCTCCCTACCCGCGAAACGGGTCTGTAGTACGGTAGAGGGTTAGGGTGGGGTCATAGAAATGAACAGACAAGATGTCTGTTCCACCGACTTTGTAGAGGCAGGTTCTTTGGAGTGCATCCTACGGATGCAACATCTTAGGCATCCATTTGGATGCACTCCATAATCACTTTGCTTTATCCACTATCTCTCTTAAATCCTCATCTATTTTTACCGGTAGCTCTCCTAAATCCAGATGAGGGAAAAACTCACCCATTAGAATCGGTCGCATCCCGCTGATGAAAATTTCACCGTTTTCCTCATACAGGCTGATCCGGCAGGGCATACAAAGGCTTACCAGCTTATCTTTTTTAAGAAACTGATAAGCATATTTAGCACTGCAGATTTCGAATAGCTTCAAAGGAGATAGCTCGAACCCTTTTACCGCCATCATCTCTTTCATATCATAGACCTGCAAAACCGTCCACCCTTTGGCTTCTGTTGATTTACGAATGTCCACAGCTGCTTTCTCAAAGTCTTTAGTGGTGTTTACGGTGTAATCAAATTTTATTGCCATATTTTTCTCCTTTAGTGAATGTGGATGGAAACAAACTCCATCCCTACATAACTTTAATTATTGGGCTACAATTATTTTCTTAATAATTCGGTCTATACTTGCTGTGTTCTTTGTACATACATTTATCCATAATTACGGTCAATCCTGCATCAGAAGCTTTTTTGGCTGATTCCTCATTTACTATCCCTTCCTGCATCCAGACTACCTTTGCCTTGATTTTAATTGCCTGTTCCACAACTGGAGGTACTTCTTCTGATCTTCTGAAAATATCTACAATATCTATTTTATCCGGGATGGAGACTAAATCCGGGTAAGATTTCTCACCTAAAATCTCTTTTTCATTCGGATTCACCGGTATAATCTTATAGCCCTGAGATTGCAGATACCTTGCTACCATATAGCTGGGTCGTGCAGGATTAGAGGAAAGTCCTACCACTGCTATGGTTTTGCTTTGTTCAAAGATTTTCTCCATTTTAGTCATTTTATCCTCCAGTTCTATTTTTTCTTCTTTCTTTTTTTCCTCTTCATATTAATTTTTTTCATCTCTTTTTCTATAACCTGAAGAATCCTTTTCTGCTCCTCAAAACCAATCAATGCTTTTTCAAATACCTCCTCCATCCCTTCCACCCAGATAATTTCAAGGTCATTTATCAATTCTTCTGGTAAATCCGGAAGATTTCTACGATTGGCTTTAGGCAGGATGATCTTTTTTATCCCCACCCTTCTTGCGGCAGAAAGCTTCTCCTTGATTCCGCCGACCGGGAGGATATTCCCCCTCAATGAGACCTCTCCGGTCATAGCTAAATCGTTTTTTATCGGTTTTTCGCTCATCACTGAGGCAATTACCAGGGTAATGGTTAATCCGGCTGAGGGACCATCCTTGGGAATAGCCTCTGAGGGGAAATGGAGATGAATATCGTAATTGGTAAAATCCTTATAGTTTATGCCTAAGAGTTGTGCCTGTGAGCGGACATAACTATGAGCGGTCTGGATGGTTTCACGAATGATCCCTCCTAACTGGCCGGTGGAGAATATCTGACCGCTCCCTCTCATCCTCAAACCCTCAATCAACATTATATCACCACCTGAGGCAGTCCAGGCTAAGCCGCAGGCAACCCCTACTTCAGGTTTTTTCTCTACTATCTCCGGGATATAAACCGGGGTACCCAGATAGTCTGTCAGGTTCTCTTCGGTTATTCTCCAGAAATCCCCGCTCCCTGAAGCTCTCATCCGGGCTATTTTACGGCAGATGATCTCGATCTCCTTTTGCAAATTTCTTAAGCCCTCTTCGATGGCATACTCCCGGATGATCTTTTTTATGGCTTCATCTGTGATCTGAAGCTCTTTCTCTGAAAGTCCATGCCTTTTGATCTGAGAAGGGATGAGGTATCTTCTGGCAATCTGTAATTTTTCTTCCTCAATAAATCCAGTAAATTCGATTATCTCGAAGAAATCCAGAAACGCATCCGGGATCTCATCCATATTCTTAGCTGTGGCAATAAATAAAACCTGAGAAAGATCAAAGGTAAGACCTAAATAGTTATCTATAAAACTGGAATTGCGCTCCGCGTCTAAAACCTCAAGCAGAGTGGAGATAACCTCCCCTTTGGGAGCTCCATTCCCTAACTTATCCACCTCTTCAATCAGAAATAAGGGGTTATTACAACCTGCTTCTCTCAGATATTTCAAGATAACACCCGGATGCCCACCAGAGATACCAAACCTTTCTCCTTTTATCTCCTGGCTGGTGGAAAAACCAGCCACACTTAATCGAACGAATTTTCGGTTTAAAGCTAAAGCAATAGACTGAGCTAAGGAGGTCTTGCCAGTGCCAGATGGACCAACAAAACATAAAATCGATCCTTTGATATCTTTTTTTAACTGGCGAATGGAAAAGTATTCGCAGATCTGCTCCTTCATCTTCTTCTGTCCGAAATACTCCTTATCCAGAACTTTCTTCAATTTTCCCACATCTATCTCTTCAGCACATCTCTGAGTCCAGGGTAAAGAGAGCAGATATTCGATATAATCCCGGATTAGCTCGTATTCGCTGGAGGCTGGAGAAATAAATTTTAATCTCTCCACTTCCAACAAGGCTTTCCTCTCAGCCGGCAAGGGCATACCCGCTTCCAGGACTCTCTTTTTCAACTGCTCTATCTCTTTTTTTTGAATATCTACCTGGTCTGAACCTCTTTTTGCCTCCTCATCCGCGTTAATTTTTGATTCTGCCATTTTTACCTCTACTTTTTGGGGTAAAATCTAAACCATTTTTTTAGTTTATGTAAACCCTCTTTGAGGAATA
>JAUYBY010000045.1 GCA_030692925.1 Candidatus Zixiibacteriota bacterium | reverse complement strand
AATTACTTTTTCCAGACCCGCCTGATTCCTTTGACTGGCTCAAAAAAGCCCGGATGAATTCATCTATCTCCCCATCCATCACTGCCTGTCCATTGGAGCTTTCCAATCCAGTGCGGTGGTCTTTGACCAAAATGTAAGGATGAAAAACGTAGGAGCGGATCTGGCTTCCCCATTCGATCTTCTTTTTCTTTTTCTCCATCTCCGCAAGCTTCTCTTCCTCTTTTTCTTTATATAACTGGTACAGGCGCGACTTCAGCACCTTCATAGCATTTTCTTTGTTCTGGAACTGGGACCTTTCAGATTGACATTGCACCACGATTCCGCTCGGAAGATGAGTGATCCTTACTGCGGAGGAGGTCTTGTTGACATGCTGTCCGCCGTGTCCAGATGCTCTGAAAGTATCAATCCTTAAATCGTCTTCTTTGATTTCCACGGTGAGATTGTCTTCTATTTCCGGATAGATAAAAACCGAGGCAAACGAGGTATGCCTTCTCTTGTTGGCATCAAAAGGAGAAATCCTCACCAGCCGGTGAACCCCGCTTTCTGCTTTCAGAAATCCGAAAGCGTATTCGCCCTTAACTTCGACTGTAGCACTTTTTATCCCTGCCTCTTCGCCCACCTGCAGGTCGATCACCTCCCCTTTGAATCCTTTTCTTTCAACCCATCGCAAATACATCCGCAGAAGCATCTGGGCCCAGTCTTGAGATTCTGTTCCGCCTGCGCCTGAATGGATTGTCAAAAGCGCATTCTTAGGGTCATCCTCTCCAGATAACATAGTTGAGAACTCGAAATCCTTTATCTCTCCTTCTAATTTTTCTAGCTCTTTTTCGCGCTCTGGCTTAAGTGTGTCATCCTCCAGGGAAAGCTCGTCTAAAACCTGAACCTCTTCCAGATCCTTTGAGAGTTTTTCCCATCTCTCATTCCATTTCTTTATGGAGGTGATCTCTCTTAAAATCGACTGGGCTTTCTCATTATCCTTCCAGAAATCAGGCTCGTGCGTCACTTTTTCCAGCTCAGCTAATTTTTTATTCTTATTACCCAGGTCAAAGATACTCCCCTATTTTTTTCACCCTGTCTTTCAGTTCCGCTAAGCTTCTTTCCTCAGCCATACTACCTCCTTTTTCGCTTTAAGTCTTTGAAATTCAATATAACTTCATTTACCTCGATGTCAACCTCTTCTTTTTACAGTAGGGGCGAGGTTACCTCGCCCTACAGAAATCGGTAAATCCGCCTTGTCCTCAAGGCGGGACCGGTAGAACAGACATTCTTGTCTGTTCGGTCAGAGAGGAATGTCTGACTTACCAATACTGTGTCACTAATCCCATCGTGGGGGCAAGATAGGATTACCATTAATTATCTTCTTTAAACTTGACACTTCAGTAAAAGTTGATAGATTACACCTGCGAAAAACTTTCTTAATGTTTATGTTCATAAATTCTTCCATAATCTGTGCCTTAATTCCTGAGCTTAAAGTAAACTTCATTTCTTTCAAGATCAAGGAGTTCAGGCTTTCACCTGACCAGAGAGAGCTTGTGATTCTGACTTGCAGGGAGAGGGAATCAAAAACAATTCTGTTTTCGGCTGACCCGTTGCACTGCAGAATGGTTAGCCTGACAGAAGAGGAGCTTAGTCCTTTTCAATGGTGGACCACTGGCTCTCTATTTTCACAAGCCCTGGACGCAATCATTCTGAATATCGAGCAGGTCGATTTCGACCGGGTGATGAAGTTCTCTTGCCAGAAAGATACGGAATTTGAAAAAGTCGAATTTGAGCTATACTTTGAGCTTACTGGAAGGAATGCCAATGCCATCCTTGTCCAGACAAAATCCGGCCTGATCCTGGATGCTTTAAGGAAAGTAAGACTGGGCCAAAGCAGATTCCGGCAGATTTTGCCAGGAATAAAATATCATCTGCCACCTGCTCCCAGAAAACATAATCCTTATGCAACCTCAGAAGAGGAGTTCAAGAAAATAATTCTGGATCATCCGGAAGAAAACCTGCTTCAGGTTTTGACCTCACATTTTATGGGAGTAGACGAGCTTTTGGCTGAAAAGATAGTGGAGGAATCAGTTGGTGCTTCCCCTTTAAAACCCTTGCCCCTGGAACATCTGTGGAAAGGTTTCAAATCAGTCCTTGGCGTGATTTCTGCAAATGAGATCTCTCCACATTTGATTTTGGATTCTGAACAAAAGCCAGTGGGGATATCTTTATTTGACTTGAATTCAGTTCCTGAAGAGCAAAAGATTTCCTTCCGTAATTTAAACCAGGCACTGCAAAAACTTTTTTCTCTGGAAATTGAACAACGTCAGGGAAGCAGAAAACTACAAACTCTGATTTCTGTGACTCGAAACGGAATTGAGAAATTGAAAAAAACCGAAGAAAAATTGAAAAAAGAGCTTTCTTCTCTGGAGGATGCACAAGCTTACAAGAAATATGGAGATTTGCTCCTGAACCACCTGTCAGAGATTAAGAGAGGCGCAGAATATAGCGAGTTAACTGACTATTCTACCGAGGAACACAAGAAGATAAAACTTCCTCTTGATCCTGCTTTATCAGCAAAGAAAAATGCCGAAGCCTACTTTAAAAAATACCAGAAAGCCCAGACCGGAATTACAAAGCTCAACCAGAGAATCGCTGTGACTGAAAGCCAGCTAAAACATTTAAGCAAAATCGAGTCTGACCTACTGAGAAAAGAGAAGGTTAATTTAGAAAAAATCGAATCTGAGTTTTTTTCTCTTGGTTTACTTAAACCACCCAGATCAAAGAAGAAAGAAAAGAAAAAAGGGAGATATTCCCCTCGCGAATTTATCTCCGCAGACGGTTTTAAAATCTTAGTGGGAAGGAACAATAAGGAAAACGATTATCTTACCTTTAAAATCGCCAAACCGGATGATCTCTGGTTTCACGCCCAGAATGTGCCTGGTTCCCATGTGGTCTTAAAAAAGGGAGAGAGGAAAAAACACCCAACCCCAAAAGCCATCCAGCAGGCCGCCTCCTTAGCCGCTTATTATAGCCAGGCGAAGTCTTCCAGAAAAGTAACTGTGATTTATACCTTAGCCAAATATGTGAAAAAGTCAAAAAATGCTCCACCCGGTCTGGTCAAAGTCGAAAAGATGAAATCAATTTTAGTCGAGCCGAAGTTAATAAAATGAAAATTTGATAGTGGAACAGGCATCTCTACGAGCCGTAAGGCTTTTATCGGCTTGCCTGTTCAGTGAAAGGAGTTTATCGCTCTCTGTTGGTCTCCAGACCAACAGAGGTTGTGTAGCATCGGGCTTTATTCCCGACGAGGAGTATTTTGGAGTGCATCGACCGTATCGATGCCAAGATTTGTAGAGACGCATAGCCATGCGTCTCAATTTTTATTTCCCACCTTGGGGGCAAGGCGGTATACCGTTATCCCAAATCGTTCAAAATATCCTCTACTTTTTTTACATCCTCCTCTTTACCCTGCTTTTCAAAAAACTCTTTTGCTTTCTGTAACTCCTTTTTAGCCCCTTCTTTCTTCCCCATCTCAATATAAAGTAAACCAAGGTTCCCATATGCCTCTGCATAATCCGGGTTAAGCTTAATAGCGGTTCGATATTCTTCTTCAGCCTCAGGGTACTTCTTCAAAGCTTTAAGTTGAACGCCCAGATTGCTGTGTGCAGCTGCATAATCCGGGTTAAGCTTAATAGCGGTTCGATATTCTTTCTCAGCCTCAGGGTAGTTCTTCAACTCATCAAGCAGAATGCCCAGATTGTTGTGTGCGTCTGCATAATCCGGGTTAAGCTTAATAGCAGTCCGATATTCTTTTTCAGCCTCCGGGAACTTTTTCAATTTCTTAAGTAGAATACCCAGATTGTTGTGAATTTCAGAAAAATCAGGTTTTATTCTGATTATCTCTCGTAATTCCTTTTCAGCTAAGCTCAACTTATTTTGATAATAATAAGCAGAAGCCAAGTTAAAACGTAATTCAATAACATCCGGGAAAAGGTCAATCAATGTTTTATAGGAAGCTTCAGCTTGAAGATAACGCCCACGGTCAAGGTCTTCCGATGCTTTTTTAATTTTATCACATACTGCCTGGCCAACTTGAACACAGGTTTTACCGATGGCTTTCCAGATTTCTTCATAGGTCTTTGGAGGAGAAATACCTTTTTCCTCTAATTTTGTCTGAACTGCTTCACCTATGATTTTTGGCATTTCCTCTTTTGTAGGTCCACGCATACCAAAGTAAATAGTCAAAATAATAGCAAATAGCGCTAGAAAGGTGCCTATTATAAATGATGGTTTCTTATAAAAGGGAGTTTTTTTGAGAACCCCACCAGGTTTAAGATAAAGGTGTCCTTTACAATATTCTTCATTCGGTAAAGCTTTTCTTTTGCATTGTTTCCCTTTGTTGGTTCTTGCTTTACACAGTCCGTTCATAAGTAGACTCATAAAAATGAAATGTTCTGTCCCTACGAAATCTCAACCCTTCAAAAACTCTTCCAATTCCCTCATCAAACTCTTCACAATATCTTTTTCCTTGACTTTTTTAATAATCTTCCCCTTTCTGAAAATCAAACCAACTCCTCTTCCTCCCGCCACTCCGATATCTGCCTCTTTTGCCTCACCAGGACCATTCACCACACATCCCATAATCGCTACCTTGATTGGTGCTTTTAGTTTAGCCAATCTCTTCTCAACTTGCTTCACTATTGGCAGCAGATCGATTTCCATCCTTCCGCAGGTGGGGCAGGAGATCAGAGTTGGACCATACTCTCTCAAATTCAAAGATTTCAAAATCTCATAACCAACTTTTACCTCTTCAACCGGATCGCCAGTCAATGAGACTCTTATGGTATCACCCAAACCCATGGAAAGAAGTGTCCCGATCCCGACTGCAGATTTTATCGAACCGACTCTCTGTGTTCCAACTTCGGTTACGCCTAAGTGCAAAGGGTAATCTCTTTTCTCTGAGAAAAGCTTGTAAGCCTCAATCGTAGTGGGCACATCTGATGCTTTCAGGGAGACAACTATCTCCGGATAGTCCAAATCCTCTAATATTTTGATCTGTTCTAAAGCCGCCTCGACCATAGCAGCAGGTGTAGCTTTTCTATATTTACTTAAAATAGATTTAGGAAGAGATGCCGCATTGACCCCTATTCGGATCGGAATCTTCCTTTCACTTGAGGCTTTCACAACCTCCTTTACTTTCCATAATGCGCCGATTGTGCCTGGATTTATTCGGAGCTTGTCAATGCCTGAATCAAGAGCCTTCAATGCCAGACGATAATCGAAATGGATATCTGCGACCAGAGGAATTTTCGCTACCTTTTTTATTATTGATATCGCCTCAGCCGCCTTTTGGTCCAAAACCGCTAACCTGACTATCTCACACCCTGCTTTTTCCAGCCTTTTTATCTGCCTCAAAGTGGCTTTAACATCCCGGGTGTCAGTGGAGCACATCGATTGAACCGAAACAGGAGCACCGCCTCCAATCGGCACTTTACCAACATAGACTCTTCGTGTTTTTTCCCGCGGGGTAAGCATAAATAGTCCTCTTGAGTCTTTATAATTTAACTTAAATCCGCTTTTGTCAACTATTTTCTTGAAAGTTTTCGACAAACTTATTTAGCAGGGCTGGTCCGCCTTTGGCGGACTGCCTACGAAAACCCATACTATCAATTCTTCGTAGGTCGGGCACCCTTGCCCGACTTTTATATTCCGACTTTCTCAGAGATAGTTCTTGACATAAAACCACTTCTATGTAGATTAGTTCGAGATTAAGGAGTCCCGATGTTTTCCAGGTATAAAGTCATACTTATTCTCCTCACCCTTGTCATAGTTGCCTTCGTTCTATTTCTGCTGCTTCGTCCTAAGAGTCCGGATGAGGGCAAGTTCGTAGAGGTCTACGTTCAGCTTTCAGTCGCCCAGACGAAGCTCCAAGATGATCCAGCCAAGCTGGAGGCAGAGAGGAAGAGGATTTTTTCAAAATACGAATTTTCCCAGAAAGATCTGAACAGATTTATTAAATTTTATCAGAAGCACCCGGAAAAGTGGGTCCAGCTGTGGGAGAAGATAAACCAGCGTTTATCTGAATTAATTGAAAGAGAGAAAACTCAGCCCTCCAGATAAAATGCATTCTGGATATGATCGATTATCTCTTTGCCGGAGCTGGTATCTATAGCAACTACGTCAAATCTGAAATCGTAACCTGGAAACTGATGCTCCTGTAAAAAAGCAGTTGCCACCTCTGCTAATTTCTTTTGCTTTCTTAGATTGACCCACCCGGCAGGAGGACCATACGTTTTGCTCCTGCCAGCTTTAACCTCGACAAATACGATGCAATTATTATCCCTGGCAATTATGTCGATTTCCTTGTGGCCATAACGGTAATTGGTAAACAATATCTCAAACCCCTTAGCTCTGAGATATTCTGCAGCGATTTTCTCGCCTGATTTACCCTTCTGAACGGTCTTCATCTTTTCCATCTAAATTGAGATGCTCCTGCTGGACTATGCATTCCATCACCCTTTTGAATGACCTGCGGTGAACCTTGCACGGCCCGAATTTCCTTAATGCTTCCAGATGCTCCTTTGATCCATACCCTTTATTCTGGTCAAAAGAGAACTGGGGATATTTTTTGTGAAGCTTTCTCATCATTCTGTCCCTCTCGACCTTGGCGATTATCGAGGCTGCTCCGCAGGACAGAGAAAGGGTATCACCTTTAATCACCGGCAATTGAGGAATATCCAGATGCGGTATTTTCTGGTTCCCGTCTACCAGCAAAAAATGCGGGATATTTTTCATACAGGAGATAGCTTTCTGCATCGCCTTTAAGGAAGCTATGAAGATGTTCAGCTTGTCGATTTCTTTTTCCTGGACGATTCCCACACCTAAATCCAGCGCATTCTCTTTGATCTTCTCATAAAGCTCCTCCCTTTTCTCAGGAGTGAGCTTTTTTGAATCATCGATCCCTGGAAGATTAATATCCTCTGGAAATATGACGCACGCAGCCACGACCGGACCAGCTAAGGGACCTCTTCCCACCTCATCCACCCCGGCAACGAGTTTATATCCTTTGCCCCACAGCTCTCTTTCGTAAGAAAGCTTATCTGCTGATTTTGCTTTCTTCATTCCATGTCTGAAGTGATTACTCATGATGAAAGTTTCCATCGGTGATCCCTCCCTTGATGGGAGGGATAAAGGGAGGGTGACCCCTCTCCCTAACCCTCTCCCACAAGGGGAGAGGGAACTCGCCACTCTTTATAGTTTTTCAAAGAAATGTCCCAATGTAGGGACAGCCCTTGTGGCTGTCCGCATTTACTTACTCCTTCACATCATCCACTTCAGCTTTCGGAGAGGGACAAGCCCTGTCCCTACGTAAAACTTTGCGTTTAGTGCCCAATGAATTGGGCAACTACATAACCTCCTTCTGGATGAACCTCCTGAAAAGGTATAAAGAGATTACCACGCAGAAAAAGACACCTATTCTGACTGCCCAGATAACCCCTAATACCTGTCCCAAGGTCCCGGCAATAAAGCTTCCTATGGGCATAGTTCCCATAAACATCATGACAAAAAGCCCCATCACCCTTCCCCTGAGATGATCAGGAACTATCTCCTGCAATAAGGTATTGCAGGTTGCGATTAAAGATATCATCCCCCAGCCCGCTCCTACCAGAAAAATAAGGGATAAGAATAAATTCCCGGAAAAAGAGAAGAGAATCAGGGAAAGGAAGAAGACTATGATCCCGGCTTGCATATATTTCAGCTTCTCCTCGGTTTTCCTGGAGGCTAAACCCAAACCAGCAGCTATTGCACCAGCGCCGACTGCGGACATAAGAAACCCCAGACCGGATGGACCTGCTTTCAAGATGTTCCTAGCGAAAACCGGCATCAGGACTGCATAGGAAAAACCGAAGATGCTCATGGTTGAGGCCATCAGGATCAGAGCCATCGCCCTTTTATTACCGGTTACATAGGACACCCCTTCTTTGAAACTGGCAAAAAAGGAGTTATTCTTAGCGGCAAAAACTAAATCTTCCATTTTCATGAGATAAAGCCCAGCGATCACTGCAATGAAACTCACGCCGTTTAAGAAAAAACATCCTGCCTCTCCAACCAGGCTAATCAAAATCCCGGCTACTGCTGGTCCTAATATTCTGGCACTGTTAAATATGAAGGAATTTAAAGCGATGGCATTCAAGAGGTCTTCTTTTCCCACCATCTCCTTTACAAAAGCCTGCCTGGTCGTTGCATCAAAGGCATTAACCAGACCCAGGCACAAAGCTAAGACCATAACATGCCAGACCCTGACCAGTCCGGTAAAGGCAAGAAACGAAAGGATAAAGGCTAAGACCATAGCGCTTGACTGGGTGAAGATGAGAAACTTTCTTTTCTTGACCCGGTCAGCCAGTACCCCGGCTGGAAGGGAGAGGAAAAAAACCGGCAGACCTGCAAAAGCGCTGACCAGCCCCAAGAGAAATGGAGAATTGGAAAGTCTCAGGACCATCCAGCCCTGAGCCATACTCTGCATCCAGGTCCCGATCAGGGAGATCATCTGCCCGAACCAGAAAAGCCGGTAATTGCGGTGCCTCAACGAGCGAAATGTCTCCCAAAATCTCCCCTGCCTTTGGATTGTAGGAACCTGTTCTGAATTTCTCTGAGTCTCAAGCATTTATTAAAACTTTTCGTAGGGGAGCCTCTTCCCTTCGACTTCGCTCAGGGACGGTGTCTTCGACCCTGAGGCTCAGACCCGAAGGGAGCCTGTCGAACCGTGTGGGCTCCCGAAACGGGAGGGGACAAGCCCCTCCCCTACATTATTCTTCACGTTTTTCTGGTAGAATAGACATTCCTGTCTGTTCGTAATGCTTTTCGTAACGCGATCTCGCCTTTGGCGGAGTCGCATTGCGAGGATAATCCCGCCAACGGCGGGACGCGCTACGATGGCTCAGACAAGAATGTCTGACCTACCAAAAAACCTGTTTAAGGTTTTGCTAAATAATACGGCAAATCAAAAGGGTTGTAAAGATATTTTTGGGATAGAAAATTTATTGAAGGTGGAACAGGCATCCTTGTCTGTTCATTGAGCACACCCTCAAACCAGTTTGAGGGTGCCACCCGTCGTAGCGCGACCCTTAGGGTCTCAAAAAAAATGTAGAGACAGAACAGTGTTCTGTCCCTACAGTCTACAAGCTGGTAGAACAGGCATTCTTGCCTGTTCGGTCAGACAGGAATGTCTGACTACCATAATCTTGATTTATTCCTTAACTTCCCCTTCTTTTTTCCCTTCCTCTTTCTCCATCTCCTTTATTTTAGCCGCTTTTCCTCTCATCTTGCGCAGGTAGAAGAGCTTTGCCCTTTTTACTTTTCCTTTTTTTATCACCTCTATATTGGCAAGGAAAGGCGAGTGCATCGGAAATACCCTTTCCACTCCCACCCCGCTGGAGAGCTTGCGCACGGTGAAAGTTTGGGAAACTCCTTTTCCTCTTTTCTGGATCACTGCCCCTTCAAAGATCTGAATCCTTTCCTTATCCCCTTCCTTGATCCGGACATGCACTTTTATCGTGTCCCCGGGCTTGAAATCTACTTTTTTCTCTTTCAGGTATTTCCCTTCAACTGCTGACACCAGATCCATCTTTCTCCTCCTTTAGTTCCTGTATTTGACCGATTTATTGGACATCTTTTTTGCTCGATGAATCGAGCAACTACAAATTCCCTGTCTCTGTAGTTGCCCAATTTATTGGGCGTTTTTTTGCTCGATGAATCGAGCGACTACATTACACAATCCTTTTGCGGGGCTGGGAGCCCCGCCTACGAGGATAAATGTTGTCAATCTCCCGTAGATCGGGCACCCTGCCTGATCATAGCCATTGTTGCGTTTATATTACGATAATTATCTCTCTTTTTCTATCTCCGAAAGTAGTTTTTTATCCTCAGGGCTGAGTTCAATATTTTTTAGAAGCTCAGGTCTTTGCCCCAGCGTTTTCTTTAATGCCTTTTTTCTTCTCCACAGCCTTATCCTTTCGTGATTCCCGGACAGAAGCACCTCTGGCACTTTTAGACCTTTGAACTCAGCAGGCTTGGTATATTCCGGATAACCCAAGAGCCCCTCGTAAAAAGAGTCAGTCTCGGCTGATTGAAAATTCCCGATGAATCCTGGGATTAAGCGAATGACGCTATCCATAATCACCAGAGCTGGAATTTCGCCTCCAGTCAGGACATAATCTCCAATCGAAAGCTCTTCTATATCATATAATAATTTTATCCTTTCATCCACTCCTTTATAGTGTCCGCAGATTATTATTAGACGCTCTTTTTTGGAAAGTTCTTTAGCTTTTTCCTGGTCAAACCTTTTACCTTGAGCTGAAGTCAGAATTATGGAATATTTGTCTTTATTCTCCGCAGATGGAGTTTCAGACAGAATCGAATCCAGGGCAGAAGCTAAAGGCTCCACCATCATTACCATCCCGGCTCCGCCTCCAAAAGGAGTATCATCCACGCTTCTGTGCTTATCCTTCGCAAAATCCCTGATATCGGTAACTTTTATGTCTATTAACTTACTTTCCTGTGCCTTTTTCACCAGCCCTTCGTTTAAAGGGCTTGCAAAAAAGTTAGGGAAGATAGTCAAAATGTCTATTTGCATAAGTCACACAATGAGTCAGCGTAGGAGCGGAGTTTATCCCCGCCCCCGAATGAGAGGGTGGAGTCAAGCTCCACCCCTACGTGATTACTCTGTTGTAGAAAGGTAAAGCTGAAGCTTTACACTCCAATTTTTTTAACTTTTTCAAAGAACTTAATCCAAGAGACCTTCAATCGGCTCAATCCAGATAAGCCTTTTTTCCCGGTCGATTTTTTTCACCACTTCCTTTACAAAAGGGATCAAATATTCTTTCTTCCCTTTTCTTACTGACAAGATCGGATTGGCCGGGAAAAGGAGAACCTCTTTGACTTCGCCTATTTTCTTACCATTCAGGCTCAGGACCTGACAGTTGACCAAATCAAAGACGTAATAACACCCTTCTGTTAGAAGAGGAACGTCATTTTTATCGATCTCTAAATATTTTCCTTTGAGTCCCTCTGCTTTGGTCCGGGTGTCGATCCCTTCAAGTTGAAGCAGGACTTTCCCCTGGAAAATCCTGCTTCTCTTTATCCCGTAAGGCTTTTCTTTGGCATCCGAATCAGAGATAAAGACTTTTTCCACCTGGGAATATCTTTTTAAATCCTCGCACAAGGGAGCTATTAAAAGCTCACCTCCGACTCCCCAGGCTCGGAGGATTTTGCCTATCGCTACTCTCTCCAAAAAACTATTTACTCCAGGATCTCCAGCATTGCCCGTTTCCCCTTCTTGGCAGAAGCGGCTGAGATCAGGATGCGGATGGCGCCGGCAGTTCTCCCTTTCTTTCCGATGACCTTTCCTAAATCTCCAGGCCCAACCCTCAGCTCATACACGGTAGTCTTTTCCCCTTCCACCTCTGATACGGTAACCTGATCTGGCTGATCTACCAGATGCTTGACTATGTCCTCGATAAACTGTTTCATCTTAAACCTCCTTCAAAACAGTTACTCAGTTTTTGGTTCAGTTCCTTTAGTCTCTTTGGGTTCAGTCTCTTTTGCTCCTTTGCCTTTTCTCTTTTTCTTTCTCCTCCTCTCCGGAATAGTATTGGAGATTTCCATTCCGCTTACATCTGCCCCTTTTTTCAGGGCTAACCATTTCCCCAGCAGGCCTATCTTTCGGAAAAGAGAGTTGACTGTATCTGTGAGCTGAACTCCCTGCTTGAGCCAGTGAAAAACCCTCTCTTCTTTGAGCCTGACCGAGGCTGGTTTGTCTATCGGGCTATATTGTCCGATAGATTCGATAAATCTGCCATCCCTGGGAGTACGAGAATCCGCCACCACGATTCGATAATAGGGCCTTTTCTTGGCCCCCATCCTCCTCAGTCTTATCTTGACTGCCAAATTCACCTCCTTCCTTACCGTTATAGAACTAAGGTTTAAACATGGTCTTTAATTTCCTCAAATCCATTTTATTAAAATCTTTGATCATCTTTTTCATCATAAAAAACTGCTTCAAAAGCCGGTTGACCTCCTGAAGGTCCGTGCCGCTCCCTAAGGCAATTCTTTTCTTTCTCGAGCCGTCTATGATCTGGGGTTTTAACCTTTCCTCTTCAGTCATCGAGTTTATGATGGCTTCTACTCTCACCAGTGCTTTATCATCCACGGAAAAACCTTTTAAGGACCCGCCTATTCCAGGGATCATACTCAGAATCGAATCTAATGAGCCCATCTTTTTCAACTGCTGGAGCTGAGAATAGAAATCTTTAAAGGAAAATTGTTCTTCGCGCAGCCTTTTCTCTAATTTTTCTGCCTCCTCCTGGCTTATCGCTTCTTGAGCCTTCTCTACCAGGGTAACGACGTCACCCATCCCTAATATGCGGGAAACCATCCTCTCAGGATAAAAAACCTCTATGTCATCTAACTTCTCACCGGTGCCGACAAACTTAATCGGTTTTCCAGTTACCGCTCTAAGTGAGAGAGCTGCACCTCCCCGGGCATCCCCGTCTAATTTGGTTAAGAAGATTCCGTCTATTCCCAACCTCTCCTCAAAGCTTAAGGCGATATTCACTGCATCCTGGCCGGTCATAGAATCTGCAACCAGGACTACTTCCTGAGGAGTAACTTCCTTTTTTATCAAGGCCAGCTCTTCCATCAGTTTCTCGTCTATGTGCAGTCTTCCAGCAGTATCTATTATAACCAGATCCAGTCCTTCTTCCCTGGCTTTAGCCACTCCGGATTGACAGATCTTCACCGGGTTTTCTTTGGAGGAATACACTGGTAAATTCAAACTTTTTCCAAGTATCTTCAGTTGTTCGACTGCCGCAGGCCTCTGGACGTCTGCGGCTATAAGAAAAGGAGACTTCCCTTTTTTTCGATAAAAGCTGGCTAATTTCCCGCAGGCAGTAGTCTTGCCTGAGCCTTGCAAGCCTGCTAACATCCAGACCGTGGGACCTGATGAGGAGAATTTCATTACTGAGCTATCTTTTCCCAGAATCAGAGTCAGCTCATCGTAGACGATTTTTACAACCTGCTGCCCGGGGGTTATACTCCTTAATACTTCCTGGCCAATCGATTTCTCCTCAACTTTGGAGATGAAATCTTTGACCACTTTGTAGTTGACGTCTGCCTCTAAAAGAGCGCGCCTAATCTCTTTTAAGGCTTCCTTGATATTGTTCTCCGTGAGTTTTCCCTGACCGCGGAGTTTTTTTAAAATCGATTCTAACCTGTCAGACAGCTCAGCGAACATAAAAAATCCTTAAGTCCATAGACTAATTTACCCAACTTCTAAAGGAATTTACAACCAGCACCATTTTGTTGGGATTGCAAATTTTCAATATAACAGTCAAACCTGAAAAAGCAAGAAAAATCTAACCCTCTCTTAGCTCTTTTATTATTTTTTTGTAATCCCTGCTTTTGAACACTGCATCCCCTGCCACCAAGATCGTTGCACCTGCCTGCTTCACTTTCCCAGCAGCTGAGGAATTGACGCCTCCATCCACCTCGATTTCGATCTTTAAGTTGTTATCCCGAATGAACTTCTTAGCTTCTTTTACCTTATCTAAGATAGAGGGAATAAATTTTTGCCCTCCAAACCCCGGGTTCACACTCATCAAAAGAAGCAGGTCAATCTCCCCGATTACCGGCTTTACCAGGCAGAATGGAGTAGCAGGATTAAGCACGCATCCGTTTTTCACTCCTAAGGTTTTGATCCGGGTCAAAGTCCGGTGCAGGTGTCTGTTCCCTTCCAAGTGAACAGTCAGGTAATCTGCGCCAGCTTCCACGAATTTCTCCAGATACAAATCAGGGTTATCAATCATCAGATGCACGTCTAAGGGCAATCTGGTACACAATCGGATGAAATTCACAACCATCGGTCCAAAGGTGATGTTGGGCACAAAATGACCATCCATAATATCCAGATGAATCAAGTCCGCCCCTGCCTTTTCCACCTTCCTTATTTCTTCTTCTAAATTTCTAAAATCCGCTGAAAGTATGGATGGTGCGATTTTGATCAACTTCCCACCATGTTTAGCTGTTGGTTCATAGTTCATGGTTCTTGTTTAATCACTCTCTGTTGGTCTCCAGACCGCGTAGGGGTGGAGCTTGTTGAGCTTTGCGAAATCCCGACTGCGGGGTCTCCACCCTCTTTGTCAAGGGCGTCCAATTGGACGCCCCTACGCGATTTCTTAATTTTTTTATTCCTTTTGCCTCTTGCCTTAAGACTTTAGACTTTGGACTTCTGCCTTTAGCTTGTTTTTAGCTCGGCAAATTTGTTTGACATTCACGCTCGGAGACATAAAGCCTCCTCTACGCAATTTTTCTGCCTGTAGCTACTTGCTCCTTGCTACAAGCTATTTCAGTCCGTCGTGCTTACCTCTAACTCCACTATGCTCCCTTTTCTGACCTCAGCCCCTTCCTTGGGAATCTGTTTTAATACTGTTCCGGGAAGCAATTTATTTTTAACCTTATATTCGATCTTTCCCAATTTCAACCCGAGTTTTTCTATCTTGGAGCTTACCTCTCTGATATTTGCGCCCTTGAATTTTGGCACTTTGACTATCTCTAAGGTATCTGTCTGCTCCTGATTAACCACAACCCTTATCTCCATCCCAAGCGGCACAACTGTTCCGGCGGACGGAAAACTGGCAATCACCTCATCCCTGGGCAGGCTGTCCACGGAGATATAAACCGGCAAACCGATTTTTAAACCACGGTTATCCAGAGCTAACTCAGCCTGCCTGTAAGACATCCCTTTGAGCTGGGGAACAGTTGCTTTTTCTCCTCCCTTGCTCAGCACCACTTTTATCTTCCTGCCCCTTTTGACCTTCGAATCTGAGTCAGGCATCTGATAGATTATGGTCCCGGCAGGCCGCTTGAGGTCATATTCTTCGCCTATGACCCTCAGGTCCAGACCCTTATCTTTGAGTATGGTCTCAGCTTCCTCTTGAGTCAATCCCGTGACGTTCGGAACCACTGACTCTTGACCCAATCTCACAAAAAAAGGCATCAAAACCTGATCGAAAACCAGGCACAAAAACAGAACCGCCAGGACGAAAATCCCAACCCTTTTGACCCATTTAGTTTTAATGAGCTGAACAAGCCCGGCTTTTATTTTATTCCAAACCATTTGCATAAATATAATCTTTCCGAACCCAAAGTCCAAAAAAATTGTTTTGAATTTCTTATCGTCTCCCCTCTTACATCTTATTTCTTTTTTCTTCCCTTGAACTATTGAACGATTGAACCCTTAAACCTTTCTTAACCGTGCCGCAAAAGTTCCATCCAGGCCGTGAACATGAGGATAGGTTCTGACAAACCCGCTCTCGCTAACCACCCTGGCGTCTACGTGATCCGATGCTGACTCGACCTTGAAATCCTTCCTCTGTTCCAGGAAAAGCTCGATTACCCTTTCATTCTCCTCTTTGGTCAGGGTACAGGTGCTATATATAATAATTCCATCCTTTTTAACCAATTTCGCCGCATTTAAAAGTATGGCAGACTGAAGCTCAGCCAGTCTTTTTATATCCTCTTTTTTCTTCTGCCATCTGGCATCAGAATTTCTGCCCAAGACCCCTAAACCGGAACAAGGTGCATCAATTAAAATCTTATCGACCGGCTCGGTGGAATAACTCCGTGCATCTCCGATTTGAAACGAGACGTTTTCCACTCCCAATCTTTTGCAGTTTTCTCTTACTTTTTCCATCCTCTCTGGATTCAAGTCCAATGCTATCAATTTACCTGAATTTTTCATTAATTCTGAAATGTAGGTCAACTTACCTCCAGGTGCCGCACACATATCTAAAATCGTTTCACCGGGTTGAGGGTTCAAAAGTCTAACTGGAAATCCGGCACTTTCATCCTGAGGATAGATATAACCTTTCTGAAAAAGAAAAAGATATTCCAAATCGATTTTTGATTCTATCCAGTAAAAGTTTTCAAAGAAACTCCCTTTTCGGCATTTTATCTTTTTCAGCTCCAGCGCTCTTTCCAAATCTTTTTGACTGATCTTCAAGGAATTAAGCCGAAAGGAAAGTCTTGCTTTTTGGTTAAAAGTCTCGCACAGCTTTACAGTCTCCTCTTCACCGAATTGTTTAAGCCAATCCTTTATCATCCAGTCCGGAAAAGAATAAATTGTTCCGATGGCTCTGGCTTTGTCCTCTTCAATTGAAGGGAAAATGACTCTTTTCTTATCGCGGAGATAGTTCCTCAGAACTGCATTGACCAAACCGGCTGTCCCCTTATGTCCGAACTTTTTAGCTAACTTCACCGACTCATCCACCGCTGCCCGATCAGGCACTCTATCGAGATAATCAATCTGATAGATCCCCAGCCTTAAAGTATTCCGTATCCAGGGTGTCAAATCCTCAATCTTTCCCTTGAGGAAAAAACTTGTGATATAATCCAACCTTCTTTTTAGCTTAGTAACCCCATTCACCAATTCCCGAATGAATCTGCTGTCCAAAGACGAAAGCTTAAATTTATCTGAATATTTTTCGACCGTCTCATTAGCAAAAGCAGATTTCGTTTCAATCTCATACAGAATCTTGAGAGCAATCTCTCTGGGATTTACTTTTTTCATTTCTTTCATAGTGCGACCCTTTTCCTGATAACGGATCCGTAGGACAGGGTCGCTTATTTTTTTGGTAGGTCAGACATTCCTGTGGCTACGCCAGGCTTTGCTCTCTGACCATGTGGAACAGACAAGAATGTCTGTTCTACCATTTAAGAGAGTAGTTGCCCAATTCATTGGGCATTTTTATCTTTGTGTAGGGGCAATTCATGAATTGCCCCTACAAACTACCTCTTAAACCTCCGCCTCAATGCTAAAAGAAAGAAAGCAATCAGAGTTGGACTAAAAATAGATTCCAAAACCATCCAGAAATGACCCAAATTAGATATAGGTCTATATAGTTTTTCTCTAACTAAGGAGAAAACTGATAAGCTATAAACAAAGGATTTGAGATAGTCTTTGATAAAATCACCTGCATTACTGAGTGAAATAGTACTTAGATTAAATTGATAATGAATCATATAAGGAGATTGCCTCGAAGTGATTTGCTCAATACCTGAATACATAAATAAAAGAGGAAAAAGAAGAAGAATCGGTAATATCCAGCAAAGCAAAGGACGCCAGTAGCTTTCTCCATAATTGCTGATGAGCTTATATGCCCAGACAATGCATTTATTAAAGAAGTTTTTCTCCCCTTTTCTTCTCATCTCCATCTCGCCAATATGAAAATCCCCAGCCTCTGCATAATTCAGGTTATCCTCATAATTCGCCCTGAGTCTTTTATACATTTGGGAGATTAAAGGATAGTCAAATTTTTTAGTTCCAGGGTCTGGAGAAACCTCATCATAAATTTTGTTCCTGCCTCTACCCTTTTCCTTATACCAGCCTACATCAACAAATTCAACCTTCCTAAGATCAGTTCCCAAGAATCTAAATTTGCTCAAATCTACCTTTCGAAAACTAACTTTTTCAGGCTTTAAGAATTTTACATTTCTAAAATCAACCTCTTTCTCAAACATAACCCTTTTAGTATCCTCTTCTCCTAATGTGAGAATAGTTTCAGAAAAATTATAGGGGAAAATAACCTCACCCGCACTGGAAAAAGTTGTTTCTTCAATAAAACTGGCTCTGAAAAAACTAACTGGGAATTCAAAAGTATTCTTAACAAATTTGGTTTGTCCCTGGAAAGTTGTTCTTGCAAAACCTGCTTTATTTTGAAATATGACGTTCGCAAAAAAAGCTTCCTTCTGGAAAAAGCCTCCGCTGAAATCTGCTTCACTTTCAAAGTATGCACTAATAAACCTGGCCTCCATCTGAAAAACTGCATTTTCAAAGCTTGTCTTGCCTTTAAACTTAGTGCCTACAAAGATTGCATCCTCTTTGAAGTTAGCCTCCTTGAAGTTTGTTCTATTCTTAAAAGTAGCTCCTGTAAAATCTGCCCCATTCTGAAAAAAAGAATTTTCAAAGTTTGCAGCTCGACCAAAACTGGCTTTTTCGAAACTGGCTAAAATTTGGAAAACAGCTCCTCCAAAGTAAGCTTCGCTATTGAAAACAGTAGACTTAAAACTGACTCCTTGCCGTATGGATGTTCTCTCAAAGTTTGCTACACCATTAAATGTAACACCTTCAAAGTGAATCTCTTTCTGAAATGTGGCTACTTCGAAGCTAGCCTCGCCTTGAAAAGTAGCTCCACTAAAATTTGCATAATCTTTAAAAGTAGAACCTGTAAAGTCAGCCACACCTTGAAAAAGAGACCCCATAAAAATTGTTTCTTTATTAATTTCTCGCGGAAATTGAATTACCTTCGGAAAAATAAAATATGAAAGATCATTAAATATAGTTGATGTATCATTAAGTATCTCATCTAATTTTTTCTTAAATAATCCGCCATCCTTATCAGGTTTTGGAGAATGGAAAATACAATATTCCTCGTCATAAAGCTCTTTACCGCAAGAAGTACCACCCCACATTCTGACCTGACATTTCTTTTTATTCTCCGCCATGTTATTAGCTCCCTTTTTTGTTTTTCGTAGGGGAGGGGCTTGTCCCCTCCCGCTTTTGTTTTTATTATCTCGAATTCCCTAACTATCTTCGAGAGACCATCCCGAAAAAATCGGGATTTCGCTAAGCTCAACAAAGGTCTCCCCTACATTTCTTTCGCAAGGCTAAAAGCCTTGCCCTACATATTCTTGGTAGGTCAGACATTCCTGTGGTTACGAGCCCGTCCGCTTTGCTCTCTGACCCTGTGGAACAGACAAGAATGTCTGTTCTACCATGCACACATTTTTTTATCCGTCATTCGTTATCCGTCATCCGTTATTGTATTTATATTATCTCCATAGGTGACAATAATTGATCCTGTCTCTTGATCAAAAGCCCTTCCCTTCTAAACAGCAAACTCAAAACCTCTTTTTCCTTCATCCCGAACCCGTAGATTAAGACCTCCTGAGGCTTGGCATAGCCGGCACTGCCTACGGACAAGAGCAAATTCAAGGTAGAATCCTCGTTTTCAAGCTTCAAAATATCAAATCTTATATCCACTTCTTTTAGCTTTTCTTTTGATACACGGGATACCATCAGATTCCTCAGTGAGAGGATATATTCAATTTTTTCTTGTATTTCATTTTCTGAAAAAGGCAATTCCACTTTATAAAGAGCCGCATTAATAGCAGAAGATAAAGACTCGGCTTTAGTAAAGATTGTCTTCCCTTCCATAATCTTAAAACCTTGAGGCAGAGCTTTATTTAACCTTGAAAGATGCTCATTGGAAAAAGGCTCAGTCAGCTGAATGTCTAAATACTCTGCCTCTGACACAAACCCCAGAGGAAGGGGTGGACCAAAAGCAATCCTGGGATGGGGATGAAAACCT
Source organism: Candidatus Zixiibacteriota bacterium (assembly GCA_030692925.1). Classification (GTDB taxonomy): domain Bacteria; phylum Zixibacteria; class MSB-5A5; order MSB-5A5; family RBG-16-43-9; genus RBG-16-43-9. Next base: position 15,228 of record JAUYBY010000045.1, on the reverse strand, counting down.
TCCGAATAGGCAATCGGAATTCCAGAGCGCCTGATTGCCCGCTCAAAAGTCCTGAGCACGTCTAAATGAGAGGTAAATCTTACTCCCTCTCCCTTACTCCATTTTAACCTTACTTTGCTTCGGGCAACAGTTGAGGTTGGTGTTGATACAACCTTTTTCTTTTTTCTGCCGTAAAGCTCCTCATCCTTTTTCTCAGGTTGAGCCACATACAAAGGAGCATCTTCGTCTTCTGACTTTTTTTCTTCTGTCACCTTTTCTGTGGAAAAAGCCCTCTCCCTTTCCCTTTTGAGAAAATCTTTACTCAGCCCCTTATCTAAATGATCCCAGGGCAAGCTCTGATCTAAGTCTCTAATTTGGAGGTATTCTTCTGGATCGATTTGGTTCTCCTCAAAAGCGTTCCTCCAGAAAGCATAGTTGAAAAACTCAATCCAGGCATCTAATTTTGCCCCGTTTTTCCAGGCTGAGTGAATTACTTTACTTAGTTTTCTGTCTCCTCTTCCTAAAACCCCCTCTAAAAAAGATACCAATGGGTCCCGATAACTTACTTTCAGATTTCTGAAATCCAGCAAGTCTTTAAGGAGTGAAATCCTCCTTTCGATCTCGTTGATCTTTTCCTGTTTTTCCCATTGAAAAGGAGTATAGGGCTTGGGTGTAAAAGGGGAGATAGTTACATTAACACTTTTTCCCGGACCAAAAGTTCTACCTAGCTTGAAGACTTTCCCGACTAAATCAGCAATTCCTTTTAAATCCTCATCCGTCTCAGTGGGAAGTCCGATCATAAAATACAGCTTGATCAAATTCCAGCCAGAGGAATAGGCTATTTCCACGCTTGAAAGCAAGTCCTCCTCAGTGATATTTTTTCTGATGACGTCTCTTAACCTCTGGGTACCAGCTTCTGGCGCAAAGGTCAGCCCGGTCTTCTTAGTCTGGGTGATGGTCTTGGCAATCTCCATAGAAAACGAGCCTGGACGCAAAGAGGGCAGGGCAATGGAGACTCTTTTGGGATAAAACTTTTTTTGCAATCTCTGAACCAGCTCAGGCAGGTTTTTAAAATCAGTTGATGAAAGAGAAAGCAGGGAGATCTCCTCATAGCCGGTATTGGCGAGTCCGCAGTCTGCCTCTTTTAAAATCTGTTCTATGTCCTTTTCCCTTTTGGGTCTGTAGATTGAGGTAGCTTCACAAAAACGACAAGCCTGGCCGCACCCCCTCATAATCTCTAAGGTAAGCCGGTCATGAGTCGTTTCGATAAACGGAACCAGAGGCGCTTGAGGATAATATTCAGGCTTTAACTCAGAAACAGTTTGAGCGATTACTTTCTCCGGTGCTTGTGGAATTTTCCTACAGACTCCTGTGAATCGATTACCCGCATCATATTTTGGCTCGTAAAAAGATGGAACATAAACTCCTGAAATTTTTGAAAGCTCAACTAAAAGTTCCTTTTTTTTAAGGTTTTCCTTTTTCCCCTTCTCAATTGAATCCAGAACCTGATGAATGACCTCCTCTGCATCCCCGATTACAAACAGGTCAAAGAAATCAGCCATCGGCTCAGGATTAAAAACCGAGAACCCGCCAGCTATGACCAGTGGAAAATCATCTTTTCTTTCTTGTGAGAATAAAGGCATACCAGACAGACTCAGGACGTGCAGCACTCCGGTATAATTAAGTTCATAGGTCAGGGAGAACCCGAGGACATCGAACTCTTTCAGAGGAGTATGGCTTTCCAGGGAGAATAAAGGAATGGAATTATTTTTCAGAATCTCCTCTGCATCAGGCCAGGGCAAGAAAGCTCTCTCACAACGGGAATTAGGTCTTTGATTGATGATATGATATAAAATCTGCAGACCCAAGTATGACATCCCATTCTCATAAATATCCGGATAGATCAGGGCAAATTTAAGTTTACCCTCAGGCTCCTTTTTGATGACGTTCAGCTCATTCCCGACATATCTGCCCGGTTTCATCACAAAGGGAAGAAATTCTTTTTTTATTCTTTCAGACAACGGGTGCATAGTATCTTAAGCCTTTCTGCTTTTTCAAATAACTCCAATCAGTATAAGATAAAATGAATAAAAAATCTACAAATAAAAAACTGTAGGGGCGTATTGCTATACGCCCCTACAAAAAATTCCCTGGTTGTAGGACGCAATGTAGGGGCACGGCGCGCCGTGCCCCTACACATAGCTCACTCCATAGGTAAACTCACGTTGCCCCTAATGTGGGTTAAGCTACTCCTTCAGATTGAGGAGGTTTTAGGAGACCCTGAAAGGGTCGCGCTACGACAGGCGTAGAGACGCATCGCATGCGTCTTTACACTAATAAAGCATAGAAAAAACGTCCGGGATAAACTTCGATAAACGGATCCGTAGGACCGGACGCTACGAACTTGTGCACACGGTAGGTTAGGCATTCTTGCCTGACCATGTAGAACAGACATGAATGTCTGTTCTACCGTTTTAGTGGCAAAAATGTAGGGGCGACCCGCCGGGTCGCCCCTACCTATCAGTATCATACAGCGATTCAAGCTGTTATTAGACTATACCGCTTCCATCCCTTTTTTTAGAGCCTCAGAATCTAAATCTATAATTTCCTGCCTGGCGCGGGGGAAGACCTTTTGCAAAGATTTTTTCAGCCCTTCAAAAGAGATTGCCCCGGTTAATTTAGAATAAGCCCCGATCATCACCATATTGGCAATCTTGGTTGTGCCCATTTTCTCTGCGATCTCGTTTGCCTGGATATACTGGACCTTCACATCGTCTCTCTTAGGCTTTCCTGCAACCAGGGAGCTATTGATTAAGAGCAGGCCTCCTTTTCTGACTGAAGCTTCAAAACGGGCTAAAGAAGGTTCGTTCATCACTACCAAAGTGTCAGGATAAGCTACCACCGGTGAGGCTATCTCCTCAGAAGAGATAACCACTGAGCAGTTAGCAGTCCCACCTCTCATCTCCGCACCATAAGCCGGGAAAAAGGTGACGTATTTCCCGTCTGTCATCCCGGCATAAGCTAAAAGGATGCCCGCAGAGATTATCCCCTGTCCCCCGAAACCCGACATTATCACACCTTGATACATCCATTCCTCCGATTTATATTCTGTCATATTCATGAATCTTGATTACCATAGTAGAATAAGAACCTGTTTGTCATTCTGAGGGAATCCCGCTTTCAGCGGGATGACCGAAGAATCCAGATTCTTCGTCCTACGGACTCAGAATGACACGACACCAGTAAAACCTCACAGCTTCATTCTGTATTTCTTTTAACAATCTATACTGTTTCCAGAACCTTCTTTGGTTCTGGCTTCACTGTCTCTTTTTTCCCTTCAATAGTCTTATACTCACCTAAGGGGAAAAACGGAATCATCATCTTCTCAACAAAATCTATTCCCTGCAGAGGAGTCACAAACCAGTCAGTAGGGCATTGGGATAATATCTCCACCAAAGAGAAACCCTGATCATTCATCTGCACCTGAAAAGCTTTTTTGATTGCTTTTTTTGCTTTCAGGACATTAGCCGGCTTGTGAACTGATACCCTGGCTAAGTAAGCTGGTGCCTCTAAGGTCGCCAGAAGCTCGCATACTTTGATCGGATACCCGGCAACCCTCGGGTCTCTGCCAAAAGGCGTTGTTGTTGATTTCATACCCAAAAGGGTCGTAGGTGCCATCTGTCCGCCGGTCATTCCGTAAATTGCGTTATTGACAAATATTATGGTTATCCTCTCACCTCTGGCTGCAGCATGAATCGTTTCCGCCATCCCGATTGAGGCTAAATCCCCGTCTCCCTGATAGCTGAAAACTATGCAGTCCGGTCTGACCCTTTTAATTCCGGTAGCAACCGCAGGACCCCTGCCGTGAGCGGGCTGAATCATATCACAGTTAAAATACTCGTCAGCGAAAACAGAGCAACCGACTGGCGCAATCCCGATAGTCCTATTGGTTATCCCCAGTTCCTCCATCACCTCTCCCACTAACCTATGGACCACCCCGTGTCCGCATCCGGGACAATAGCGCATCAGGATTTCAGTTAAACCTTTAGTTCTTTCAAAAACTTTCTTCTCCATTGTTCCTCCAGACTCAAAGAGCTTATAGCAAGTAATAATTTCGTAAAGAGTTTCTGTAATCTTTGTCTGCGGGACTGGGAGTCCCGCCTACGGATTCAATATATGTCGATTCCCCGTAGGACGGGCACCCTTGCCCGTCAAGATGCGTTTTCAGCTTTACATCAGCTCTTCATAATTTTCTTGATTACTTCTAAAACCTCTTCTCCAGTCGGAATGCCGCCTGAGGGTCTGCCGTGAAGGTAAACTTTGGCTTTACCTTCAACTGCCAATTTCACATCTTCTACCAACTGGCCAAGGCTCATCTCCACTGTTAGTATTTTTTTTATCCTTTCGGATAAATCGCTTATGATTTTACTCGGAAATGGCCATAAGGTTATAGGTCTTAAAAGCCCGATTTTTATCCCTTCTTTTCTACCTAACATCAGAGCCGATTTCGAAATGCGGGATGAGGTTCCGTAGGCGACTAATAGAATTTCCGCATCCTCCACCTGAACCGCCTCGAATTTTACCTCTTTTTCCTCGATTTCCTTATACTTCTCCGCTAATTTCAAGGTCATTTTCTCTAAATATCCAGGTCTTAAATCATAAGACCTTATTACCCTTCTTTCCCTGCCTTCAGCATTTCCCAAAGCCCAGTCTTTTTCGGGCAATTTAGCTGGGTCAACCGGCTCAAAGTCGAATTCTATTGGCTCCATCATCTGGCCTAAAAGACCATCTGTCAATACCATCGTGGCAATTCGATATTTCTCAGCTAAATCATAACACCTTTTAGGAAAATTCCCCATCTCAGAAACTGAGTTAGGAGCATATACGATTACTCTATAATCCCCGTGACCTCCACCCCTGGTGGCTTGAAAATAATCGCCCTGAGAAGGTGCGATATTCCCCAATCCAGGCCCTCCTCGCATCACATTAGCATAGAAAATCGGGAGGTTGGCACCTGAGATATACGAGATTCCTTCCTGTTTTAAACTTATTCCCGGACCGGAGGAGGAGGTCATAACCCTGGCACCGCAGGCAGAGGCACCATAAAGCATGTTGATAGCCGCGACTTCGCTTTCTGCCTGTATAAATGTTCCTCCTACTTCAGGCAGTCTCCAGGAAAGGTATTCCGGAACCTCATTCTGCGGCGTAATCGGGTAACCGGAAAAAAATCTGCACCCGGCTCTTACTGCTCCTTCTGCCAGAGCCTCATTCCCCTTCATTAATAATTTTTCATCCATTTCTAAGCTCTCCTTATAGTCATCCAGATAGATTACTTATAAACCTCTATAGCTACATCCGGGCAAACCAGGGCGCATAAGGTACAGCCGGTGCATTTCTCCGGCTTGACCATTACAGCAGGATAATACCCGGTGGAGGCGAACTTCTTTGACATACCTATTACCTTGTAGGGGCAGGCAACAACGCAGAGTTCACATCCTTTGCATCTTATTGTATCCACTTCAATTCTTGGCATATTGTCCTCTTTTTTTCCTAAAGAAACAAGAAATTAAATGAATTTAAGAAAAAAACTTTCAAAAGCAAGCCTTTTTGTAACTTTTTTCACAAGCAAAAACCGCCATAAAAAGACCTGCTGGCGGTTGCTAACTACTTCAAATTCAACTGACTGCAAAAAATTACTTATAAATTTCAGCCTGATTGCATTTGCACACGTTCACGTTTCTTTCTTTGAACTTCCAGGACCCGGTGTCGTTTCTGATTGATTCAACGTAAAGGATACTCTGTTTAGCCCCTCCGCACTTGGGACAATAGACCAGATGCTTATCTCTTTTGACCTTATCCGCAAAAGTCATCTGCTTTTTAGGCATACTCCTCCTTTAAAATCTGGATTTTAACTCCTGTAATAACCTCTCACACTCTTTTCTGATCAGCAGAGCCTGGTAAATCTGTTCAGCTTTTTGAGATTTGGGGCCCTTTCTAATCACGGCTTCTCGAGACTTCTGCTCTGCCGAGTTGAAGTCTTTTGACTTCAAAGACCTTATCCCTTCCCGAAAAGCTCTTGTACCTTTTTCCTCTGCCATAGCCCTAAGTTAAAACGATTTTAAGCCGTCACTTATTTGAGTCATCCTGGAGTGTAAACCTTCAGGTTTACCCGATAAAGCTAAAGTCTCAAGACCTTGAGGCTTTATACTCCAAGCGCGCTGCTCCAAGATAATAATTATTTTCCCTAATTCAAACTCTTTTTTTGGTTAAGAATCTTTCTGAATCTTTCTAAATAAGGTTCAACCTTATATCTGTTCTGTCTCAGATAGTAGATCAAGGAGGCGGTGAAAAACTCATCCTCTTTGGTAGTTTTTATCTCCAGGGTCTTTAACTGATAATCCAGTATGGTCAGGAGATGGTCTTTAGGCTTGTAAAAATAGTCCATCAAGTCAAGCTGGTAACTCAAGGTTTTCTGATACTTGTTTTTGAGGTCGGTATCGTCCTGGTCCAAATTTCTTATCTCGTCTTTCAGGTTGAGCAATGACTCATCTAACTGCACGAAGTCAACCAGCCCTAAAGGGGTATATTCCCAGCCCCTTCTTCTCAAGTTTTCCCTTATGAATAAATTTGCCTGTTTTAAAGTCCTCTCTCCCTCCTGATAAAATCTTTCCCCTCTTATCATCTCCCAGTAAACTTTCATCCTTTCAATACACTCTATCACTCTCTGAATCTGATTTTTCTTGACCGGTTTTGAGTTCAGTTCCTCTCCCTGGTTCTTGAGCCAGGTCTCCATCCCCTTAAACCTGTCTTTTATCTGCCAGAAATCTTTGCTTTTCCCCAACACGATATTTTCCAGAAGACCGATCTTCTGATCGACCTCCCATTCTTCCTCTTCTTTTCTAACAGTTTCCTCCAGAAAACTGTCGATCGAACTTTTCAGGCTTAAAAGTGTTTCTTTCAGCTCCATCCGTTCATTCCTCAGTATATTTCTCCAGACTGCGGTTGAACTGCTCTAAGAGCTTTTCCAGTCTGTCGGTTTTAATCTCCAGCGTAGGTCTTTTCACCGGCTCAACTACTCCTGCTAAAAGAAGCCCGGCTAACTTTTTAAGAGTTTCGATCTTATCCCTTTTAGAATCTTCTAAGATTTTCCTGATATCCCGGTGACCATCCACCAGGGTTAGGACATTCCATTCATCAGCTTTCAGGTTAATATCTTTTTCCCGGTTATCTTCAGTCGGAGCTAAACCCATAACGGTATCAAAAGAAGGAAGTTTTTTCTTTAACCTTTCCAGTTCATCCGACCTTCTTACGCTTTCCAGAATGAGATTTTCGGTGGATATTTTTATGGTTATCTCTTCTTGAGTGGGAAACCTGTTCTCGTAGACTTTGAAATTCCCCTTCTCCCATCTGAGAAGGTCATAGATAACCTCTTCCACCTGCAGCTTTACCAGCTCCTCTAACTGCTTACGGGTGATGATGCCTTCTAGAATAAGCAGTTCACCAATCCTTTTTTTATCCTTAAGCTCTTTTTGGGTTTGCATGATCTTCTGCAAACGGTTAGCACTTAAAATACCTTTTTTGACCAGCAGCTCTCCGACTCGGAGCCGATTATACGGGTTATGGGCAAAGATTATATTACCATTCTGGAAATATACCATGATAACGTCTTCACCTTTCTGCACGCCTAAGGTTCCGCTTTTCCTGCAGGCGCTCAAAAGCTGAAAGATGTCCGAAAGCTGAAACTTTTCCACACTACCCTGAAGTTCCATATGTCCTTTTTGCAGGTTGAGTGTAGTTGCCTAATTTATTAGGCATCTCCGCTGCTCTGCGTTGGTGTCCTCACCAACGCAGAAAAATCCCCTGTTTATTTAGCAGAGGCTTCACTACTCCGTTGCGGGATCGCAAGGTTAGTCACCCATACCTCTGCTATTCTCTTAATTCGGAATATTAGAGAAATCCTTAAGACCGTCTTTTGGTAGTTACCCAATTTATTGGGTCCATTTGGACTCGATGAATCGAGCAACTACAGAACGGTAGACCCACATTGAGGGCAATGTGGGTCTATACCCCACCTTGTGGGCAAGGTGGGATTACCGATGAAGACAGAAGGACGAGGAAACCTGCCCCTACCAAAAATTAAATCAACCGGCTGAGGATAAATCCGAAAGAAAGAAGCAGCCCCACGAAAAGATGAATCTTTATGGTGCTGGCATTGGCCGGTATCAGCTCGTAGATTTTGTCGTAATTAGCTCTGAGGACTTTTATCGCGGTGTAAGCCAGGGGCAGGGTGAAAAGAGCTATCAAAGCATAAAAAGGTAATAGCCCGGAAGCGACCGAGATTATAATAGAAATATAAGTCCCGGCGATTATCAGATAGTAACCGTAAACTGCTTTTTTCTTACCCAATCTAACCACCCAGTGGTTTTTTTTGACGGTTTTGTCAGCTTCGTAGTCCTGAAACTGATTGACATATAAAATCCCGGTTATCATAAAGGCCACAGGGAGTGAAGCCCAGAAAGCTGACCAGTTCAGGAAATGCGCCTGGACGTAGAATGACCCCATTACTGCCAGAACCCCGAAATCTAACCCTATCATCAACTCACCCCATCCGCGGTAGGCAAACATTACTGGAGAAGCAGTATAAAAAAATGCCGTTACTACTCCGAAAAGGCCGAAAAGAAGAATTATATTTCCAGGGGAAACATAATTCAGATATAGCCCGATTATAGAGCCCAGTCCGAAAAAGATCAAAGCCGCATTGAGGATATGCTTAGCCGGAACAATGCCATCCTGAATCACACGGCTTCCACCAGAAAACGGAGTGAAAAAACGGTTGATATCATCATCCGTAGTCTTATGGTCAAAATAATCATTTGCAAGATTGGCACCAGCGTGAATAAAACAGAATCCGAATAAGGTCAGAAAAAAATTCAGCCAGTGGAATTTCCCGGTCTGGCTGAAAGCTAAAGTAGAGCCAACAGCTACCGGCACTAAAGTGCCAGTGAAAAAAGGCGCCCTGACTGCCTTTATCCATTTCATCAAGAATTCTTTCATTCTAAAGAACCTCCTTTAAAAGCTCAAACTCGCTTTGGTCAACAATATTTCACAATATATAATAAGCAAGGTATTGTTAAGCAAGAAAAAAATTTTTGCTCTTCGTTGGTGTCCTCACCAACGAAGAAAAATTGTATGGTTCGGCACACCCTCAAAACAAGTTTGAGGGTGCCACCCGCTGTCTTTTATCAACGGTCTTTCTCAATATGTAATAAATAAGACGGGAGGGGATCCAATAAAACTGGATTTCGCTTCGCTCAACAAGCCCCTCCCCTACAAGAACTACCTACTGTGGTCGTCGAGTCCCCTGACTCGACGTAAAAGCATTGACACGGTCAATGCACTCCATATTAAACTTCTTCGACGAGTAGCGGAGGTTTCATACCTCCGCTCGGAATGCCGAGCCGTGAAGGCTCGGCTACACTCTTAAATAGGAAAGATATTTCTTTTAGAACAGCCCGAACTTTTTCATTCGGTCGCGGAGGGTATTGCGGCTTACTCCTAAAAGCTCGGAGGTTTTGACCTGGTTTCCCTGGCAGTGTTTTAGGGAGAGATCAAAGACAGTTCTTTCTAAGGCTTCTTCCAGATGGTCGTAGATCTGCCCATCTGAATTAGCTAAGATCTTGGGGAAGATTGGCTCTAATATCTGAGACAACAGTTTATGATAGTCCTTTTTTATTTTATCGAAATCTATGTCTAACTTTTCTTTGTTTTCGCTGTAGATGGGAAAGTGATCAGGCATCAGCATCCCACCCTTACTCATAACCACGGCAGTGTGGATATTGTTTTCCAGCTCCCGCACGTTTCCGGGCCAGGGGTATTTGAGCAGAATCTTAATCCCGTCATTTGAAATCCCCTCTACCCTTTTGCCTATTAACCGTGTATATTTCTTCAGGAAGTATTCAGCTAAAAGTGGTATGTCTGACTTCCTTTCCCTTAAAGGTGGCAGATAGACCGAGACTACCTTTAACCTGTAGAAAAGGTCAACCCTGAAGTTTCCTTCTTTGATGCAATTAACCAAGCTTTTATTAGTTGCGGCGATTATCCTCACATCAACTTTTATGCTCTGGTTACCGCCTACTCTTTCAAACTCCTGTTCCTGCAAGACCCTTAAGACCTTGCTCTGGGTCATCAGGCTCATATCAGCAATTTCGTCTAAGAAGATAGTCCCTTTATCCCCCTGGTCAAATTTGCCCAGTTTTCTTTGATATGCTCCAGTGAATGCCCCTTTCTCATACCCGAAAAGCTCTGATTCCAAAAGGGCTTCAGGTAAAGCTGCACAGTTAACTGAGAGGAAGGGCTTGTCCTTTCTCAAGCTGTTGCGATGAATTGCCCGGGCCACTAACTCTTTACCCGTCCCGCTTTCCCCCATTATAAGGACTGCCGCATTAGTCGGAGCAACCTGCCCTATCAGCTTGGCAATCTCCACTATTTCCGGACTTTTTCCAACGATTGAATCCTCTTCTTCCTCTGGCTTCCCATCTCTGCCAAAGTTAGAAGAATCCCCTCCTCCTTTTTTCTCCTGCAGGGCTTTATCCACAATCCTGGCGAGTTTCTCTAACTGGAAAGGTTTGGTGACGAATTCATAAGCCCCCTGCTTCATAGTCTCGATTGCCGCCTCAGTTGAGATGAATCCGGTGATGACGATTACCGGTATTTTCAGTTCTTTTTCTTTTATCCCTTTCAGAATTTCAAAACCGGACATTCCCGGCAAATTTATATCGAGTAGAATCAGGTCTGGTTTTAGCTGGCTGATGGTCTCCAGAGCCCCGTTTCCTTCAGAAAGGGTATGAAGCTTCAAGCTCTCTGAGACAAAATAGTTATTCAGAGACTCGCAGATTTTAGGGTCGTCTTCTATTAAGAGGATTTGTTTCATATTATCGATTCTTCTTTAAAAGAATCCTAATCTATTAATCGGCAAAAGCAGGATATTCTTAAAGGGGAATGAAGGTTTAAAGATGAATTAATGCTAACCGGAAAAGGTAGAACAGACATTCTTGTCTGTTCCTTACTGTTATAGTCAGACAGGAATGTCTGACCTACCGGCTGGCTGATCTTTTGATCGTTGTGTCAAGAGTTCTTCTCCTGACCCACATAGATTGTTACTTTCGGGAATCGCTTCTGTCGGAGTAAACGTAGGGACAGCCCTCGTGGCTGTCCGTCCAAATCGACTTGGGGAGGCTTCTTATCTCTACCTCTATAGGAGCGGTGGAACAAGCATCCCTGCCTGTTCGTTTTCAGTCATTAGCCCCCAAATAAAAAAGCCCCGTAGGGGGCTTTTTTAAATTCAAGAACTTTCTACTTGAATCCTACTTTCTAAATCTAAACCTGGAAATACCTCCTAAACCCAGAAGCCCGAATCCCAAGAGAACTAAGGTTGAAGGTTCTGGTATAGGAGCTGCAGGTCCACTACCCTCCCCATCTGGACCTGTAGAAAGATATCTAGCAACAAAATTGGGGTCTGCAATCTGAGCAAAATCGTCTGCATCAAAGATCGAGGTAACATTGGTTAGATGGATTCTGAAAGCCATTGGTCCCACAATATAATCACCCACAAATAGATTCTGAGACCCAGGCGCCACCCATCCTCTGTCATTGGCCTGCGGGTCAAAAACCTCAACCCTGAAAAAACCATATCCTCCTGTTCCCTGTTGGTCATATTTAATCTTATAATCAGAAGTGACAACCAGATCTCCGTCTATAGCAGTATAAACATTGCCAGAAACTGCACCAGTTACCAAATTTAAGGTATTACCCACACCGGTTAAAGAGGCATTAACTGTGCCGTCAGCCTTAAACAAAAATATACGGATAACCGGATTGGTTAAAGGGTTACCGGGTAAAACTGAAGGGACTGAAGGTGAGGTGTTATTTATTAAAAAACTGACATCCGCAGTGCCAAGACCCAGGTTGATATCACTCACCCAGGCAGTAACATCGCCGGTAAGGGTGGTCCCGTCACTGGAGGTTCCATAAATACTAAAGGCAGAAGTAGTTACACCCAAGGCAGGAACAGTTAAGCTCAAAAGCAACCCGATTAAAACAACCAACTTTTTCATTTCTCCTCCTATAATTATTTGGTTATCAAAGCTACTCTTCTTCGAATTATCTAAATAGCAACTAATATGCCAAATTTATTCATTACTAACATATTGAATAATAACAGGTTATAAATTTCGTTTTTAAAATAGCTCTATGAAATGACCAATTCCATGACATTGTAATTATTTTTTATTCTAAGTGTATATATTATAAGAGGTTATTGAATTACGGAAAACTGAACACTCGGAGGATACTTCAGGTAAGTTAGTAATTTTTAAAGATTTTTTTATTTTTCAATTTAGATTTCTTCTTCTTTTTTAAACTTATATTTCTCAATCAACCCATAAAGATTTGTTCTGCTAACATCTAAATATTTCGCCGCATTAGAGACATTCCAATTGTTGACATTAAGCGCTTCCAATATAGCCTCTTTTTCAGCATTTTCCCTTATAGATTGCAAAGAGAGAGGTTTCTTTGATTCCTCAGTGGTGCTGAAGCCAAGGTCATATGGGGTTATCCTTTTACTTTGACACATTATTACAGCTCTTTTGATTTTATTTTCTAACTCCCGAACATTTCCAGGCCAGCCGTATTCTTTTAGTTTCAAGATGCTCTTGTGACTGAAAGAAAGATTTATTTTATTGAATTCCTTTGAGAACCTATTAAGCATTGCATCAGACAAAATAATCACGTCATCATCTCTATCCCTTAAAGGTGGAAGAGGGATATTAATAACACTTAACCTGTAGTAAAGGTCTTCCCGGAACTTTTTTAGCTGAACTTCCTTTTCCAATGGCTTATTAGTAGCTGCAATTATTCTAACATTTAGTGTGATTAGCTCCTTACCCCCGACCCTTTCTATTTTATAGTCCTGTAGAAATCTCAAAAGCTTTACCTGTAGAGATAAAGGAAGCTCTCCGATCTCATCTAAAAATACTGTTCCTCCATCTGCATATTCAAATTTCCCTTTTTTCTGAGCATAAGCGTCAGTAAAAGCACCCTTCTCATGTCCAAAAAGCTCTGATTCCAAAAGGTTCTCAGGGATAGCTCCGCAGTTGATAGTCACAAAAGGGTTGTCCTTTCTTAAACTCTTACGATGGATAGCTTTTGCCACCATCTCCTTGCCGGTCCCGCTCTCTCCAGTGATAAGCACAATTACATCCGTCGTTGCAATCTTCATTATGGTCTTAAAAACCTCAATCATTTTGGGACTGGTGCCGATTATATCTTCAAATATTTTTTCCTCTAATTTCTCTGTAAGCTCTTTATTCTCGCGTTCCAATCGCTGGATGTGAAGAGCTCTTTTGATGATAATCTTCAGCTCATCCAAATTTATAGGCTTGGTATAGAAATCGCATGCGCCTGAACTTACCGCTCTTAGTGCATTTTCCTCTTCCCCATGTCCGGTAACCACTATCACCTTCAAAAGCGGGTCTATTTGCAGAAGGTCCTCTAGTATATCCAATCCATCTTTCTCATGCTCATAAGGGGAGAGGGCAACATCTAAAGTAACAAGATTCGGTGTTTCCTTCCGAGCAAACTCTAAAGCCTGTTCCGCATTCGAAGCTAAAAGGATTTCATATTCATCCTGTAATGCCCAGGAAAGCTGAGTTCTTATCCCCTCTTCATCATCGACTATAAGAATTTTCTCTTTTTCCATCTAAAATTCCCTCATAATTTCACCTTTTACAGAGGAAGCTCTACCGTAAAAGTAGACCCTTGGCCCTCTTCACTTTCCACCAATAACCTGCCATTATGTAATTCCACTATCTCTCTACACTGAAAAAGACCAATCCCCAGACCTTTTTTCTTGGTAGTCTGAAAAGGCTTGAAAAGATTGTTTCTGATAAAATCTCTGGACATACCAGCCCCAGTATCTGAAACCTTTAATCGGATTAAGCCGTTTTTCTCATCCAACTCTGTTATTGTAGATAAAATTCCTCCCTGAGACATAGCTTCTAATGCGTTAATTATAAGATTTTGAAAAACCTTCTCCATCTGAGCCTGATCACATTTCAGCAGAGGTAGAGTTCCAAAATTTAATACCAACTTGATCTGTGTAAAATTTGAAACCTTCATCCTGTCCAGAAGATAATTTAAAACTTTATTCAGGTCACAGCTTTTCAAGTCTAACTTTATTCCCTCTGAAGCTGAAGAGAGTTTACTCATCAGTTTTCTCATCCTTTCAACTGTATCTGATATGGTTGCCAAAGCACTTTTTTGAAAATCAGGATTTTTAAGCTTTTCCTCAGCATTCTGTAGAAGTAACGAGAGCATAGAGACAAAGTTCTTCAGATCGTGCAGGATAAAGGATGATAGTTTGTTGAACGATTCCATCTCCTTAGAAATTATTAGCTCCTCGCTGAGTTTTGCATTCAGTATGGCAATCGAAGATTGATGCGCCACTCCCCCTAAAAAAGAGAAATCTTCCTCGGTGAATGGCTGCTTACTTTCTTTGGCTCCTAAAAGCAGAAGTCCCACCAGATTTCTCTTGGCTATCATAGGGACGCAGAGCTCCAGCTTCAACTCCTCCAGTTGCTTCAAAAAAATACTACCCTCTTCAGTTGAAAACTTTTCAAACCCCATCTCTTTTATTCCTACTGGTTCTCCATACCGAAAGATCCAATCCAGGAATTCCTCCTCCTTTTTCATCCTGAGGCCTAAAGAGCTTTCTTTCGGATGATAGGCTACAGAAAAATCACCCTTAGGTTCAGAAAGGAGAATTATGACATTTTCACTCCGGAGGTTAGTTGAAATAACCCCTGCTACCTCTTTGAGGATCTCTTCTAAGTCCAGAAGTGAAGCGATATTCTCGCTGAACCTGGTCCATTCTGCCCGATAATCCACTTTCCCCTTATAAAAGCTCTGATCCACAAATCTCTTTATTCTTTCCTTGATCGAGCCGGAGACTACTAAAGCAGACAGTATCACAATCACTAAAAAAGCAGCCAGAACGGATAAAAATACACTCAGGCTTCCACCATACGATTGAATCAGTTTAGCAATCAATCCGACAATGATTAAATATCCTCCGATCAAAATAGCCACAGTTGAGGAATAGACCACCTGTCTGGTGATTTGAACCGAAAAACCCTTTTCCTTTAGATAACGGGCTAAACTTATCGACCATAAGATGCACAGAACCCCCCGGCT
>JAUYBY010000108.1 GCA_030692925.1 Candidatus Zixiibacteriota bacterium | reverse complement strand
TCGAATGTTAGCTGGTGGAGAAGACCCGCTTTATATCGCCAGAAGGTTAATCAGGTTTGCCACAGAAGATATTGGAAATGCAGACCCTCAGGCTCTGCAGGTTACCATTGCTGCTAAGGAGGCATATCATTTCTTGGGAACGCCTGAAGGTGAGTTAGCCTTAGCCCAGGCAGTGGTATATCTGGCAACAGCTCCAAAGAGTAATGCTATTTACACCGCATTTTCAAAAGTCGAGAAAGAAATCCAGGATACTCAGGCACTCCCGGTTCCCTTACATATCCGCAATCCCGTGACCGGACTGATGAAAGACTTGGGTTATGGCAAAGATTATAAATACCCTCACGACTTTCCCGGTCATTTCGTAGATGAAGAGTATCTGCCGGATAATCTGAAAGGAAGAAGATACTACGAGCCCACGGATTTTGGATTTGAAAAGGAGATTAAAAAAAGAATCGAGTGGTGGAGAAAAAAGAAAGAAGAGTTGAAGAAAACCAAGGGAAAAAATCCCTCGTAGTTGCTTGATTCATCGAGCAAATGCCAACTCTCCTCTCCCCTTGTGGGAGAGGACTAAGGAGAGGGGAAAAAGAAAATTTTTTGAGATCCACCCTCCCTTTATCCCTCCCGTCGCGAGGGAGGGAAATAAAAATAGGTGCTCCAATGTTTAGAAAAATCTTAATATTTTTCTTTTTATTACTTTTTACAGTTATCCTGTTACCTATACCCTCTCAGGCTCAAAAGATTTTAATTCCTATGGATCTATCCCAGACCGATCATCTTAAAGCCTACGGGGTGGCTTATTGGTGCTTGAAACAGGGTTACAATGTGGAATGGCTTTTGAACTACAGGGACGGTTCCTTTATGGCTGAATATCATGAGGATATGGCTGACCGTTGCAGGTTGCAGGGCGTTTCTTTTGAAAAAATAGACCTCTCCCAAGCCGGAGCTATCTATAAAGAGATTGAAGAGAACAATATGGACGTGGTCTTGTTAGAAAAAGCACCTGCCATTGCAGTATATGTCCCTCCTAATAAAGAGCCCTGGAATGATGCGGCCAGGTTAGCTTTAGCTTATGCCGAGATTCCCTATAAGACCTTATGGGATGCTGAAGTGCTAAAAGGTGACTTGGAGAAATATGACTGGCTGCATCTTCATCATGAGGATTTTACTGGACAGTATGGAAAGTTTTACGGCACCTTCAGGAATGAGCCCT
The DNA here is from genome assembly GCA_030692925.1 of Candidatus Zixiibacteriota bacterium. GTDB lineage: Bacteria > Zixibacteria > MSB-5A5 > MSB-5A5 > RBG-16-43-9 > RBG-16-43-9. The sequence continues at coordinate 5,776 of JAUYBY010000108.1, read as the reverse complement.
GGTATAAAGAAGAAGAAGCAACCTGTGAGGCCACTGCCAGAAAGTTAGGATTCAAAAAAGTGTCTGAGGAGAAAAAAGCAGTGGCGAAAGCGATAAAAGACTACGTTTCCCGTGGAGGGTTCCTGTTTGCCATGTGCTCTGCACCTGAGACTATGGACATAACCTTAGCTGCGGAAAATGACGATATCGTTCCGCGGGAATTCGACGGTGACCCGCCTGATCCTGATTGTCAGAAGAAGTTGGATTATTCCAAAACCTTTGCTTTTACCGATTTTACCGTTTCCTTAGACCCTCTGGAATATAAACATTCCGATATAGACACCTATTCAGATCGGCTTATCTGGGGATTAAATCAACAGAACGATTATTTCACCCTTTTCGATTTCTCAGCCAAATTAGACCCGGTTCCCTCAATGTTAGTCCAGGACCATGTGAACGTGGTCCGGGGATTTATGGGTCAGACCACCGCCTTTAGAAAATCCCTTCTGAAAAAATATGTAACTATCCTGGCAGAAGTAGAGGGACAGGATGAGGTAAGATACATCCACGGTAATTTCGGCAGAGGCACCTTTACCTTCTTCTCTGGGCATGACCCGGAGGATTACGAGCACCGGGTAGGCGACCCGCCCACCGATTTAAGCCTGCACAAGAACTCACCCAGCTATCGTTTAATCCTTAACAATATCCTCTTCCCAGCCGCCAAAAAGAAAGAAAGAAAAACTTGATTTCTTTCTAATCCGGGGGTGCAACCGGGGCTTGTTTTTTCCAAACCCCGTTGAGACGGTAGATCAGACATTCCTGTCTGACCTCTCCTGAACAAAAGGAACTGCCTGCTTGCCAGGAGACAAAGAGGAGTCAATGTGTCCTCTTAATCGAATTTTTTCACCGCCAGAACGGTTACAAAAGAAATTGCGTTTTCGTATTATAGTTAAACCTTTAGCAAAGAGGGTGTGTCTAACTTTAGATTCCAGAGCTGTCAACATTCGTCTAAAGGACGAAGCTGCGCTGGTGTGTTTCCGCTTTTGAGAAGGAGAAAGAAAATCTATGAGAAAAATTTTTATCTTAATCCCGGTTTTAGTTCTGATAATCTTATTCTTCTTATTTTTCCGGGGAAGCAGTAAAAAAACCGAAGCTAAATACACTACGGCCGAGGTGCAAAAAGGGGATATCTCAATTATGGTAACAGCTACTGGAGCTGTGCAGGCGGTGACCACAGTCCAGGTAGGCAGTCAGATCTCTGGTACCATCTCAGCTCTTTATGCAGACTTTAACGACAAAGTAAAGAAAGGGCAGGTCATTGCCCAATTAGACCCAACTTTTCTAAAAGCCCAGGTCGCCCAGGCCCAGGCGGATTTAGAAAGATCCAGAGCCTCAGCCGAGCTTTCCAAGAAAGAATATGAGCGCACCCAATCCTTATTCCAGCAGAATATGGTCTCGGTATCAGATAGAGACGTTGCCCAGACCAATTATGAGCTGGCACAAGCTGACGTAAAATCTTCACAGGCTAATTTAGACCGGGTTAAAACCAATCTTGACTATGCCACCATAACCTCGCCTATAGATGGAGTGGTTATCTCCAGAAATGTGGATGTGGGGCAGACCGTGGCAGCCAGCCTGCAAGCACCAACTCTTTTCACCATAGCTCAGGATTTAACAAAAATGCAGGTCGACGCCAGCATAGACGAGGCGGATATAGGCAAGATAAAAGAGGGCCAGGAGGTGCTTTTCACCGTGGACGCCTATCCTGATATGTCTTTCAAGGGAAATGTCAGGCAAATAAGGCTTTCCCCGCAGATAGTGCAGAATGTCGTATCCTATGATGTCATTATCGAGGTCTCAAACCCGAATCTTCTCTTAAAACCGGGAATGACCGCCAACGTGACTGTGCTGGTGGACGAGAGAGAGGGAATACTTAAAGTCCCTTCAGGAGCTTTGCGCTTTCGCCCCTCCACAGAAGGAAAACAATCTTTTTCCGAGATGAAAGGGGGAGCCCAGATGCCTCAGACGCCACATTCGCCTGATAGCAGTTCTACCAGGACCAATTCCACCGGTTTCAGAAAAACAGGTAAGAGTCTTCTCTGGATTTTAAGCCCACAGGGAAAACCTGAGCCGGTTCCAGTTCAAATCGGGATATCGGATGGTGCATTCACCCAGATCATCTCGGACAATTTTAAAGAAGGGGATAAGGTAATCATCGGACAAAAAGGTGTAGAGCCTTCTTCCAATAACCAGCAGGTTAATCCCTTTGTTCCCAGGTTCCCCGGAGGCAGGAGATAAAATTGGATCAACTTATATCCACAGACCATTTAGTTAAAATCTATAAGCTCGGAGATTACGAGATTCAGGCCCTACGGGGGATAAACCTGTCTATTGAAAAAGGTGAATTTGTAGCCATAATGGGACCTTCTGGCTCAGGAAAATCGACCTTAATGCATATCTTGGGCTGTTTAGATCGACCTACTAAAGGGAACTATTTCCTTGAAGGTAAAGATATATCTTCTTTAGATAGAAATAGCTTAGCCGGTATCAGAAATCAAAAGATCGGTTTCGTTTTTCAGTCCTTCAATCTTCTATCCCGAACTACTGCCCTGGAAAATGTGGAACTACCATTGCTCTATAATAGCGACTACTCTAAGGAAAAAACTGAAAAGGCAAAAAAAGCTTTATCTCTGGTTGGATTGGAAGGCAGGGAGAATCATTATCCTAACAAGCTTTCTGGCGGACAGCAGCAAAGGGTAGCCATTGCCAGGGCATTGGTGAATGATCCTGCAATAATCTTAGCAGATGAGCCCACTGGGAACTTGGACAGCATTACATCTATGGAGGTGATGGAGATATTTCAATCCCTTAACAATAATGGAATTACTATTATCCTTATAACCCATGAAAAGGATATTGCCGCCTATGCTAAAAGGAACATCACTTTCCGGGACGGTAAAATTGTGAAAGACGAAATAATACCTGTTCCCAAAAAAGCAAAAGATGAGCTCCTCTCTTTGCCGCCTGTCGAAAACGAGGAGGAGATATGAGATACTTTCAGATTCTGAAAGTTGCCTATAAGGCTTTAGGCAGGAACAAAATGCGCTCCAGCCTGACCATGCTGGGGATAATTATCGGAGTGGCAGCCGTCATCGCCATGTTAGGGATAGGCCAGGGTGCAAAGAAGATGGTCAATGCTCAGATAGCTTCCTTAGGTGACAATCTTTTGAATATATTCCCGGGAAGTTTTATGAGTGGAGGTATGAGGGCAGGTGCTGGAACCAGGACTTCTTTAACTGAAGAAGACGCTAAGGCTATTAAGGAGAAATGCCCCGCAGTTCTAAGGATTTCACCGGTAGTTAGAACCGGGGCACAGGTCGTAGCAGGAAATCTTAACTGGGGAACTTCAATTGAAGGATATTCCACAGATTTTCCTCTTATCCGTTCCTGGCCCTTAGCTTCAGGCACTTTTTTCACAGAGCAGGATGTTAAAGGAGCCACCAAGGTCTGCATTTTAGGAAAAACGGTAGTGGATAATCTTTTCGCTGGACAGGACCCCATCGGGGAGATCATAAGAATCAAAAAACTACCCTTCAGAGTTATAGGGGTTTTATCTTCAAAGGGACAAAACGCCTTTGGCCGTGATCAGGATGATATGATAGTAGTCCCTTATACCACTGCCCAGAAAAAAATTGCGGGGATAACATATATTAATTCTATAATCGCCTCAGCCGTAGACCGGGCCAAAATAGACTTAGCTACAAAACAGGTAACTGACCTTCTTCGCCAGAGACACAGGATCCTTCCAGGACAAGACGACGACTTTACAGTCAGGAGCCAATTAGATATTGCCACTGCGGCTGGTTCCACCTCCAAGATTATGACCATCCTTTTAGCCGCGATCGCTTCTATCTCTTTGATAGTTGGAGGAATCGGGATAATGAACATCATGCTGGTCTCAGTAACTGAGAGGACCAGGGAGATCGGAATCAGGATGGCAGTTGGAGCCAGAGGCAAGGACATATTGACTCAATTCTTGATTGAGTCTATAGTCCTAAGTCTGATCGGAGGCATAGTCGGCATAATCTTAGGAGTTTTGACTTCAAAAGTGATTTCTGTAATCTTACACTGGCCCATTTTCATTTCAGTTGTAGCAATAGCCTTGGCCTTCTTCTTTTCAGGCTTTGTCGGGGTCTTTTTCGGATTCTACCCTGCCAGAAAAGCCTCCCTCTTAGACCCGATAGAGGCTTTAAGATATGAATAAATATCTGAAGGGACAGAACATCTTTCTGCCCTTATAATTCTCAAGATAGATAGGTTAGACATTCTTGTCTGACCGTGATCAGATCGTAGATACGTAGGTCAACCATGTCCGAGGGGACTGGTTGACCATTCCTTGGTTTGTCAAGCAGGCTGCGCCATGCCTGACCTACATGCTACACCTGAAAAACTGTTGTTAAATCAATTCTAATTTAATTATATTTCGATCGTTCGGTCAGGAGTAGCTCCTGACGGCACAGACAAATCAATTTGTAGTTGCCCAATTTATTGGGCTCATTTCAGCTCGATAAATCGAGCAACTACATCCTGCAACCCAGGAGAAAGAACTTGCTCAAACTCTATAAAGATAAAAATGTCTCTTTGAAATATCTGAAAGGAAAGACCATATCCATCCTCGGTTATGGAAGCCAGGGAAGGGCACAGGCTCTGAATCTAAGAGAATCAGGCCTTGGGGTGATAATCGGGCTTCCCTCAAAAAGCAAGGATAGAAAAATCGCAGTTAAAGACGGTTTCAAAGTATTTTCTCCTGAAGATGCAGTCAAAAAAGGAGAAATAATTTCAGTCTTAGCACCTGACCATAAACATAAAGAGCTTTATGAGCAAAGCATCCATAAAAATCTCTCTCCTGGAAAAACTTTAGTCTTTGCCCATGCTTACAGCATCTATTTCAAGCTGATAAAACCTCCGGAGAACATTGATGTCATCTTAGTAGCTCCACACGGTCCAGGAGAGCTTGTTCGAAAACTTTTTTTAGAAGGAAAAGGGGTCACATCTTTTATCGCGGTGGAAAAGGATTATTCCGGAAAGGCTCTGGATAAAGCCCTTGCCTATGCTAAGGGAATCGGCTCGACTAAAGCTGGGGCAATTTTGACTACTTTCAAGGACGAAGCCATCGGAGACCTATTTGGTGAGCAGGCGGTTTTATGCGGAGGACTTGCTGAGCTTTTGAGATCCGGGTTTGAGACCCTGGTTGAGTCTGGATTTCCCCCTGAAAATGCCTATCTCGAATGCGTCCATCAGTTAGACTTGATCGTGGAGCTTATCAAGAAATACGGGATAGCCGGAATGTTCCAGAAAATCAGCCAGACTGCAGAATATGGCTCCTATGTCTCAGGTAAGAAGGTGGTAAATAAAAACCAGATGAAAAATGTTCTATCTGAGATTAAAAACGGGAATTTTGCCAGAAAATGGATGAAGGAATATGAAAAAGGGATGAAAAACTATAAAAGGATGAAAAGATACTGGGAAAGCCATCTGCTCCAGAAAACCTGGGAGAGATTAACTAAATTATTATCGTAGTGCGAGTCTTTAGTGTATTATCAAGCTACATCGGTAACATAAGTATCAACTGACATGGGTAACACCTCAAGGCATGTTATATTACTGGTCACAAGCCAGGTGGTGAACATGACGTGGGATCAAAGGGGCATAGTTGTACAGAGGTGGCTCATGTTACAGAGATTTTTCAGAGAGAGAGCTCCGGTGAGTAAGGTATCCAGGGAGTTTGGAGTTTCTC
>JAUYBY010000005.1 GCA_030692925.1 Candidatus Zixiibacteriota bacterium | reverse complement strand
AAAAATACCTGGAACTTCCAAGCTCTTCTCTGATTTCCTCTACGATTTTCAAAAGGTAGAGAAATTCTATGCGGGTGATTTTCGTAAAGATAAAAATTATCTAAGGGTTTTTAAATCAATAAAAGATAAAAAATATCAGAGAGAATATCTATCTTCCATCCTCAGAAAGCAGAATCAAATATTTGGTTCGGGGAGTGAAGCTTTTAAAAATATTGAGCTTCTCCAGAAATCAGATTCGCTGGTAGTATTTACTGGTCAGCAGGTGGGACTTTTTGGAGGTCCTTTATATACTATTTATAAGGCAATCACCACTCTTAAATTAGCTCAAGCATTATCTTTCAGGTTCTCCAGACCCTTTGTGCCTCTTTTCTGGTTAGATTCTGAAGATCACGATTTTGAAGAGGTCCGGTCAACTTGTATCGTAGATAAAGAGAATCAGATTAAAGAGATCAAATATTCTCCAGCAAAAGTTTCTTCTGGTAGTCCGATGTATCAGGTTGTTTTAGAGGAGGAGATCACTTCTTGTGTAGAGTTACTCAAATCTTCTCTTCATCCTAGTGAATTCAAGGATAAAGTAATCCAGAAACTTGATGAATTCTATGTCAAAGGAGAAACCATCTCAAATTCTATTGCTAAATGGATGACAACTCTTTTGGGTAAATATGGTCTGGTGATAGTTGATGCGGGAGATAAAGAGCTTAAAAAGTTAGCTGTAGATTTATTCTTGAAAGAGATTAAAAATCCCGGCAAGTCCATGAAACTGGTTAAGGAAACTGGAGAAAAGTTGGGATCTTCAGGATATCATCAGCAGGTGATTAAACCTGAAGAGATGATAAACCTTTTCTTAGAGGTGGAGGGAAGAAGATCTTCTTTGAAATGGAGTGGTGACTTGATAGAGTTAGAGGGGTCTGATAGAAAAATGACCAGAGAAGAGTTTAATCAAATAATAGAAAATGAACCTCAAAGGCTAAGCCCGAATGTCCTTCTATTACCTTTGATGAGGAGTCATCTTTTTCCTACCGCAGTCTATATCGGTGGTCCAGGGGAGATCAGCTATTATGCTCAACTGAAATCTGTTTTTGAATTTTACGATATCCCCATACCCATAGTCTATCCTCGAGCCAGTCTGAGTTTGATAGAGGATAAAGTTAGACAGGTATTTCAAAAATATTCTCTCGATTTTATCGATTTATTTCAAGATACTGAAATACTGATAAACTCTATCTTAAAAGATAAATTCCCGAACCCCCTGGATAAAATACTGGAAGAGAAAAGAGAACAGATTAGAGAAAGTCTGAACGAGTTAGAAAATAAGCTCATCTCCTCTGACCCGATTTTAAAACCCAATCTCGAAAATACACGAGGGAAAATAGATTATGAGTTGAAAAGATTAGGAGAAAAACTTTTTCAAGTACACCGACAGAAAAACCAGCTCTTAAAAGGGCGGATTTATAAAGCTAAGAATAATCTTTTACCGGAGAATAAGCTTCAGGAGAGGGTTTTAAACCTTCTGCCTTTCTTGGTAAAATATGGATTTGAATTCGTAGATATTTTATATCAAAAAACGGAGATCGAAAAGATCGATCATCAGCTTTTAGAGGTAGGATAACTTTATGCGAATTGGAGTAACCTGTTACCCGGTTCCAGGAGGAAGTGGTGTAGTTGCCACAGAGTTAGGAATTGAACTGGCTAAAAGAGGACATCAGGTGCATTTCATCACCTATTCCCCTCCTTTCAGGTTGCAGAAATTCATTGAAAATCTTTACTATCATCAGGTAGAGGTTACCAACTACCCTCTTTTCAAATTTCCTCCCTATACCCTAAGCTTAGCCTGTAAAATGGTAGAAATTGCGAATCTCTGGTCTTTAGACCTTTTGCATGTGCATTATGCTATACCTCACGCTACAGCCGCATTTTTAGCTAAAAGTATTTTAAAAGAGCACAGTCCAAAAGTAATAACTACTCTGCATGGCACTGATATAACTTTAGTTGGCACGGACAAATCTTTCTATGGAATCACCAAGTTCAGCATCGAGGAAAGTGATGGAATCACTGCGGTTTCTGATTTCTTGAAAAAAAGAACCGAGCAAGAATTCGGTCTAAAAAAAGAAATCGAGATGATTCCAAACTTTGTGGATACAGAAAGGTTCGCTCAGAAAGAAGATAAGTCTCAAAGAAGACACTTGGCTGAAGATAATGAAAAAATCCTGATGCATATTTCTAATTTCCGGCCGGTGAAAAGGGTTGAGGATATCATTAAGATATTTCATAGAATTAATAATAAGATTCCCTCTAAACTGGTATTGATAGGCGATGGTCCTGATTTGAGCAAAGCTCTGCTCCTGGCAAAGGAATTTGAAATAGAGGATCGAGTTATCTCCTTAGGAGGGCAGGATTATGTTGAAAATCTTTTGCCGGTAGCCGACCTTTTCCTTCTACCCAGCGACCAGGAGAGCTTTGGTCTTGTGGCTTTAGAAGCAATGAGCTGTGGCGTTCCAGTTATCGGTACCAGGAGTGGAGGTTTACCAGAAGTAGTCCTGGATGGAGAGAACGGCTTTTTAGGACCCTTAGGCAATGTAGATTTTATGGCAGAAAAAGGGA
>JAUYBY010000040.1 GCA_030692925.1 Candidatus Zixiibacteriota bacterium | reverse complement strand
TTCTTATCTCCTCTTGACTCATCCTGATCATGTCCTTTCCTGCCATAATATCCTCCTTTAAAGTAAGATATTGTGGCAATCTCAAAATAGGACATTTCTACTTTGCTAAAACAGGACATTATTATATTGCGATTACAGGATTTTTTTTAAAAATAATGAATGATTCCAATTTATTTTTGCAGTCCGGAGAAAGTAGGGGCATCCCGCTTATGGCGGGACAACATGCCTCAACATCTTCTTAAAAAAGATGAGAAAAAATTAGCAGGAGTATCTCATCACGGCAAATGGATTTCTTACTTGGTTAAAAAATTCCAACGAAAAGTAACATCTATCCGTAAAAATTTTAAAACGCTATTTAAGACTAAGTAGACCGTTTAGGTAGCTTTTCAAATTTAACAGGGAGGTTATATGTTCTTAGCGAAGAGATTTTTCTTCGGTTTAAGTTTAATTCTGTTGTTTTCAGTAAATTTTTCGAGGGGGGAGAGTTCAACCAGTGCCCTCAAGACCGTCTCGGTAGTCGATTTTGCTTTCGTTCCTTCGGCAGATACGATATTAGCAGGAGATAGCATCCGCTGGATAAATAATGGCGGTGTCCCCCATACCTCAACCAGTGACTCCGGCGTGTGGGACTCGGATTCTCTTCATTCGCAGTCATTTGCTTTTAAGTTTAACAATCCAGGTTCCTATCCCTACACATGCCAGTACCACTCGCTCAGTATGACCGGAACAATTGTGGTCAAGCCGACCCAGCTGCATAATGTCTCAATTGTCGACTTTGCTTTCAGCCCGCAGGTTGACACCATAACTGCAGGGGACAGCATAAAGTGGACTAACAACGGATTGGCGTCCCATTCCTCAACCTCCAACACTGCAGTATGGGACTCGGATACCCTTCAGCCCGGAGAGTTTTTTACCCGCCAGTTCAATACTCCTGGTTCTTTTCCCTATCACTGTAAGGTACATCCGTTCATGACTGGCACGATTGTAGTCAAACCTGCAGCAGTTCACACGGTCTCTATAATCGACTTCGCCTTTGTTCCCCAGACTGACACCATAACCGCAGCAGATAGCGTCCGCTGGGTCAATAACGGGGCTGTATTTCACACCACGACCAGCAATACAAGCGTGTGGAACTCTGGTACCCTGAGCCCGGGACCTTCTTCTTTTACCCGTCAGTTTAGCACCTCTGGTTCATTTCCTTATCAGTGTAAGTTCCATCCGAGCATGACCGGAACGATTCTGGTAAGAAAACGCGGGGACGCTAATGGTGATAGCAAGATAACAGTTTCAGACGTGGTTTATTTAGTCAACTACCTTTTCAAAGGAGGACCAGTACCTAATCCTTTCCTGACCGGAGACGCTAATTGCGATACCAAGGTGACAATCAGCGATGTGGTCTACTTAGTTAATTACCTTTTCAAAGGCGGACCACCTCCGTGCTGAAAAACAGTTTGGCGTTTGAAGTTTGTTCGTTTGTTCGAGTGGAGTAAGGGTTCATCCGCCAGAGGCGAATTGAACCCCTATATGTAGATTTTTCTTGACAATTTAAAGATAAAAGGATTAAATTTAAGAAAAATTATAAACTTTATCAGAGGAGGGGATATGTTATCAGTGAAAAGATTTTGCCTGAGCGTTCTTTTAGTTGTGCTGTTGCCAGGTATCTTTCTGGGAAGTCAGGCTCTGGCAAAGACCGAGCAGATCTCGATTATCGATTTTGCTTTCGTGCCAGCGACCGATACGATCTCAGCCAACGATAGCGTTAAATGGACCAACAATGGCGCAGTAGACCATTCCTCAACCAGTAACACAGGAGTGTGGGATTCAGGAACTCTTGGCCCGGGACAATCTTATACACGCCAGTTTACGGCTGTGGGCTCCTATCCTTATTTCTGCTCATTCCATCTGTTTATGCAGGGAATTATTGTGGTTAAATCTACCGCGGTGGAAGATGGAAATGCAACCAATACTCCCTCAAGGTATTCTTTGAACCAGAATTTTCCCAACCCGTTCAACTCCTCTACCAGGATAAGTTTTTATCTGCCGAAGAGCGGGAATGTAAAATTAGAGGTGTATAATATTCTGGGCCAGAAGATAAGGACTTTGTTAGAAAAAGTAGAGCAGCCGGGACCGAAGACTCTTTTCTGGGACGGGACAGACGATAGGGGATTGAATGTCCCGACAGGTATATATTTCTACCGACTGACTGCTCAGGATTTTGTGGATACTAAGAAGATGGTTTATTTGAAGTAGAGCGTGGAATTCACAGCTGATTGAACGGATTAAGTGGATTTAAAAAGCAGATGTAGGGGTGAGGTTTCCTCGCCCCTATGTCGTTTTTTGCTTGACAAACTTTAAAACCTGCTTAGATTAAGTTTGAAAGAATTAAACATCCAATTTTCGGTTACAGCAGGAGTTATGTCCAAAGTATTTTTAATTTTGCTGTTTATCTTCTTTTTTGCGCTTCCCCTTTTTGCCCAGTCTGTTGACACGGCTTGGGTTAGAAGATACAATGGACCGGCGAATGGCGATGATCGGGCTTGGTCTATAGCCGTGGATCATTCTGGCAATGTCTATGTCACAGGTTATAGTTGGGGCAGTGGGACATTAAGTGATTATGCCACCATAAAGTATGACCCGGCTGGAAACGAGCTCTGGGTTCAAAGATACAACGGGCCAGGAAATTCCACTGATGCAGCTAATGCCATAGCAGTGGATGGTTCAGGAAATGTCTATGTCACAGGTCATAGTATAGGCAGTGGGACATCCTATGATTATGCCACCATAAAATACTCTCCGGATGGGGATACTGTCTGGGTCAGAAGGTTTGATGGACAAGGAATCGGCTGGGGAGCCCGTGATATAGCTGTGGACAGTTCTGGCAATGTATACGTGACAGGAGCAAGTGGCGGAAAGTTCACCACGATAAAATACACTCCAGATGGGGACACCGCCTGGGTTAGGCAATACAACGGACCTCTCAATTTTGACGATGTCGCTAATGCCATAACTGTGGATAATTCTGGAAATGTTTACGTGACTGGAGAAAGCTGGGATACCACGGCAAAAAATGATTACACCACAATAAGGTATTATCCTAATGGAGATACAGCCTGGGTAAGGAGATTTAGCGGGCCAGGGAGCAGCTGGGACGTGCCTTATAAAATAGCTTCTGATGAATCTGGTAATACGTTTGTAACCGGAACTATGGGGACGATTAAGTATGACATTAATGGAAACCAGCTATGGAATAAGTGGTGGGGGATGGGGGCTGGGAACGATATGATAGTCGCTCATTCAGGAAACGTCTATGTGGGGGGATGGAGTCTTGTAGGTGGGCCAATGACTAAATATGCAACGACAAAGTATTATCCTGATGGGGACACCGCCTGGATAAGGGTAAACACTGGATCAGCCAGTCCCCTTGAACATGCAGATGGTATTGCCGTAGATGATCCCGGCAATGCTTATGTCACTGGAAACAACGGTACAATAAAATACAGTAGTGAAGGGGATTCGTTATGGTCTGTTACCGGTGTTGGCCTCGCCATAGCCTTAGATGGTTCAGAAAATATCTATGTGGCTGGATGGTCTCTCGGCAGCGGTGAAGGGAATTATTACGACTATGCCACCATAAAGTATGTTCAGTTCCTACGGGGTGATGTTAATAAGGATAAGAGCGTGAGCATGGTGGATATTGTTTACCTGGTGAGTTATCTTTTCAAGAAAGGCCCTCAGCCTTCGCCTATTCTTCAAGTCGGGGATGCTAACTGCGATGGAAAGGTAAACATCGTTGACGTAGTCTACCTGGTCGCTTTTCTGTTTAAAGACGGGAAGCAGCCCTGCCGCTGAAGGGTAGAGACGCATGACGATGCGTCCTCTGCATAAAAACGCCCCACCTTGCGGGCAAGGTGGGGCTACCGCTATTACAGTCACTGCGAGTTTTGATTTATCGGAACGAAGCCCATGTGGGCTTCGTTGGTCAAATGACCTCCTCGCAATGACAGCCAACCATTCGGCGCATGCAAAAGTGGTAGGGGCACGGCATGCCATGCCCCTACCACCAAAATACTTTCTTACCTCATATTCTCGATAATGGCAGTTCCGAACTCGGAGGTTCTGACCTTAGTAGCGCCTTCCATTAATCTTTCCAGATCGTAGGTAACTCGCTTCTGCTTAATGGTCTCCTGAATTCCTTTATAGATTAACTCGGCGGCTTCTCTCCAGCCCATATATTCTAACATCATACAGCCGGAAAGAATTACAGAGGTTGGGTTGATCATATCCTTGTCCGTATATTTTGGCGCTGTCCCGTGTGTAGCTTCAAACAATGCCACAAAATCGCCTATATTACCACCGGGTGCCATTCCCAGGCCTCCTATCTGAGCAGCACAGGCATCCGAAAGATAATCACCGTTCAAATTCGGAGTTGCCACGACCTCATATTCATCTGCCCGGGTCAAAATCTGCTGGAACATGCTGTCTGCAATCCGGTCCTTGATGACAACCTTTCTCGGAGGAACCTGCCAGTTATAATCTTTTTCCAGCTCAGCTTCGGTGATAACCTTGTCCCGGAATTCTTTCAAAGCCACATCATAACCCCATTCCCTGAATGCGCCCTCAGTATATTTCATAATATTCCCTTTATGCATCAGGGTAACCGATTTGCGATTATTCTCTATGGCATATCTGATCGCTTTACGCACTAACCTTTTGGTTCCGGTCACGCTTATCGGTTTTATCCCAATACCTGAATCAGACCTGATCTTGGTTTTCATCGTCTTGTTCAGCCAGGTGATGACTTTCTTTACTTCTTTGGTCCCTTTTTGCCACTCTATCCCGGCATAAACGTCCTCAGTATTCTCCCTGAAGATGATGATCTTCATATTTTCCGGATGCTTGACCGGAGAGGGGACACCCTCGAAATATCTTAAGGGACGCACGCAGGCATAAAGGTTCAAAACCTGCCTTAAGGTCACATTTAAGCTTCTGAATCCGCCGCCTATTGGAGTGGTCAAAGGACCTTTTAATGCCACGACATAATGTTTTATCGCTTTCAGTGTATCCTGGGGAAGAAGCTCGCCATATTTTGCCTGGGCTTTTTCTCCAGCATAAACGTCAAACCAGACTATTTTCCTTTTTCCGTTGAAAGCTTTTTGAACCGATGCATCTAAAACCCGGCGTGCGGCTTTCATTATGTCTCTTCCCACACCATCCCCTTCGATAACCGGGATGATCGGGTTTTCAGGCACCTGAAGTTTATCCTTTACGATTTCGATTTTTTCACCCTCAACCGGCGGGGTGATCTTGCTGAATTTCACCATCCTTATTCCTTCCTTTCTTTTAAAATGGAATTGTTTAAAGGTCGAATAAATAGCGACTGAGGTTTTTCAATCTAATTTAAAATCTCCATGTTTTTGAATGTGGTCGATCAGTCCACCGTCATTCAGGATATGAATCATCGCTTTGGGCAGAGGTGCAAATTTCAGAACGACTCCATTGGTTAGATCTTTGATCTCCCCTTTTTCCAAATCCACTTCTAACTCATCTCCACCAGAAATTTTATCTGTGTCACAGATCAAAGCCGGCAACCCAACGTTGATGGCGTTGCGGTAGAAAATGCGGGCAAAAGATTTTGCCAGGACTGCGGAGACTCCAGCCAATTTGATGATGGTAGGGGCGTGCTCCCTGGAGGAGCCTAATCCGAAATTCTCACCTCCGACAACGAAATCGCCTTTCTGAACTTTGCTGGCAAAGGTGGTGTCAGCATCCTCCAACACGTGCTTTGCCATCTCCGGCAGGTTGGAACGCAGATGAAAATATCTTCCCGGAGCGATTAAATCCGTGGAGATGTCATCTCCGAATTTGAATACTTTTCCTTTTAAGATCATAAATACCTCTTTTTTGCATTTGTAGGGGCGTATTGCAATACGCCCCTACATTATTAGGGAGACGCATGCTATGCGTCTCTACTTTTATTTTCTTTTCCTTCTTGCTGTCTTTACTTTTCTGCCTTTGGGTTTCTTTTTAGCTATGAATTCCCTGGGGTCAACTATCTCTCCCGCAACTGCGGCGGCAACTGCTGTGGCGGGTGAGGCTAAGTAGATGAAAGCATCCGGATTTCCCATTCTCCCTTTGAAATTGCGGTTCTGGGTGGATATACAGTTTTCCCCATCTCCTAAAATACCCTCGTGCACGCCTACGCAGGGACCGCAACCCGGAGCCAAGACTGCGGCTCCGAATTCCACCAATTGTTTTATATATCCCTTACTCATTGCATCCAGGAAAACGGATTTTGAGGCCGGCACCACGATGAACCTGGTCTTTGGATTTTTCTTTCTCCCTTTGATTATCTGGCAGGCTATTTCGATATCCTCCAACCTTCCATTGGTGCAGGTTCCTAAGAAAACCTGGTCTATCTTTATTTCCAGGGATTCGTTGATCGGCTTGGTATTGTCTACTGTATGAGGAAAAGAAACAGTCGGCGCAAGTCTTGAAGCGTCTATCTTTATCACCTTCTCAAAAACCGCATCTTCATCCCCTTTAAGCTCTTTGTATTTGCTCACCCTTCCCCATTTCTGCAGGAATTCTTTAGTCTTCTTGTCAGACTGAATCAAACCAGCTTTTGCACCAGATTCTATTGCCATATTTGATAAGGTCATCCGGCTGGAGATCGACATATTGTCAATGGTGTCGCCGGTGAACTCCAGTGACTTATAAGTTGCGCCATCTGCGCCGATCAAGCCAATTAAATACAAAATCAAATCCTTGGAATAAACCCCGGGCTGGAACTGGCCGGTTACCTCGATTTTAAAAGTCTCAGGAACCCTGAACCAGGTTTTGCCCAGGGCGATTCCGATCGCCACGTCAGTTGAACCCATGCCAGTTGAAAAGGCAGCCATAGCGCCGCCGGTACAGGTATGAGAATCAGCCCCGATAAGGATTTCACCTGGATTGAGATATTGCTCGAATATCACCTGGTGACAGATACCCATTCCGACATCTGAGATCTTGCACCCGGTCTTTTCCGCAAATTTTCTGATTGTGATATGGTCATTGGAAAGCTCTTTTCGAGGAGAGGGAGCGGCATGGTCTAAAAATAAAACCGTCCTTTTGGGATTGGCTGCTTTCTCCAAATTTATCTTCTGTAGTTGTCTTATGGCTAAAGGAGCAGTGCCATCCTGCATCAGACATACATCCACCGGCACGACAACTATCTCGCCAGCGCTTACCTCTTTGCCCGCATGTTTCCCGATGATTTTCTCGGCTAAGGTTTTACCCATTTTGTTCCTCGCTTTTCGGTATTGGCTATTTGCTATTAGATCGGTCATTGCGAGCCCACGTAGGGGACGAAGCAATCTTTTTACTCAGGTAAGGCGGATTGCTTCGTCGGTCAAATGGCCTCCTCGCAATGACAGTGTTGCCTCTTCTTTTTTTGCTCCACTATAGCGGAGCCCTACGGTTTTTTTTCGTAGGGTTGCGTTTGATTAAATCCAAATTTAAAAGAAAAATTTCACAAAGTCAACTTTTTTTGGAGGATTTTTTGAGATGGAATATAAACCTTTAGGTTTATTCTTACGTAGGGGCGGTCGATAAAGCCTTACGACCCGTAGGGAGTTTATCTCCGCCCAATGGGAGGGGTGGAGACAAGCTCCACCCCTACGCGACTTCCTACACCCTCAAAACAAGTTTTTAGGGTGCCACCCACCGATTGGGCGAGGTAACCTCGCCGCTACATCTCGCAAAAGAGGAGAGGGGACCCTGTATGCTGTCTACTACCTACTGTCTACTTATTTACTACATTCTGTTTTATCCACTCAGTAGTGACCGACTTAGGACGCTCAAGTGGAAGCCCAAGAGCCCTATCCCAGACCAGTTGGGCTAAAACCCCCATCGCCCGGGAAACTCCGAAGAGCACAGAATAGAAGTCGTACTCTCTTACCCCATAATACCACTGCAGAACTCCGGAGTGGGCATCCACATTGGGCCAGGGGTT
This sequence comes from Candidatus Zixiibacteriota bacterium, assembly GCA_030692925.1. Taxonomy (GTDB): domain Bacteria; phylum Zixibacteria; class MSB-5A5; order MSB-5A5; family RBG-16-43-9; genus RBG-16-43-9. The sequence continues at coordinate 1,725 of JAUYBY010000040.1, read as the reverse complement.
TTTGGCTTTGCCGTGCTTGGTCAAAATGTCTGGCGCCACCTCATAAATCATACTGACTAACTTGAAATGCTCGTCCTCGGGCATATGTTTCAAAGCAAATTCCCTCTGGGCGACATATCTGGGGTCGGTTTTTCTTAAAACCGCATGACCATATCCGGGGATGACCTGTCCGCTGTTTAAAGTATCCCACAAAGCTTTGGAAAGCTCATCTTTGGTAGGAAGTTTTCCGCCCAATTTTTTCATCAGGTTTTGAATCCAGTGTAACACCTCCTGGTTAGCCAGTCCGTGCAGAGGTCCAGCTAAACCATCCATTCCGGCAGAAAGTGAATAGTAAGGATCAGACAGAGCTGAACCTACTAAATGAGTGGTATGCGCGCTGACGTTTCCTCCTTCATGGTCGCAATGCAACACCAGATACAATCTCATCAATTCAGAATACTCCGGATTGTCAATCCCCATCATATGCGCGAAATTTGCTCCCCAGTCTAAAGCTTTTTTCCCCCTGACTCTTTTGCCGTCTTTATAAGTCCGTCGGTAAATGTAAGCCGCAATCGCGGGGAGCTGTGCCAGAAGATTCATCATGTCCTCATAGGTGGGATCCCAGTATTGAGCTTTAGGCAGACCTTCCTCATATTTTTTAGAGAACAGGGAATAGGGCTGAAGTGCAAGAATGCCGATGGAAAACTGGGTCATCGGGTGCATATTCTTGGGCAGAGCATTCAGGGTTTTCCAGACCTCCTTGGGAATTTCGCTTCTGGCCTGCCATTCTTTGGTTACTTCCCTGACATCCTTTTTTGAAGGAAGCTCACCAGTCAAAAGGAGCCAGAAAATCCCTTCAGGCAAAGGCTCTTCTCCACCTTTTGCCTTGGGAAGTTTTTCCCGGACTTCCGGTATACTGTATCCCCTGAACCTGATTCCTTCCATCGGGTCAAGCAGGGAAGTCTCCCAGACCATACACTTTATATCCCTCATCCCGCCATAAGCCTGGCTCACGGTTGCCTGGGAAAGAACTTTTTCACCGTGCTCTTTCAGGATGGTCTTAACCTGTTCCTGCATTTCAGTGATCTTTTTGGTCAGTAGCTCTTTTAAGGGCATATCTCTTCCTCCGGTTAGACTATTTTTTTAAATGGAGTGTAAAGCTTCAGCTTTACCCTTTCTTCTTGTGAATTTTTTCACTATATAATATAAAATTAAAAAAAGTGTCCGTCAACTCTTTTTGCCAAAAAAGAAATCGATTTCTATTTTAGCATTCTCGTTTGAATCTGAGGCGTGGACCGAATTATGGCAGATGTCCAGTCCGAAATCTGCCCGGATGGTCCCTTTTTCCGCTTTTCTCGGATCTGTAGCACCGATAAGCTCGCGCAGTTTTTCCACTGCTTTTTCCCTTTTCAGATGGGTCACCACGATCCTGCCTGAGGAGATGTAGTCGACTAATTCCTGATAGAAAGGTTTTCCCTTGTGCACCTGGTAGAATCTGCTCCCTTCCTCTGGAGTGACTCTTAACATCTTAAGCTCCTCTATTCTGAAACCATCTTTTTCCACCCTCTTTAAAATTTCGCCGATCAAATCCCGATTTACTGCATCCGGCTTAATAATCAAAAGAGTTTGTTCCAAAAATCCTCCTGTGAAATTATTCTGCTTCCGAACTCATCCCCCGGCCCCTTCTCTTAAGAAGAGAAGGGGAAGAAAGTCCCTCTCTTTTTAAGAGAGGGATTCAGGGTGAGT
>JAUYBY010000037.1 GCA_030692925.1 Candidatus Zixiibacteriota bacterium | reverse complement strand
CGGAGACTGTTGCCGAAGTCTTTTTTAGGTGAATTTTTTTGTAGGGACAGGGCTTGTCCCTGTCCTAACCCTAATACGGACAGCCACAAGGGCTGTCCCTACATTCACGTCTCCTGAATGGATATGGGTTTTTCAGGAGTTGAGCAACAGCTTCCCCGTGTCTGCCCTGTTGTTTTAGGTTATCATTACGTGCCCGTCAGGTCCCCTGACCTGACGGGAGAAAAAGGAGGTGAAAAAAATGGGCCATCCCATAGTTCACATCGAGATCTCAACCACAGATTTATCAAAAGCTCAAAAGTTTTATTCCCAGCTTTTCAACTGGAAAATAACGGGCTGGGAAGGTTCTTCAGACTACCTGATGTTCGAGACCGGCAAAGAACCAGGAGGCGGAATCCAGAAAGTGGACAAGGTCAGACCTGGCGACGGAGTGTTGATCTACGTTCTGGTGGAAGATATCGAGAAAACCTTAAATAAAGCCAAAGAGTTGGGCGGGAAAATAGTCAAGGAGAAAACCGAGATACCAAATGTCGGCTGGTTCGGGCTGTTGGCTGATTTAGACGGGAATACCATTGGGATTTTCAAGGGGAAATAACTGAGGTGATGGTAGGGGCATCCCGCCACAGGCGGGACCGTGCCCTATACTACAGCGTTGTTTTTCTGACCCCGCCAAAGGCGGGGGAAGAATCTGTCTTTTTGGTTTAGATACTTCGCCCTACGGGCTCAGTATGACCCCTCCCTTCTCTCCCCTTTAAGGGGAGGGAAATACATTCCCTCTCTTCCCGGGAGAGGGTTAGGGTGAGGTTTCATTGCTATCCTTGACAGTTCTTCAATCAATCCGTATTTTCCGTATCTATTTTAGTTTTCTGACGACATTGTGTTTTGCGTAATTATATGTCAAAGTCAATCCCTAAGCTAAAATATCTTGTCTTTTCTTTTATCCTTATCATCCTCTTTTTCTTCTGCGTGGAGATAGGTTTAAGGATTCTGGATGCAGGATTTCATGTCTTAGCTAAAAGCACAGATCAGGAAAAGATAATTAAGGAAAACAAGCTATGGCAGAATGAGCTTTTCTCCCGCTTCTCAGGAGTGCAGGAGAGAGATCCCTTGCTTTTATGGAAATTCAGACCCAATGTCCACAAATCGATTTTTCAGACCAACTCCCAAGGGCTTTTAGGTCCTGAGATTTCATCATCTAAACCGGCTAACACCTATAGGATTCTTTTATTGGGGGACTCTGCACCTGTAGGATTGGGATTACACACAAGAGAAGAAGCTTTTGGAGAACAATTAGTAGACATCTTAAACCAGAGAAAACCAGATAAGCGCTACGAGCTTATCAATGCCGCAGTCTCAGGATATACCTCATTGCAGGGGCTGACTTATCTAAAAAATTACGGATTGAAATATTTTCCTGATCTTATCATAATATATTTCGGTAACAATGATGCCTCCAAAAACGGCTATATTTCAGACAAGGAATTGATGAACCAAAACCCGCAATTAGTTGGTTTCTTAGGAACTCTTAACCGCCTCGCTACTTACCGATTACTGAAGGAGTTTATTCTCCCGATCAAAGCTTCCTTGGAGAATAAGCTGAAGAAAGACGAAAAAAGACAGGTCGTGGTCAGGGTCTCGCCTGAGGAGTATTATCAGAATATTGAGGAGATGATAGAGTTTGCTCAGGTCCACAATATAGAAATAATTCTGGTAAATGTGCCGGTGTCCCTGGAATGGCCTGCCGGACTACAATTCAAAGTCTTTGCTAATTTAAGGACCGAAAAAGGGGAGCTGGTAATGGCAGATGAGACCCAGAAGATTTTAAAAAATAAACTCTCTTATTGTATCGACTGGGCGCATTTTGCGAAGGTCTATGATAAGATCGACCCTTACTCTTTGACCGTTTTAAAGTCAGATTATCAGGATCAAGGAAATATGGACTCAAGCAAAGCTTTTTTTGAAAGAGGTTTGATCTCTCAGTCCTACGGATCCAAATTCGGACCGCAAAATCTTTTATATCTGAACAATCTGGGAGTTATCTACTGGAGGGAAGGGAATTATACTGTGGCAGAAGACCTTTTCAAAAAAGGAATTGCAGAAGATTCATTGTATCCGCTCTTTCATTATAACTTAGGCATAACTTTGAAAAATGCAGGGAAATCAAATGAAGCTCAAGAAGAGTTAGAAAAAGCTAAAGAACTTGATTATCAGTCTTTAAGGATAAAAAATGCTTACAAAGAAAAACTAAAAGAGCTTTCACAGAGATATGACGTTCCCCTGGTGGATGCGGTCTCTGCATTTAACCAGAGAGGAAACGAATCCTTATTCATCGACCACTGCCACCCAACCAAAGAAGGGCACAGAATCATAGCGGAAGAGATTTATAAGACCGTTTTTTATGAAGTGCATTGACTTTGACAATACAGATGCAATGGTAGCGTCCTCACTCCGTGAGGACGTTCGTCCTTGACAATCCTTGTTTTAGGTTTAATATTGGTTCATCCGTTGCCATCCTAGAACGGAGACTACGTCTGGCGTAGCCACCGTAGGACAGGAGTGGCAACGCTACCGTCCTCTGAGATAATTTTATGAGAATTTTTTTTACGACAATCTGGTCTGGAATTAAAGCCTTCTCGAAGAAAGTCGCTTATGTTCAGGCAATAATTATCCTGACCCTTTTTTATTTCATCATCATAGGACTTTTCTCTATTGTTATCCGACTTTTGGGCCAAGACCTTTTGAATAAGAAATGGAAAGTTAAGAAAACTTCTTACTGGATAAGAAAAGAGAAAATAGAAATTAACTTAGAAAACGCCCGCAGGCAATTTTAGATGTATATTTTAGGAATATCAGCCTTTTATCATGACTCAGCCGCCGCACTGTTGAAAGATGGGGTAATAGTAGCTGCGGCACAAGAGGAAAGATTCACCCGCATAAAACACGATCCTGATTTCCCCATAAATGCAATTAACTATTGCCTTTCATCGGCAAATATATCTGCTAAAGAACTTGACTATGTAGGCTTTTATGAAAAACCCTTCATCAAGTTCGAAAGGATTTTAGACTCCCATTTAGCCGCCTTTCCGAAATCTTATATCTCCTTTCTAATGGCAACCCCTTTATGGCTTAAGGAGAAGCTCTGGATACCAAGCTTAATCCGAAAAAAGCTGAATTACGAGGGAGAGGTACTTATGATTGAACATCACCTCTCCCATGCTGGTTCAAGTTTTTTAGTCTCCCCTTTTAAAGAGTCCGCCATTTTGACCATAGACGGTGTGGGTGAATGGTCAACTGGCGCTTATGGGATAGGTAAAGACAACCAGATTGAGCTTTTTTATGAGACGAGATTCCCTCATTCCTTAGGTCTTTTATACAGTGCCTTCACTTATTATTTAGGTTTCAAGGTGAACAGCGCAGAATACAAAGTAATGGGTCTTGCACCTTATGGCGAGCCGGTATTTTATGACCTCATTATGAAGGAGTTAGTGGATTTGAAAGATGATGGCAGTTTCAAACTGAATATGAGATATTTCTCCTATGATTATGGCTTAAAGATGACCAGCAGCAGATTTAATAAGCTATTTGGCTCTCCCCGTAGGGCACCGGAATCCGAAATAAAAAAGTTTCATCAGGATATCGCTTCGAGTCTGCAGAAAGTAACTGAAGAAATAGTCTTAAGGATGGCGAACCATCTATATAAGGAAACCGGTCTGAAGAATTTATGTTTAGCCGGAGGCGTAGCTTTAAATTGTCTGGCTAATTCAAGGATTTTGAAGGAGACTCAGTTCAAAAATCTTTTTATTCAGCCAGGTTCAAGCGACGCAGGCGGCGCAGTTGGAGTAGCGGCTTATATTCATTATACCCTTTTGAATAACCAAAGAAGTTTTGTGTGGAAAGACGCATATTTAGGTCCGGAATATTCAGCAGACCAAATAAGAGATTTTCTGCACCAGGGAAAAATACCCCACAGAGAATATGACCGGCAGGAGCTACTTAAAGTAACTGCCCGGCTTCTATCAGAAGAAAACATAATCGGCTGGTTTCAAGGAAGAATGGAATTTGGCCCGCGCTCTCTGGGAAATCGGAGCATTCTGGCAGACCCACGGAAAGCGGAGAACAAGGACAAAGTAAACCAGAAAGTAAAATACCGGGAGTCTTTTCGGCCTTTTGCTCCTAGTGTCATCTGGGAAAAGGCAAAAGATTATTTTGAGATTGATATACCTTCTCCTTTCATGCTGTTGACTTTCAATGTGAAAAGCAAGAAGATTCCAGCCGTAACGCATGTAGACAGCTCAGCCAGGCTGCAGACCGTAAAAAGGGAAGAAAACGAGCTTTTCTATGACCTGCTTTCCGAATTTTATAAGCTTACAGCCTGTCCGGTCCTTTTGAACACCTCCTTTAATCTGAGAGGAGAACCAATAGTATGTAACCCTGAGGAGGCCTATTTATCTTTTATGCGCTCCGGAATGGACTACCTTATCTTAGGTAATTTCGTATTAGATAAGAAAGAGATGACTCCTCTGAAAGAGGAATTCGCCTATGAGAAACTGTTTGCCCAGGATTAGAAGGCAGTATTGTGTCATTCTGAGCGAAGCGAAGAATCTGACGTCCAGAATTACAGATTCTTCGGTCGTCCATTTAGACTCCCTCAGAATGACGATGCCACAGGTCTTGTCATTCTGAGCGAAGCGAAGAATCTCATGGTTGATTTTTGAGGAAAAGGAAATTGACAAGACAATATTACGTTTACATCTTAACAAATAATTCAAGAACGTTATACGCCGGCGTTACAAACAATCTGCCACGAAGAATATATGAACACAAGAATAAATTGGTAGAAGGTTTTACCAAGAAATATAACCTTACCAGATTGGTTTATTATGAAATATCGGAAGATGTCAGAAGTGCTATTGCCAGAGAAAAACAGATTAAAGGATGGTTGAGAAGTAAGAAAATTAACTTGATTGAATCTGCCAACCCTGAATGGAAGGATTTGAGTTCAGAACTGTAGAGATTCTTCGCCCGTTGGGCTCAGATGACGAGTGACGAATATTGTCATTCTGAGCGAAGCGAAGAATCTAAAATTGAAAAAAACGAGATTCTTCGTTCCGTCTTCGGCAGAACTCAGAATGACAAGGTGGTAGAGTAGTGTCATGCTGAGCGAAACGTAGCATCCAAAGAGAGCAGATTCTTCGCCCGTTGGGCTCAGAATGACAGAGTAGGAGGATAGCATGAGTTTCTTTTCCCGTTTTTCGATCTTCAAGGAGTTCTGGCAGTTTATACGGTTCAGAAAAAGATACTGGCTCGGACCAATTATCTTCCTTTTGCTGATTTTTGCGCTTCTGATAATCTTTGCGGAAAGTTCGGTCATTGCCCCGTTCATCTACTCTCTTTTTTAAAATCTGATGCACAGGATAAAATTTCACAAAGCTATATTCTTCTCGTTTCTTAGCATTCTGCTCTTTTTATTCATAGCCGAAGTTCTCTTCAGGCTGATTGATTTTCAACAAGTTTATCCGGAAAGAGCCTTTCTTCTAAACCCGGAATTAAGCTACCCCAAATATTACAAAAAAGACGCTGAGCTTTTCTGGAGGATCAGGCCCAACCAGACCATAAAGGGGAAATTTTTTGTGGACGGAGTTTATAAGATCAACTCTAAGGGTTATCGCGAGCGCGAGTTCTCAGCAGAGAAGGATCCTGACCTCACACGGATAATCTGCGTGGGAAACTCCTGCACCTTTGGCTGGAAGGTAAATTTGGAGCAGACCTATCCCAAGATATTGGAAAAACTCTTAAACCAGAACCTGCCCCAGCCCAAATTCGAGGTGATCGACGCTGGCATGACCGGGTACAGCACCTTCCAGGGCCTGAGATTTCTAAAGCGGGAGATCTTAGGTTTTCATCCGGATATCATTATCTTCTCCTATGGCTGGAACGATATAGCCTTATCTGAAAGGGAGGATAAGGATCAGAAATTCCCGCCTGAGTGGATTTTAGATCTGGACGATTTTCTATCCTTTTCCCGATTCTATTCTTTTTTGAAATATGAGCTCTCCATCCTGCTTAGACCACGCGAACATCCCCTGGAGCCACTGCAGGGTGGAAAACTGGTATTCCGGGTCTCTTTAGAGGATTACCGGAAAAATTTAACGGAGATGGCAAGGATTGCACAGGATTCAGGTATCAAAGTTTTTTTCTTATCTATACCAGTCTCCTCAGCTAAGGTTTTCTTAGGCCCTGGAAAGACCTCCAAACCTCATATCGCCAACAAACATTATAATAAGGCATTAAGAGAAACTACTTCTGAGATAGGCGTTCCCTTGATAGATGTGGCTTTGCTTTTCGAAGACCGGGGCGACCTTTATGATAACGGCAGAGAGGAGTTCATCCATTATAATGCCAAGGGTCACCAGGTGATAGCGGATGCCATTTACCAATACTTTCAGGAACAGGGGAATTCCGGGTCTTCCCCTTAAGTCATTAGAACAAATAATAATTGACAGGCTGGTTTGCTTTAGCTAACTTGTCTTTTGCAAAAAAACCGCTTAAAAAAGTGAGGCAAAATGATTAATTTTCATAGATTTATTTGTCTGTGTTCTCTAATTCTCTTTGTCACCACCTGGAATTGCTCTAATAAACCTGACCCCAGAGAAGACGTAAAAAAACTCATAGCTGCAGTGGACCAATCTGATACCACAGCTTTAAAGGAATCTCTGGACTTAAACTGGATAGTAATCCAGAGACTAAAGGGGGTTCCGGAAAAAGACAGCCTGGCATCCTTCCTTAAGAAAAGGCAGGAACTGCTGGATGATCTGACCGGTAACGGAGCCACCCGGGTGAGCTGGAACAACAGCTTAGTGGTCATTGGAAAATCGGAAGTCATAGGCGATTCTGCCACAGTTGAGGTAACCTATATCGATAAGACGAATGGCATAAAGGATTATACCAGAATGGGACTTTACTTTAGAGATGGAAAATGGAAGGTTTATGAACTGAAACTGAAAGATATGTGATTTTTTGTAGCGGAGGTCTTTAGACCTCCATCTTCTTTTGTAGGAGTTTCTTGCTGGGATAGGGGTTGTACCCCTATCCCTTCCTTTTCGTGCAGGAGTACAACTTCTGCACGAGCAGTTTTTTTAGAGGAATACTCGACTGGCGTTTACATCCATAAAAAAACGCCCGACATAAAGCCGGGCGTTTTTTTTGCTTTTTCTCCAAACTTCAAACTCCAAACTGTTTTAACAAGGCACAGGTCCACCTTTGAACAGATAATTTATCAGGTAGATTATGTCCGCAACATCCACGTTCCCATCGCAATTGGTATCAGCTTTTCCCAGAGGCGAAGGAGCAGGTCCTCCTTTATAAAGATAGCTGATTATGTAGACCACATCTGCAACTGTCAGATTGCCGTCGCTGTTTGCATCCCCTCTCATAAAGGCGGCGCCCGGATTAACCTTTAAACTCAGAACCTGGGTGTCGCTTTTCTGAGGTACGCTGGCATCTTTCACTAAAACAGTGAAGCTGAAAGTCCCGGTGTCCACAGGTACTCCGGAGATTATGCCAGTAAGAGAATCAAGGCTTAAGTGAGTCGGGATGGTTCCACTTGAAACAGACCAGCGGTATGGAGCCGTTCCACCCTTGGCTATAAGGGTATCGAAGTAGGAATCATTGGAGACGCCATCCGGAAGTGATGTTGTGACAATATTAAGACCATAGCTTACGTTACTTGAGTACTTCAAAATCCATTTATCCTTGTCTAACACCAGAGCAGTTGGCTGGGAATGCAGGTCAATTTGAAAATCCTGGCTTCTCTGGTTATTGAAAACCACCACTGTGGTATCTCCGGATGGTGTCGAGATGGTCACATCCACAGGCATGGTGAAAACCAGAGGTGGAGTGGATTGAATCTGGTTCAGATGCAGGTAAACCCGATAGGTCCCACCTAAGTTTTCGTACATCCAGGAGACTTGATAATTCGGTCTGTACGTGCCGTAAATCCATTCCTGGAAAAACCAGCTTAGACCCATTCCTGAAACTGATTCACATACCCCTTCAAAATCTGCAGTTAATGCAGTTCCATAGGCAAATCTGGGATCGGAATAATAGGCTCTTAAGCTTCTGAAGAAAGCTGAATCTCCAACCACGTGCCTAAGCATATGCAGAACCCAGCCGGCTTTGTCATACTGTAGGCTGCTGAAGATCTGATTTACGTTTGTCGTGTCCTGTACCCAGATGGTGCCACCTCCGGCATAATCTAAATAGCCCATATAGGTATGGTAGTAGCTGGTTCCATATATATGCTCAAAATACAGCGCCTCACAATAGGTGGCAAATCCTTCATTTAACCAGATATTGTGCCAGTCCCCGCAGGTGATATAGTTTCCCCACCACTGGTGCGACAGCTCGTGCACTATGACGTAGGAATCATACCAGGAATAAAGAAGAGAGGTGCAGGTCTGATGCTCCATACCCCCACCCCAGGGAAAATGCGCCATTCCATACTTCTCCTGGATAAAAGGGTATTCTCCGAAAGTCTTAGCATAAAAATCAATTGCTCCAGGAGTTATCCCGTAATTGGCTACTGCCCAGGCATACCATTCTGGGTAAACAAAATACCTTACTTCCATAGAATCAGTGGGTGAATAATGATAATAATCAGAGAAGATTGTGTAATTGGTGATGGCAACTGAGATCAAGTAAGTGGTGATCGGGTAGCTTTCATGCCATTTATAGGTTTTAGTTCCATTGCCGTTGTCTATCACCGCCCTTAATAGGCCGTTAGAGGCAACTATCAGGTTAGCAGGGATGGTTACATTAATATCTGCAGAATCAGCCTTATCAGAGGGGTGGTCTTTACAGGGCCACCAGGTTCTGGCATAATAAGGTTCGCTCAACGAGGAGATTATAGGCACAGGTGGATTCCCGTGATATCTGAAAGCAAAAGCTAAGAAACCTCCCTCAACCGGATGTCCATGATAGTATACCGTGAAAAGAAAATTCTCATCCAGTGCATAAGCTTTGTCCAGGGTTATGTTGATGAGATTGGATGAATGAGTAAATGCAAGATTGGTTCCTCCCGTTTTTATGGAGTCAACCACCATATTATCAAAAAGGTCTAAAATGACGGTATTTAAGCTTGAGACCTTGCTCTTACCCTGCATCGTCACTGCGCCCCAGATTACTTTGCTGGTCGTGTCAATTTTCAAGTCCAGCCCGTAATACAGAGCATCAAAATCCCCCTGCCCTGCCAGAGCTTTAGCAGCATAAGCCTGCCTGGCAGCGCTTAAAGCTTTTGCTTTGGCCTCACCCATGATCTTATGCCCTTCACTCGGCGGGATAGAAAAAACCGATTCTGGTTGGGTGGAAAGCTTCTCTCCAGCTTTCTGCTGGGCAAAACTTAAGTTAAAAGAAATTGCTAATAAGATAAACAGAACCAAGATGAATGATTTTTTATACACAGGCACCTCTTTTATTGAGTTTGATCATTCGACCTTCAGTTTAATATTCGGGTATTTTCAATTAAAAATTAACCAGAGCCAGTTAAATCTATAACTGTTTCTTTATACGTTCAAACTCTCTAAACTATTAATCTCCAGAATATTTTTTCCAAATAAGAATAGGCATAATTGTTTTGAAGTTGAGTATTGATGCAAAAAAAACCGCCTGACACTCTGCTATTGCGGGTGCAGGTGCTTCGTCTCTCAGAACCAAATTCTATTATCTCAAAACGGCAGGGCTTTTCCCTTTCGGTAATAATCTTTTCCTAATCTCAAAAGGGCAGCTTCAAAATCAACAAAATCCTTGCCTTTGATTTTGTTCTTCTGTCATAAGGACTTAAGCTCTTTTAAGATTTTCTTCTTTGATCTTACATTACCGGAGATAAGTCCGGATCTTCTCGCAGCCAGGATGACTAAATCAGAAGGATATGGTTCTGCTTTTTCCCAGACCCCTCTTAGCTCTCTGAAGAAGATATTGGTGGTGACCTCCCCTATCCCTTTCCCCAAACTCCGCAGATTCATCTCTAAGTCTCTTGAGTCTTTTGACTCCTTATGAAGCAAGTTCAAATCTTCGTTGTATCTATCTTTCAGGTCCTTCATAATCTCTAAGAGCTTGGTAGCAGTCTTGAAATCGTAGCGTACATAACCGCCTTCATCCAAAACCTCCACTAATCCATCCCATCCAGTCTGCAAGACGGAATCCGGTGACAACACTTTTCTTCTTTCAAATTCTTTGTAGGTTTTGACGCCGATAATTTCGGAGATCCTCGCTCCAAAAAGAATTGAGGCTAAAAACCACTTAAAGACCTCCTTAGAGTCTGAGGATTTGAGGTCAATACCCAAGCTGGTGGAGAATTCTACACCTAATTTTCGTATAAGTGCCTGAATAAGTTTTCCTTTGTTCATACTGCAACCCTCGTCACTTAAATATAGTCCAAAGTTCAAAATTTTGACAATGAATTTCTATCCGAAATTTTCTTATTCTGGATAAAGGAGCAGGAGGGTTCACTTTCCGTTCTGCCTGAACTGTAAATCCTACATTTTTCTTGTTTTTTTATCTACCTAAGTATATTATTATCTTAATTGGAGCCAAGATATGAAATTTTCAAAAACTGTTTTGTTTCTATTTTTGTTTATATTTCTATTGACCCTACCCTCTTATGCTGCAAACCAGGAAATATCTAAAGGGCTGGCTCCAACTGATTCGATTAAGTCTGCAGTATTCAAGAGTAAGTCTCCTATGGGAGCACTCTGGAGGTCTGTGGCATTCCCAGGCTGGGGTCAGCTTTACAATAAGAAATATTTTAAGGCCGGCCTGGCTTTTGGAGCAGAGGTGACTTTTTTAACCTTGATGGCAATTGAATGGAAAAGAACAGATGACCAGAAAAGGATTTTTGACTCTTTGCCTTTGAACCATCCGGACAAACAATATGAATATAACCTATACAAATATTACCGGGACCAGAGAAGCCTTTATCTCTGGTCAAGTTTAGCCACGATCTTTGTAAGTATGTTCGATGCCTATGTGGATGCACAACTATATGATTTTGATAAGGAAATGGAGAATATCGGATTTAAAATTTATCCTGATAAAGAAAAAGGTTTAAGTTTTAAGCTCTCTTTCAATTTTTAAACCTGACCAATCTGGTCTGGAATTGGGTAAATAGGAATTGAATTCTTTTTATTTGCCGATTAAATCTAAAGAGAGGGTAGTAGTTGCTCGATTCGTTGAGTCTGTAGTTGCCTGATTTATCAGGCATAGAAAAAGCCCAATAAATTGGGCAACTACAATATGCGACTGTAGTTGCTCGATTTATCGAGCAAAAGAACGCCCAATAAACGGGCAATTACAAGGAGAAATAAAAAATGGAAGAATTTGACATAGGGGTAGCCTGGTGTTGGGAGTTTGATAAGGAGATGGTGTTTGAGTTAGAGAGATGCATTCAGCAAAAAGGGCTTACCATTTATCAGATAGCCCCCTATAATTTAGAGGAGACTCTGGGCAGGCTCCAGAATAATCAGCTCAAATTTAAATTTTTTCTGGATCGGGCTTCAGACCAGAACGAGGAGTTTGAGAGATTGATCCAGCTCATTAAGACTCTGGGGATTAAGATGTTGAACGATTTTGACAAAGCCTTATGGTCTGCTGATAAAGCCACCATGCATTTAGAATTTCTCTCTGCAGGAATCCAGGTCCCGTATACCCTGATCCTTTCCCCTTTTGAGCAGGAGCCTGACTTAAGGGTGGAAAATTTAGAGAAAGTTGGAATCCCATTTGTATTGAAACCAGCTCACGGCGGCAGCGGCGAAGGTGTGGTGATGGATGCAAAGGGGATCGAGGATATAATAAAAGCCCGGGAGGAGTTCTGGGAGGATAAATATCTGATCCAGCAAAAGATCAACCCCACAGAGATTTCCGGGAAAAGAGGCTGGTTCAGGGTTTTTTATTCCTGCGGAACTGTTGCCATCTGCTGGTGGAATGACTTGACCCGACTCTCAGAGCCGTTTTTCCCTGAGCAGATAGACCAGAAGATTTACATGAACATGGAGGAACTGACCAGAAAGATAGCCGGTGTTTGCGAACTGGACCTTTTCTCCACCGAGATAGCCCTGTCCGAAAATGATAAATTGGTAGTGGTCGATTATGTGAACGACCAGTGCGATCTAAGAAAAAAATCGCTTCATTATGACGGCATTCCGGATGAGGTGGTGCAAAAGGTGCTTACGTCTCTGGTTGAGTATGTCTATGCATACACCAGACAAAATATTGGTTTAAAAACATCTTGAACGCGCCAGTTGGGTCCCCTGACCCGGCGGGGAAAAGGCAATATTAATGACTAACTTGCCAGGTCAGGGGACCTGGCAAGCACATGAGCACCTAAAGGA
>JAUYBY010000100.1 GCA_030692925.1 Candidatus Zixiibacteriota bacterium | reverse complement strand
TAAATTGAGTCAGGAGTCGTTGACGTAGGGACAGCCCTTGTTGAGCGAAGCGAAATCCATTTTTTATCTGGATGGCTGTCCGCATTAGAGTTAGGACAGGGACAAGCCCTGTCCCTACAAAAGATTTCTCCCAAAAAAGACTTTGGCAACAGTCCCCGGGGGCCTGCCCCTACGTGCTATCTGCTTCCCCCCCGTTTATTTACAATCTTTTCACATAAATCTCTTTAGCGATCTCTTTGTCTATGGCGATCTCGGTCTCATCCACCTTGATCACGAAGGATGGGCTTTTCTGATGAAGTCGAAGCACCTGTCCGGGGCACACACCTAACACATTTAATCTGTCTAAACGAGAATGATATTTAGGAGTGATGAAGACTATTCCGCCTTTTTCGCCTAATCCCAATTCGGTCAGGGGAACTACCAGAGGCTTCATCTCCTTATGATTCTTGAGGCAACAGGGACCTTTTGGGATAGGTTTCCCATGGGGACAGGTAGGCGGATGCCCCAAAAAGGTGCAGATGCTCTCAGTGACCTCAGGTTCTAAGATGTGTTCAAAGGAACAGGCAGTGGATTCGTAATCATCCTCTTTGAGTCCGAATACTTCTGAAAAAAGCCTCTCAGCTAAGCGGTGCCTTCTGATTATCTCTTTTGCCTGGTTTTCACCATTTGGGGTAAACTCAATTTTATTTCCATCTTTTTCAACCAGCTTTTGAGCTATAGCTTCGTCCAAAGCTTTAACAACTTGAGTCTTCTTGGGCTGGCTTTTTAGAAGAGCATCATAACTATTATTGTTCTCTTCTTTGAGAAGCCAGACAGTTTCTAAAAACTCATCCATTAATTGATCTTCCATTTTTTTCACCTTTCTCATAATGGAACCGATGCGGACAGCCACGAGGGCTGTCCCTACATCTGGAGTGCAAACCTTTCCTGTGGTGGCTACGAGCCCGCCCGTAGGGCGCCAGACGTAGTCTCCGTTTCTCGGGTAGGTTTGCCAATCGGTAAAGCTAAAGCTTTACACTCCAGTCTCCGTTTACCCAGAGCCTGCCCGTAGGGTTGCCCTCAATCTGGGTTGGTACCCCGCCTTGGGGGCAAGGCGGGGTTACTGGGCTTATGCCCCAAAGTCTTCATTTTCCCTAATATTTTCTTCATGAATTTGAGCGAATCCGGTTCAGGTGACACAAATTCATATCCGCAGTTAGGGCACAGGCTCAAACCGCAGTTTTTATGCATAGGGCACCCCTGGCACCCTTTTTCCGCTTCTAATTCCTCGAATTCAAATCCACATAATGGACATTTCATAAGCTTACCCTCCAAGCTCTCAAAATAAGATTTAATACACCTCCAACAGCAAAAGCAAAGGGAAAGATAAACAAACTCATCCCCAGAGCTGTTTTCCACCCTCTCTCTTTTATGATTATCAGAAGATTGGCTATACAGGGAATAAACAAGGTTATGGTCACCAGGCTCACCAGCGCCTGAATCGGGTCTAATTTTCCAGCGTTGAATAGGGCAGAAAGCCCGGCTGCACCATAATCTCTTCTTAAAAACCCGACGATGAAAGCCTGAGCAGATTCTTTGGGAAGTCCCAGAACAGTGACAATGACAGGCGAGGAAATCTTTTCAATGAAGTTTAGTAGTCTGAACTTGTCAAAAAAGAATAATACCAAGGTCCCGATGATAAATAAGGGAACTGCCTCTTTGAGGTACCATTCTATCCTTGCCCAGGTTTTCAGGAAGAGATTGGAAAGTTTGGGAACTCTGATCGGTGGAATCTCCAGTATAAAATCTGAGCTTTTGCCGGGAATAACTAAAGAGGCTAAAAATCCTACCAGAACTATGACCAGAAGAACCACTCCTGACCAGATCAAAGTTGCAGCTAAGGATAACCGCCCTAACATTCCTAAAATTACCCCTAATTGAGCAGAACAGGGAACCCCTAAGGCTAAAAGCAGGGTGACGATTATCTTTTCTTTCTTGCTCCCTAAAATCCTGGAAGTCAAAGTCGCCATAGTGTCGCATCCCAGACCTAAAATCATGGGAAGAACTGCTTTACCATTCAAGCCCATGAACTTGAAAATCCGGTTCACCATTATAGCTAAACGAGGAAGATAACCTGAATCCTCTAAAATCCCGAAGACAAAAAAGAACAAGCCCACAATCGGCAGGATTATGGCTATGGCATAGGTTAAAGCCATAGTGATTATCCCGAATTTTCCCACGAAAAGCTCCTGAATTAAAGGAACTGGGATAAAACTGAAAAGATAACTGGCAGAAGGATTGATATACTTACCAAAAAGGGTATTCTCAAAAAAATTAACTAAAGTGCCAGCCGCAAATTTCCCAACAATCTGATAAATTGCAAAAAGGATAAGCAGAAGTATCGGAATTCCCCATAAAGGATGCATCGAATAACGCCCCAGGACTTTAGCTGTACTGGTCTTTTCCGCCTTCCCGTTGGAGTAGACTTTTCTTAGAATCTTTTCCACCTCTCTCATCCGGCATTTGGTGATGACCAGGCTCAAAGGCTCACTGTATTTCTTCTGCAGAGCTTCTTTCATTTCCTCTAACTGTTCAAAATTTTCCACAGAGAGATTGTCAGAAAGCCACTCTTTAGTAGTTTCATCGCTGGATAAATAAGACAAAGTAAGTGATTTTTTATAAATATGATTCCCCGGCAAAAGCCTTTCCATTTTCTCTAATGCTTCATCTACGTTCTCATCATAACTTACCCTGTAACTGGAAAAGGTCTTTTTCTGCAGGCTTTTGAAAAGTTTATCTATGCCCAGACCTTCAGTCGCTATGGTTGAAACAACCCCAATTTGCAGAATCTCTTCAAGTTTTTTTTCCTTTATCTCAATCCCCCTCTCTTTGGCTTCATCCATCATATTAAGGTTCAAAACCAGTGGCAGTCCCATCTCGATTAACTGCAGGGTCAAAAAAAGCGACCTTCTCAGGTTTTTCGCATCCGCCACCTGGATGACCATCTGGGGCTTATCCTCGAGCAGTATATCCCGTGTAACCTTCTCATCCTCAGACATCGGGACAAGGCTATTTGTACCGGGAGTATCTATCACCAGAGTTTTGTTATGGGAATGCTTGAGAAAACCTGAGGAGACCTCAACTGTGGTGCCTGGATAATTTGATACTGTCACATATCTCCCGGTGAGATGTCCAAAAACCAGGCTCTTCCCGGTATTAGGGTTTCCTACTAAGAGGATTTTATTTGTAACCTTTGAATCTAAATTTTTTTCTTTGGTTGAATGATGCATATTATAAAATTTTTAATTGTTATCCATTAGATACTTTAGAATCTTTTCTTTATTCTCTACGGATAGATGAGTCCTGGATCCGTATTTCTCTACAAATGTTTTCCACTCCTCATCTTTAAATTTCTTTGGCTCAATCAAAATATGGCAAGTCCTACATTTACTCCGGTAAAGTTTCTCTCCTGAAGATACCTCTGGAGTTACTTTACTCACGTTGGTTCCACAAGCCAAGATAAACGTAAAAATCAATAATAACCCAGATATAAAAAATTTTCTCATACTCAGAATCTATAGACTCAACCCTAAAATGTATCGGAATTGGAAGTCATCGCTTTTAGAGGTCAATCCGAAAGCTGTCCCCAGGGTTATCCATAATTTCCCCGAAGCAAAGGAGAAAGCCGGGCTAAGATAATGCTTGGAATCTCTGTTTTTCCCTAAATCGCCTTTTCCTTCTAACCCTATTTTAAAAGCCGGAACTAACTGATAGCTTAAACCCATTGCATATTTAACTTCTGTTTCAGCTTTAGACCGAATCTCTCTTTCGAAGACAAGATTCCAGGCGAAGTTCAGGTTGGAAATATCCTTAGCTAAAACTAACTTCCCTTCTAACTCATCCGCAGAGGAAACTTCACTTGGCTTTTTATATTCTAAATAGATCAAAGGGTCCAAAAACCAATTTCCCGATTCAGAAAAACGATAGCGTGTGCGTATTTTCAGTTCATCATATCTCAAAGCTTCCCCATTTTCTTGGCTGAAAACCTGATAGACCGATAGATCCCAGCGATCAGTTATACCATGCTCAATTTCCAGTTGATGTTTCCAGGCAGAGGTGGTTTTATCATTCAGCTCTTTTTCTTTAAAGTCTAAATAATACTCTAACTCCGTCTCCCCTTTGGGCATGGTCAGGTACTCGTAAGTCCAGACATAACTTCTGCGATCAGCTAAACTATCTTTCGAGAGGAAAAAGCCTGAGAGAACCATCACAAATACAGCCAAGGTTAATCTTTTAAACATTTGAACCTCCTGAATTTTTTATTTCACTCCTTCTAATTATTCTTTGCAGTCCTTACAATATCCGAAAATCTGTACCGTATGACTTAACTCCTGAAACCCTCTTTCTCGACAAACCGATGCCTGAAGCTTTTCAATTTTCTTATCGGAGAACTCAATCACCTTGCCACATTTTATACATACTAAATGGTCATGATGAGTATGTCCGTGGGTATGTTCATAATGGATATGGTCCTCTCCTAAATAGACTTTCCTAACCAGACCGGAATTAACCAAAAGCCCCAAAGTCCGGTAAACCGTAGCCCTGGAGACATCCTTTTTATCCTTCTTTAACCTTAAGAATATCTCGTCTGCCTCTAAGTGACCGTCGATGGAGAAAACCTCATCCAGGATCAGCTTCCTTTCCTTAGTCAGGCTGAGGTTTTTGGTCTTAAGGTATCTCTCGAAAATTTCAATCTCTTTTTTCATACTCTCCTACTTGAGATTTAGTCTCAATCTAAACTTTCATACGCAAAAGTCAAGGAATTAATTGGTAAATTTAGATGTAGGGGCGACCCGCCGGGTCGCCCCTAACTATATTTCTTCTCTTTCAGAAGAGCAATCGTAGAGTCCGGCTTTGTCATGGACCAAAACAATGGAGGTCTGAAGACCTCCGCTACAAATACTATCTGTAAGTGTTGAGGAAGGCTTTAGTCTTCCATTCTTTCTTTGTAAGGGATACGCCATTATACCCTTACATCATCCCTCCCAATGCTCTTTCCCTCCAGACAGCAATCCAGATGCCGATGAAGATTAGAATTCCCCCAATATAGAATGTGGATACAGGTATCTCCTTTAAGATAAGGTATGCCCAGAGAGTTGCTCCTAATGGCTCCCCTAAGATCGTCATCCCGACTAAATGAGCTTTGACATATTTCAGAATGTAATTATAAAGGGTGTGCCCGATAAGCGTAGGGATCAAAGCTAAAAGCAAAAAAAAGAAAAAGTTTTTCCAGGACAAAGGAGAGAAACTAAGCCCAGCAAAAAGGCAGAAGATAAATATCACCAGAGTAGCTATGGAATATACCAGGAAAACATAAGGGAAAAGATTTAATTTTTTTCGGATCCCCCTTCCTAAGGTAAGGTAAAGAGCCGCAAAGACTGCTCCGACCAATGACAGCAAATCGCCTCTGAGGTTTGTCTGACTGATTTTAATATCGCCGCCAGCGATGACGAAAGTCCCGATCAGGGCAATTAGAATCGCCACTAATACCCAGATGTCGATTTTCTCCTGCAAAATCATCGGCGTAAATAAAGCCACAAAAACCGGCTGGGTAGCCACTATAACCACTGAACTGGCGACAGAGGTATAGGCTAATGACGAAATCCAGGTTATGAAATGCAATCCTAAGAAAGTACCGGAAAGAAAACAGAGAAAAAGCTCTTTTTTATTCAGGACCTTATAATCCGATACCCCTCTCCGCAGAAAAAAAGGAAAAAGAAGTACCGAAGCCAGACCCATCCGGTAAAAGGCGATTATGAAAGAGGGAGCAGCAGCCAGTTTGATGAAAATCGAAGCCCAGGAAACGGAAGTGACAGCCAGAAGAAGGATTAGATAGTTTTTATACTGCTTTGCCAATGATTTGTTTTCTGGAGTGTAAACCTTTAGGTTTACCTTAATGTGTGCCTGTCGTCCGCCGCAGGCGGACTTACCCGACAGGACTTTTCCGCCAGGTCAGGGGACCTGGCGGACACTGACGTCTTCCCGCCTTGGGGGTAAGGCGGGGCTACGCATTTTTTGTATTTGGCTACAAGCTACGAGCTACGAGCTACTTGCTACCGGCTTTTATATTTTTTCTAAATAATAATCGCTCTCCCCTAAACCTAACTTCTCTGCTGCTTTTATCTGAATCCTGGCATCCTTTTTATGCAGGGCGCTCAAGATGTCTTCGCCCTTTTTTAATTTTATCCCTTCGGCTTTGGATTGAGGCAAAGGAGTCGCCTTCTCGATTAAATCCATTGTCGCAGTTTCAATAGCCACTATATCATCTCCAATCAATATCCCCTGGTCCTGGATTAACGGGTTATCTGAAACTGCCATACAGTCGCATTCTGGCTGAACGTCTAAGATGAAATTGATATACAAAACCTTTCCTGGCTCAAACGTATCTAAAACTGCCTTGGCAGACTCAGCTAAGGAAGCTAAGAAATTATCATGAGAGATGGGCACAGACAAAGCTTTTTCCGGGCAGATTTTCACGCATCTGCCACATCTCCAGCATTTCTCCTCATCTACTTCAAAAAACTCTTTTGTGACTGTGATCGCTTCTACTGGACAGTTATCTGCACAGATGGCACAATAGGTGCAAAGCTCTTTATTCCATGCCATTATCTCGGTCATCTGAAAATGCATCTTTCCCCTTCCTCCTTCTTTCCAGGTATGACCTCGCGGCTGGGGACAGACGCAACCCATAGCTAAATTTTTTATCGCGCCAGCTAAGGAGGAGTCTATATGACCTTTGATGTGAGACAGGACCATCATCGACTTCGCATCATAAATGGCTGAGGGAATCGCAAGCTCCTTTAATATCTTACCGGCTTTAACGGTAACTGAATCCCGACCAAAGATGCCGTCCGCGATTATCACCGGACACCCTAAAGAGAGCTGGTTATACCCCATCTCATTAGCCACTTCCAAATACTCATAAGGCTTAACCCTGGAGGAGTCAGTCACAAAGGGCCTGGCACCTACCTTTTTCAACTGCTCCGCAACTAAGCGTACGAAATTGGGCCTGATGGTATGATGACCACCCCGGTTTCCCAGATGCATCTTGATCGGGACAAGCTCATCCTTTGAGAAATATTTTGTCAGGTTGATTCTTTCCAATCCTTTTTCCAGTTTCCCTGAAAGACTATATCTGTAATCAAACTTTTCCACCCTGGAATCAATGAAGTAAATCTTCTTTGCCATTTCCTCACCTCTGATGTAGATGTAGCGGAAGGCTTCAGCCTTCCATTTTGAATACGAAGACAGTGGAGGTCTAAAGTGTATTATCAAGTAGCATAGGTTACAGATCAATCAACTGACACAGGTAACAGTTTTGATTAGTTTTGAATCGTGATAGACCTCCAAAAGGTTTCTTTTT
>JAUYBY010000098.1 GCA_030692925.1 Candidatus Zixiibacteriota bacterium | reverse complement strand
CCTACTGCTTGTGGTGGCTCTTCTCAGGATTATCTTATATTTTTTGAAAACGGCTTTCTCAAAAAGTTAAGTGCTGACAGGAAATAAAAAGCATATCGTATGCCCCACCTCTGCACTCTTCCATGAAAAAAGCGCAGGGGCCATTCTAATTCGTTCTTGTCGCAAAGGGTGGAATCACGGGTCAGATCGATTTTGTTTTTAAGTTCTTCCAACTCCTTTCCTTCCAAGCTTCTCCCCTGTTCGACCATCTGGTCAATTTTTCTCATCACCTCAACTGCGGTTTTTATGCGTGCATCCATCTCCTTATAGGTTTTCTCATCCATCAGGTTATGCTTATACTTGACAAAATTCATTTTTGATGCTGCCTCATAGGTGCTGTAAACAATCTGCTCCCGGCTCATCCATCTGGTCTGGTAATTGAGCATATATCTCCAGCTTGGGCTTTCCAGGGCTTTTCTGTGCTCCTCCAGGGTTCTGAATAAAAGGGTATATCCATATTTTTCAGGATTTTCAAAAATCAAGCTTCCTGGATCCAGGAACGGAGCTAAAGGGGAGATATAGGGGTAAAGTCTTTTTTGAGAATTATATTTTTCTAAAAGACAATCACAATAATCAACGGTCTCCAAGACAGAGTTATAGGTCTGATGAGATAGCCCTATCATAAAGAATAGGTCGAATTTCCTGCATCCTGCCTTAAGGGAATCCTCAATCAATTTTTCCAAGGCGGTATTATCGTAGTTTCTCTGAAAGGATGATCTAACCAGAGGGTCATGCGATTCTGCTGAGATCTGGATATTGAAATTGGGGATGGCTTGGGCTAACTTGTATATGAACTTTTCAGGAGGCGTATCGAAAAACTCAACCACCACCTGGTTTTTTATCTTTGCCTTTTCCAGAAGATCCAGAGTCTTGTAAGCATAGTCCTCTCCTGGTTGAAACGGGTCACCCAAGAGGAAAATTGGACCTTTGAAGAAAAAGGAAATTCTCTTCATATCTTTAACTACCAGCTCCGGATCCCGAAATGCCGGCTTTTCCCTCAGGCAGAAATTGGAATAGGCAAAAGACGAACCGCCACAGGAGGTGCAGTTCTGGGTACACCCCTTGCAGGTGAAGATGGCAGTTATCGGGTATCTTCCCCAGCCGTAAAAGGGGAAATATCCTAAGAGGTCTTTATCTCGCAAGACTGACTTGAACAGGTGAGGGTAATCCAGCCCATCTCCATCTAAGTTTTCAGGAACGAAGCTGAAAGGATTCATCTTGATTTCGTCATTCTTCTCCTTGTAGGTCAGATTAGGAACTGAGGGCAGATCACCCTTTCCTTTTAACGCCTGCATCAATTTGTAAAGCGGCTCCTCTGCTGAATCGCCCCTGATCACAAAATCCACCTGCGGATAAAGGATAAGCTCCTTGTGAAAATAAGAAGAGGAAAGCCCTCCAAAGATGACCTTGGTATCAGGATGATATTTTTTCACTAACTTAGCCACCTCCAGCCCTCCCTGAGAATGGGGCAGCCAGTGCAGGTCTATTCCGAAAGCTAAGGCTTTTAAGTTTTTTATCTCGGATTCAGCATCATAATCCGGACTGGAGAGCATTTTGACTGCTAAATTTATAATCCTGACCTTCAGGCCTCTCTTGGTGAGATATGAAGACAGAGACACAAAACCCAGAGGGTACATATCGAAAACCGGAGTGGAAGGAATGACATCGCTAATCGGCCCGAACATAATCGAGCGCTTGCGGAAATCATATACGCTGGGCGGATGCAGTAAGATTAAGTCGTACATAATCCTCTCCGTAACTAAAGACCAAACACTAAATTTAGCTGCAGACTCGAAAAAATCAAGGGTTTTGTTGGTTGGAGACCAGCTATTGGCAATTCTTCTGGTCATTCTGAGGGAGTCCAAATGGACGACCGAAGAATCTGACAATGGAGTGCATCCAGTGGATGCAAAAATCGTAGAGGCGGGTTTCAAACCTGCCCCTGCAGTTCTCCCGGTATGACAGGTTTTCAATCCTACGGATCCGTTTCAGGACCTGTCCAGGACAGACAAGAATGTCTGTCCTACCACCTAAGGAGAGGGTGAGGTTCTATCTCAACAAAACCATCTTCTTAGTATCAGTATAATCCTTAGCTTTCAACTGATAAAAATATATCCCGCTTGCCACCTCTTTTCCTGAATCATCTTTCCCATCCCAGATAACCTTGTAATTCCCAGGCAGTTTTTCTTCATCCACTAAAGTTTTCACCAACTGTCCCAGAATGTTATAGATCTTCAGAGTGGTGTGGAGGGGTCTGCCAAACTCCAAACTCCCAACTTTAAACTGTATTTTTGTGGTAGGGTTAAATGGATTGGGATAGTTCTGTTCCAGAGAAAAATTCTTGGGAATAGAATTTTCAACTATGGACTCCTTCACATCGGTTTTATAATCGAGAAGTTCATATTTGTCATAGGCTTCAATATACCCTATTATTTCACCCTGCTCATTAGTGGCTATAGCCTTTGCGTATAAACTATCTTTAACTATGCCATTTTCCGAAATCCATTGGTAAAATTCCATATCCCACCCGTGCCAAGTAATTTTAATCTTTAAAGTGAGAAAACTACCTGCGGGCACAACTGCAAAATTCTCTTCTATCGCTTGTCTTTTATCTAACCAGGGATCAGTTGTTGCGGTCCAGACCCGACCAACTGACAAAGGAAAAACAAACATTTTTATAGGTGGATCCCAAAATCCCGTGTCAAGTTCTAATCTGCCAAAGGGGAAATTTCTGATTTGAAAAAGGTAACGTCTTAGTTCATCCATTGAGCTGAAGAATTGTTTTCCTAACTTGAAGTTCGTGTTTCGTGTACGTTTCCCAGGCGATTGTACTGAAGTTAGATAGGCAATTCCCAGAAATGCAGTATCAGGGTGTGCATACCAGGCGATATCTGAGAATGTATCTCCTGCCTCAAAAAGCTGTGAGAAATATCTGTAGCACTCCCAATTTCGAAGAGTATCAATACCTTGAAATCCAGTATGCAGGCTGCCGACGATGACCGTCTGGGTTGTGTCTGTATATAACGTATCGTAAAACATGGCAACAAAGGTCCTGCGGTACTCCCAGGAGTTCCCAACCTTGGCTGGAAAACGTTCGATTACTAGGGTATTCTCATCAGCTACTGCCAAGTCACTACTGCCACAGCCAAGGAAGCACCAAAAAAATGCTATTGAAATCAACGGAAGATTTTTTAAAATTCGCATCTTTCCCTCCTGTTTTTATGCTTATAAAAAATTTGCAGACATGAACATATATCTTCTTATTGTTTTTTCGATTATCCATAAATATGATAATCAAAACTCAAGAATTGTCAAGGAGTTTTGAAATCAATGTCAACGCAAATTAAGAATGTCAGTCCCGATTAATCGGGATTACAGCTTCATTTTGCTTTTGTGTAAAGAGGAGTGAGAGGATTTGGTTTTTTCCTTTGAAATTGGTTTGTGTTTTAGCTTTTTGCCCTGGTAGAAGATATAGTCAGGTTTATCACTCTTATCACCTCCTCTTTAGGAGGCGATTATAATCCTAAAACGGATCCGCAGGACCTGACATTCTCTATTTGCAAACTACTGACATTGCGAAGACAGAAGAAAAATATTGGCTAAGTCCACTATATTTAATTTAAGGGACGGGCAAGAAATCCCTCTCTTTCTAAGAGAGGCTTGTCCCGTCAACGGCGGGAGATTCAGGGTGAGTTCGAAAACCAAAAAGGGCGAGGCAACCTCGCCCCTACATTCTGCTATTATTTTTATTCCCTGTCTACTCCCTACTGTCTACTTTTCCCCTATTGAAAATTCTTTCCACATCTGGGCGAATTCTTTCAGCTTTTTGTCCACTAAGTAATTTACCGTCCCCTCTTCAAAATTGCCATCTTCTTTTCTTGTACCAGCTTTAACCTCAGTTAAAATCTCGATCCCTTCGTCAATGGTTTTTATGGGATAGATGTGAAATTTCCCCTCCTTTACTGCATTGACCACATCCGGTCGCAGCATCAGATCATCTACGTTCTGATGCGGAATGATTACTCCTTGAGTTCCGGTTAGACCCTTGGCTTTGCACACGTCATAAAATCCCTCGATCTTCTGGTTAACCCCGCCAATCGGCTGAATCTCCCCTTTTTGATTGACCGAGCCGGTAACTGCCACATCCTGCCTTATGGGAAGCTCTGATATACTGGAAAGAATACCGTAAACTTCAGTGGAAGAAGCTGAATCTCCGTCCACTCCGGAATAGGACTGCTCAAAGCAGATGCTGGCGTTCATCACCAGGGGCTTATCCTGAGCATATCTCCCCTGCAAAAATCCAGATAAGATCAAAACTCCTTTGTTATGAGTTCGACCTGAAAGCTCTGCCTCCCTTTCAATATTTATTACCCCGCTTCTGCCAACTGAGGTTCTGGCTGTAATCCGGGTCGGCTTTCCAAACATATATTCTCCTAAATCATAGATGGACAGGCCATTTACCTGACCAACCACTTTCCCTTCAGTATCCACCATAATGGTCCCTTCATCTATCATCTCCTGGATTTTATCTTCAGGCAGGTTGACTCTTCTTTTCCATTCCTCAATTGCCTTTTCCACGTGCTGGCTTGAAACCATCTTGGCATTTAGAGTACCTGCCCAGTAGTTGGCTTCCCGGATCAGGTCTGCGACCACATTGAATCTGGTGGAAAGTTTGTTCTGTCTTCCAGCCAATCTCACCCCGTATTCGATCACCGAAGCTATGGCGCTTTTATCAAAAGGGTTGAGTTTCTCATCCCGGCAAACCTTGCGGATAAATGTGGCATATTCCCAGATGGTATCATCTCTTTTGGGCATCACCAGATCGAAGTCTGCTTTAACCTTGAAGACTTTCTTGAAATCATCATCCAGTCGATAAAGTGTCTGGTAGATAAACGGATCACCGATCATCACGACCTTTACCTCGGATGCAATCGGCTCTGGTTTCAAGGCTGAGGCAGAAAAAAAATAGAACGGGTCATAGGTCTGGATCTCGACTATCCCGTTGCGCAAAGTCCTTTTCAGGGCTTGCCAGACCCCGGGTTCGACCAGCGCATCTATAGCATTTAAAACCAGATAACCACCATTAGCTTTCAAGAAGGAGCCAACCCTTATCCTGGTGAAATCAGTCCTGCCTGGACCCAGGCGGTCGAAACTCCTTTCGATCGTTCCGAAAAGGTTTCGGTAAGTCGGGCTGGTCTCAATTATTATGGGTATCCCTTTGGTTTCGCTGTTATCTATTATTACATTGACTTCATATTCCCTGAAAGGTTCCTCCGGCTGAAGCAAGGGAAGTCCGGGCAGAGAACCCTCCGGTTGTTCTTCTTTTTTTTCTTTAAATTTTTCATACTCAGATAAGATGTCCTCCTGAACCTCATTTAAGTATTCCTCGATCTTCTTATTACCCTCATACTTGGCTCTGATCTCCCGAATGTGCTCCTTTACCAAAGGGGAGATTATTTCTTTGTCCAGAGTATACAGAGCCTGCTCTAATTCCTTGGATGAGGCTCTGGTTTCCCTGAATACCTTCTCCATCTCCTCACTCAATTCAGAGTAACGCTCATTTATGGAATTCAACCTCTCCTGTTGGAATTTACCTTCCTCCACCAGCCTTTCTAATTTTCCGATCGGGACGGGTTTGTCGTCAATCATCGGCTCTAAATCCGGCTTGATAAATGGTCCTAACTGCACCTGAACTAAAACGAACCCCTCCTTGGCAACTTTTTTTTCAAACTCGCTGACCAGTTTTTTCTGCCTTTCCTGATATGAGCTAATCACCTCTTTTTTGCGACGTTGATAAACCTCGCTTTCAAAAATCCCGGATATATCCTTGACTAAAATGGTGACCACATCGTCCATATCTTTCTTGAAGCTCACTCCCTTACCGGCAGGAAGACTTATTACCTTGGGCAGATCAGAATTTTTGAAATTATTCACATAACACTTATCATCCGGGGTCTTCTCCCCCTTTTCCAGTTTTTCCAGAAGATGTTTGATGGTTGTGGTTCTACCGGTTCCCACCAATCCCGTGACGAAGATATTATATCCCATGCTCTTAATATCCAAACCTAATCTCAATGCCCGGATAGCCCTATCCTGCCCGATAATCCCTTCACAAGCCTCCACATCATCCGTGGAATCCAGTTTCAAACTCTCTGGGTCACATCTCCATCTGAGCTTTTCAACTGGAAGCTCTTCATATTTCGATTTTCTAGACATAAATCCTCCTTAAGGTCTATTCCTATATTGTTTTATTTCTGTTTTTAAAATAACCGCCCGGAACAATCTAAGTCAAGGACAAAATCTATAACAAATGGCGAATATCGGATGACGAATGACGGATAAAAGAAAAAAGGAAAAAAATCTGCTGTCGAATAGAGCCTGTAGTGGAAGGGTTCCTCTGTCCTCATTTAGTAAGAGAAAGGAGCGAGTCCGCCTTTTGGCGGATCGCCCCTACAAAAAACGTAGAGACGCATGGCATGCGTCTCTCTATCTCTCCCGGACACAGAAAGTCATTTTAGATTTTGACCTGCCTCATTTCAAACTTGACTTTAGGAGTTATTCTTTTATAATTAGTTTTTCAGAATGAAGGAGTTTCAAAAAATTTTATCTTATGCAAAAAAAAGCTGAAACACTAATAAATTCAATTGCCCCGCCGAATTCCTTCCTTTTCTTCGCTTTGTTTTTCTTCTCCGGAGTTCTTTTCTTAGGGCTTTTCCGTCTGGGGTTTCTATTAAAGTATCATAGTTTAGCTTCAGGCATACCCTTATCCATCTTATTTCAGTCATTTATCATTGGAGCTCGATTTGATATGGTGGTATTAACGTATCTGCTAACTCCTTTTTTTATATTAAGCTCTTTTCCCCTGATAGGACTTTTCCGCCTGAAATGGGGACGGAAAATCGTCCTTCCTTTGGTCTTTTTATCCTTAGGTCTCCTTTTCTTCCTTTCCCTGGTGGACCTGGAATACTTCAGCCAGTATGGAACTCACCTGAGCGGGTGGGCTTTGGAATATTTAGACCGTCCGGATGTAGTCATTTTCTCTATCTGGGATAACTATCCGGTTGTGCGTTATCTGATCCTGTGGGCACTTCTTTGCTCTCTTTTCATCTTCCTGGTGCTTAGAGTAGGTAGAAACCTTCTGAAAACCAAGAGCACTCGACCACTGTTGAACCAGGCTTTTTATTTTATTTTAGCCCTTGGTTTGCTATTCATCTCCGGGCGAGGCCGGGTGAAACTTGCGCCCATAGATTGGGGTCTGGCATATTTTTCAAAGTATGACTTTGCTAATCAGTTAGCCTTAAATGGGGTTCATACTTTAGGGATGACTTTTTTGGAGGAACATAAGGAAGGCTCTCCAGAATATTTAGATGAGTTCCAGTTTTTTGAAAATAAAGATGCTTTGAACACCGTGCAAAAACTCCTTTTACAGAGAAATGAGAAATTGGAAGACTCTTTAAAATCTATCCGCCGGTTTAATTCTTTCAACGGGTCTGAATTCAGGCGGGACTCACTTAGAAAAGAGAATAAAGAACCTAATGTGGTGATAATCTTTTTGGAAAGTTGGCTGGCTGAATATGTCGGCTCCTACGGTGCTAAAACAGACGCGACTCCTTTTTTCGACAGCTTAGCCCAGAAATCGCTTTTATTTGGCAACTTGTATGCCTCGGGTACACGAACCAACCGTGGACTTCTCTCGGTCTTATGCGCTTTCCCTTCTCAGCCAGGCGGGACTTTGATGAAAAAGTATAATCACAATCTTCCCTTTATATCCCTTTCGAAAATCCTGAAACAGAGAGGTTATGAAAGCGCTTTCGTTTACGGCGGAGATTTGCAGTTTGACAATATGGAAGGATTCTTCAGGCCGCAGGGGTTTGAGCATTTTGTCGGGCAGGAGGATTTTCCAGCCGGTGAGTATATCAGCAAATGGGGAGTTCCAGATGACATCGTCTTCTCCCGCGCAGTTGAGAAATTTGCCAGTTTCAGGGAAAAACCATTTTTAGGTGTGATAGTGACCCTGAGCAATCACGAGCCCTTTGCTGTGCCTCCTTATATGCCTAAGCCTTTTTCTCCGAATTTGCCTTACGCTAACTATTTGAATGCTTTTTACTATTCAGACTGGTCCTTGGGCAAGTTTTTTCATCTGGCAGAAAAAGAGTCTTTTTTCGATAACACGATTTTCGTCCTGGTCGCAGATCACGGCAAGGCTTTGCAGAGCACGAGCGACTTCCCCTTGAACCGTTTCCATATCGCCGCTTTAATCTATTCGCCAAAGCTCTTAGGAGAAAAACCGAGAAGAATTAAAACCGTTGCCAGCCAGACTGACTTTGTTCCCACGATTTTGGGTTTGTTGGGAGAGCCTGCAGAACACGAATCCTGGGGAAGGGATATTTTCTCTCTTTCCTCTGAGGATAAAGGGTTTGCCATGATGGTGGACGGAAAACGAATTGGATGGGTCGAGGAACCTTATTTCTTAGTGGACCGAATCGGCGCCACCACTTCTCTTTATAATTATATAAAAGATCCGGAGCAGAAAAAAGATATCTCCTCTGAATATCCTGAGATAACCAAAGAGCTTCAGAAAAAAGAGAGGTCCTTCCTGCAGCTGAGCATTCTGCAATCAGCGAAGAAAGGTTTAAAGCCAAAACATAAATAAACTGTAGGGGTAGGCCCTTCGTAGCGCGACCCTTTTAGGGTCGCACTGGCTACTTTTTACTGCATCGGATAGACTTCATCGATGGAATTGCCAAAGATACTACAGATCCAACCACCAGTCCACCTCCAGCGCCAACTAAACTACCTGTTCTAATAGTGGCTCTAGACCAATTATCACTGGAGCCACCGATTACTGCTCCAATGCCTGCTCCTACTGCAATACTCATTAATAGGAAGGTAGGCCTGAGCTTTCTGGAACTTCCATACTTTATCTCTCTAATTGCTGAGATATGATAAGAGTAAAGCTTGTAAGTGAACGCGTTCTTCTTACGCGACATTAATAACATAGATCGAGAAACGTCTATCGACTCAAACCAGCCTGAAATTTTAGATACATCAGACTTGATAAGTATAAGACCCTCGCCTCTATGCAGTTTCGCACCAATTTTCTCCAGGCAGGCGGAGTCAGTCTGGGCATGCAGTAAGAGCGGGGAACTTGCCGAAACGAGGGCAAACACTACAACCTCTAACAGAAGTTTACGCATATTCCTTCTCGCGGAAAGAAATTCCTCCGACTTATAGAATAATAGTCCTGTCGGCATCAGTCAAGCAAAAACGTCCGGGATAAACCCGGACGCTACGTTTTTCCCCCGTCCGGGTCAGGGACCCGACGGTCACATGCTATCTGAAGATATGTAGGGGCGTATTGCGATACGCCCCTACAAAAGATAATTTATCCTCCAAACTCTTTCATCTTCGCACTTATATCCTGAATCATTTTATCATCCAGGTTCTGATTATGCCCGCCAAAACTTTTATCCTTCTCCAATAAATCCAATCTTTCCTGAATATAATCAATCCCTTTTTTCTGCTCAGGGGTTAATTTCTCTTTTTTCCTTTCCTGCAAGACGAACTCGTTAATCTTTATCAACTCATCCTTAATCTCTTTCTGCTTATCGTCCAGCATCTGGACATAATCTTTCTCGTGACAGTTCGTGCATACGCTCCGAACTATCTGCGCGGTCTGGTTAAATTTTATCTCGGTGTGGCAATCACGACATCCCAGATCCGGCATCGGTGGAGCAATAGGCTGATAATCTAAGACCTTTGACCCTTTTCTGAAAGCTTCCTGAACCGGATGGCAGGTCTGGCAATCCTCTCTTTTTCCGTGATGGCAGTTATTACAGCTCTCCGCGGAGAGGATTAACTCCCCATGCTTTCTCTGGTTGGAATGACAGTTCACGCAGGGCAGATTAGCCTTGACTAAATGAGTTTGATGAGAGAAAGTCCTGCCAAAAGCTGTAACCGTTTTAGTTTCGATGCCAAGGTGACAGCTATAGCATTCTGATTTTGGAGTAGCAGAAGGTAAAGCTAAAGCTGGAACCTGATATTTAGAGCCAATAGCCTTCATCCCTTCTTTTAACTTCTGATTGGCAGTTTCCAAAAGCTGGATTGAATATTTTATATTGTGCACCCCTTTGCCTTCCCTAACCAGATCTATATTGTATTTCGCCTCTTCTAATAGTGATTTGCCTTTCAGGTAATCTTCACCCTTCTTAGAGGTTGTTTTTAGCTCAGACACTGCCCGGTTTAAAGCCGGGATTATCTGAGAAAGCCCCTGACCTATAACTTTTTTCCATTCCTCTAAAATCTGCCCGTAATTACCACCATGGCAGGAAACACAGGCCGCAGGTGAGGCAAAGGCGCTTGTGCCTTTGAGTTTGTCTCCTTTGTGAGAGATATGGCATCCGGTGCAGCTTACTCGCATAAGGAACATCGGGGCTGGTATCTGCTCAGTTCCCTTTCCGCCTGTGCCAATGAAAAGCTCCTTCTGGGCCGCATGATGCCCTGGATGGCAGGAATTACAATCCACCTCAATCGATTTCGCCATAGCCACCATTTTATGCTTGATCTCATCGTGACATCTCAAGCAATCCACCTTATGGTTGGTCACGTGATACATATGCATGAGGAGCACATCCTGGTATTTTTCCAGACGTTCGGGCTCAGTATGGCAGTTAAAACACCTTTCTTTGGATACGTTTCCTTCTCCCTGCACCACGTTCAGATGGCATTTCATACAATCTATCCCTAATTTAACCCCTTCCTTATGGTCGAATTTCACCCCCTGGTATTCCACCACCGAGGTCGGGGCACCATGACAGGAAGGGCATCCGCCTAAGGGCTTTTCCCCTTCTACCTCTTTAAAATGACAGAGGAAACAGGTGTTGGTGGTAACGGTCATATGAACTCTTTGAACTATCTGGGAATGACAGCTTGTACACCTGAGTTTTTTTCCCCTTTTCATCTCAGCTAAATGAGGGGTATGGTCGAAAAGGATATTCCCGAAGCTGACCTTTCCCCGAAGAAGTCTTCTTTCATGACAATCTGGCCTTAAGCAACTCTGGTCACTTATCTCCACCCAGGGTCTGCTTTTTCCGTAGGTTCCGGTAACATATTTAGCCACTGAGACTATAGCTTCAAATTTACCTCTTAGCTCACTCTGAATTCCTGGTGGATAATGACAATCCACACAGGAAACCATATTGTGGGTGGAGGTCTTCCAGCCATCATAATAGGGACGCATATAATGGCAGGTGATACAAAATCTTGGCTTGGCAGTATATTCCACGCCGATGAAGGTAAGGATTATCCCGAAAACCACCAGGACTATCAGGATCTTGACCAGCCTGACCATTATCCTTTTGAATTTCTCTTTTTTGAAGAAATCGAATTTCATTTTTTACCTTATATGGAATAAAACCGACACCCTGTTCTTTAAAGAATGCCGGTTTTAAAATTCAAAACGCCTCTGAGAAACTAAGGTTTTTCTTTTTTCTTCTCTGCCTCGTATTCCTCATCTGCCCTTTTTACCTTCAGATATAGGGCTACCACTACGAAAAAGATAAAAAGCCAGACTATCCCCAAACCAACTTTTCTCATTCGCAGGGATTCCAGATAATTATGCATTGAGGCAGCTATCTCCCCAGCTACTGTTCTCCCGGCTGAACCCCTCCAGTTCTATCTCCTAAAATCGAAAAATGGAAACCCTCCTCGGCATAGAGATTTGAAAAGATAAGCCATAAAGACACAAAAAGCAAAATTCAAAGTCCTGTTCTTGGAAATTTCTAAGAAAATAAAATATAGAGACAGTCTACATTGTCAAGCTTTCTTTTTGAATTTCTTAAAACCCTTTTGAGTTTTTTTACAACTGTTGTCTCCATACCACTTTTTAAAGAAAAAAAGGAACTCAAGGCAGTGTACTTGGACCAATCCTCAAAAATTTAATGTAGTTTTACTTCGGAATCTACCCATGGAGGAAACAATTTACAAAGGATATATAGGATGATGAACGGTAATATTAACAAAAATCCTGCCATAAATAGACCTTCAAGTCCAAATAATTGAATTTTGTAGACCGTTAAGCCTCTGAGACTTTTCGAGAACAACTGCCCGCCGATAACGACGTTCCACCGGGTGCTGAAGATACCCACCTGCACTAAAATTGCCGCGATAAAGTATACCATCCTACGCATCTCGTCCGGGACTCTGCCAAATCTTGCCCAAACAAGCGAAATCATCGGTATAACACTGCCTAGAATGAATTGAGAAATTATTAGGCTTAAAAACAACCGGCTGGATATCATTTGCGATAAAATATGGATCGATTCCTCCGACTCATAAAGCCGTTGAATGAAGTCCAATAATTCTAATGAAAAATCGACAATGATGGCATAAAGTAGAAGCTCGCCTAGTTGGTTAAGGCAAGACATATTCATCGTTTTCCAGCGAAACATGGTGCTGACCATATAGATCAGCAGTACCAATGCGATGCCGGAAACGATAGCTGAAAATAGAAAAACTATGGGCATCAAAACGCTACTCCACCAGGGATTGGCTTTGACCGATCCGAAAATAAAGCCAACATAGCCGTGCAAAAGGAATGCAGAGGGTATTCCAATAATGGTAATTACCTTACCAATCTTGTTGTCTAAAAGTATGGATTTCTCTGAGAGATCTGTTGCGCCTAAGGTGAGTATCTTATAGACAAACCTCATAATCCCTTTCTTCTCCTGCGACCAGATCACTATATCCTTTCGGTAATCGAACCAGATCTCCAGCAGTAATACGACCATTAGATACCAGGCATAAACGAAACCGAACATAGCCATAGCCGATTTGGTATAAGGCGTCAAAAACATCTCAAAGGAACGTTCTGGATGCCCCAGATGAGCTAGAAGTGGCAGGGGCGCCACAAAAAGAAATGCCAATGCGGATAAGAGAGACAATCTGTAGACTGGTTGGAGAACCTTAATCTTAAATAGTCTTTCGAGTGAAGCAAGAATAAAAGCACCGGCAACCAGCCCGGTTAGATAAGGATAGACTACAATTAAGAGTCCCCAGTGAAGTTCAAATTCGTTCGGATATATATAACCAGTAATATCCTTCAGTCCGGTTTGGATATGAATCATAATTAACTCCACCATTTATCTAACCTCCCCATCAGCACCCGCGTAATAAACCTTCGGCCTGGTATTTAGCGAGGGTTTAAGAACAACTACATCATTAAAGCGGAGAAATCGTCTTAAAGGACTGCTCTGTAATCCAACCTCTCCAAAAACCCTTGCCTGAGTGGGACAGACCTCAACGCATACAGGAAGCAATCCTCTCACCAGGCGGTGATAGCAAAAGGTACATTTATCTGCTATCTTCTTAGTTGGATGAAGGAATCGAGCACCGTAAGGGCAGGCCTGAATACAATACCGACAGCCCACGCAATATTTCTCATCCACAAGCACCACTCCATCTCGGGATAAAAAAGTGGCACCCACCGGACATACCTGAACACATGGGGGATTGGCGCACTGATTGCATAGCTTGGGCACGAAAAAAGTCCTTAAGATCTCCAGATTATCTTTGAACTCTGGAAAGCCATCTATGCCACCGTTGGGACTATCCACATAGGTTTCTCCATCTGTGGAAATGATATACCTCTCTACCCAGGTACGAAAATAATATGGTTCTCTGGGCACATTGTTCTCTTTTTTACATGCATCAGCGCATCGGCCACAACCTATGCATTTGTGAATATTTATCCCCATGGCATACTCATGTTGAGTGGGATCATATTCTTTGGTCTTTTGAGCAAAAAGAATTTGATCAGCCGTAAAGGGTATGAAAAAAATTCCTGTAAAGGGGAGAGCCTTTGAGCAGATCATTAAGAATTCCCTTCGACTTAGCGGATTTGATTTCTTCTTCTTCATCTGGCCTCCGGATAATGGGGGTAATGACAATCCCAACATAAATAGCGTTCTCCATGAGTATCCAAGTCAATTCGCGGAATATCTGGGCCGCCTGGGGCACCTTCAGCATGACATTCCCCACAAAACTCCCTTTCCACAGGTACTTGGGCAAATACGAATTTCGGTTGAACCATATGCTTTTCCGGAACGGTATGGCATCTTACGCAGGGAAGCGAGGCGTGATATGAGATCCTCTTTACATTGGCAATCTCCCGGTGGCAGGCGCTACATTCCTCAGGAGTATGAGGCAGAACAGGGTTATGCGGATTATGACATGTCATACAGGCCTTACCAGGATTATGAAGCTCAGTGATAATCTGAGGGAATCCGGTAGGTCTGGAGGGATTGTAGTCATGACAGAGAGGACAGTATCCACGTTCCCTTGGGGCGCCGGGAACGAATTCATCAGGCGCTTCCACATGTTTTGCCGCCGGACCGTGACATGCCTCACATGAAACAGACTTGTGATATGATCTCTCTTTGGGTTTGTAGATCTCATCGTGACATTCCATACATGCTTGATAACCTGCATAATTTATCTCTTGAGCAACTATCTCATTAACCGCATCTGCTCTATAGTGTCCATATTTTCCGAATGAAGGAGGTATGAACAACATTCGTGCAACAACCAGAGCAGCAATCACTATGGAAAAAATAAAAGCCAAGCCTAAGATTTTCTTCGGGATCCTCGGTGCCTTCAATTTACCTCTCCTCCAACCTCATACCATAGTTAAAAAATCTCTACCAGTTTATCAATTTTTATATAGAAAGTCCCCTTTTTTGGGGAACCAGAAGTGGCATCGGTTTTATTGATTAAATCATTTAACAAAAAAATCAACCCCTTTCTTTTTCCTTAGCTAACTCGAACTCCTCATCTGCTCTCTTCACCTTCAGATAAAGAACAACCACCACGAAAAAGATAAAAAGCCAGATTATCCCCAACCCCACTTTTCTCATGCGCAGAGATTCTAAATAATTATGCACAGAGGAGGTTATCTCTCCAGCTACGGTCCTGGCACTCCTGGTGATGGTCTCCACCTCAGAGAGGATTAAAGTATGAGTAACCGGTAATACCTGCAGCATATCTGTGTTCGCTTGTTCTAACTGAGTCTCATATTCTGATACATCCTGCCCTTTGGCTTTTGCCTTCCTGATCAGCTCCTTAGCTTTGTCGATCTGCTCCTCTGCCTCTAAGATTAAGGCTTTTATCTGCTGTCCTCTTTTGTAAGCACCTGAGCTCTGGTCGTGACATTTTGAGCAGGTCTGGTCAAACATAGATACCTCTGGATACTTAATAGAATGATGCTCGTGACAGGAGGCGCACTGGGACATCTTCCTTTTCTTCATAGCCTCAAAATGAGGGCTTTTAGCAAAATAGGTCTCAGAATTGATATGACATTTACCGCATACATTCCTCACCTCAGTAACTCCAGGAGGGGCGGCTCCATGATTTCCATGACAGCCTGCACAGCTAGGGGCGGATCTATCGTTTTTCTCTAAAAGGGCTTTGCCGTGAACCCCTGAGGCATACTCCTCTAAGGTATTGTAAGGGAGTTTATACCCTCCCATAAGCTTTTCATCTGAATGGCAAACTGCACAGGTTTTTGGAAGGTTGGTTGGGAAAACCTTATTCAGAGGGTCTTTTACTGAGGTGATGGTATGACTGCCGTGACAATCTACACAT
>JAUYBY010000078.1 GCA_030692925.1 Candidatus Zixiibacteriota bacterium | reverse complement strand
AGAGCAAGGCTTCAGCCTGGCAGGAAGGAATTAAAGGGTCATTGCGAGCCCAGTTGGGCGAAGCAATCTGTCTCCTTGAGAATGAAGGGATTGCTTCGTCGTCCAAATGGACTCCTCGCAATGACACCAAAAGCAAACTGGCGACCTTAAAGGGTCGCGCTACGAAAGAAAAGGCAACCTGATCCGCCAGAGGCGGATGCCCTACGAAGAAGATAAAATATGATCGAATATGTGTGGTTAATACCTCTGCTTCCCTTAATAGGGTTTGTCATCAACGGGATTTTGGGGAGAAGATTGGGGAAGACCCTGGTTTCCTTGATCGGTTGTGGCACAATCGGGGTTTCCTTCCTTATCTCCGTTAAAATTCTCTTTGAGCTTCTGTCTCTCCCTGCAGAGCATAGGATTATCGAGAGAGTGGTATTCCCCTGGATTTATTCCGGGCTTTTCAAGGTCAATGTCTCTTTTCTTTTGGACCCCTTATCCTGTGTGATGATTTTAGTGGTTTCCGGAGTCGGTTTTTTCATTCACGTCTATTCCATCGGTTATATGGGTGAGGACAAGGGTTTTGCCAGATTTTTCTCCTTTATGAACCTTTTCGTCTTCTTTATGCTGACCCTGGTTTTGTCCAACAACTTCCTTTTACTTTATTTGGGCTGGGAAGGCGTGGGTTTATGCTCTTACCTTCTGATAGGCTTCTGGTATGAAAAGAAGTCTGCCTCAGATGCGGCTAAAAAGGCTTTCATCGTCAACCGGATTGGAGATTTTGGATTTGCCTTAGGAATTATGCTCATCTTCTGGACCTTCGGTACGCTCAACTATTCAGACGTGTTCTTACAGGCTCCTTCTATTCTCACCTTGGGTGGCGGGCTGGCAACTGCAATCACCCTGCTTCTATTTGCGGGAGCAGTGGGGAAGTCTGCCCAGATTCCGCTCTATGTCTGGCTGCCGGATGCAATGGAAGGACCAACTCCGGTTTCTGCTTTAATCCATGCGGCGACAATGGTGACTGCTGGTGTCTATATGGTAGCCAGGTGTCACGTTCTTTTCCAGCTTGCTCCTTTCACTATGGGTCTGGTTGCAGTCATCGGGGCTGTTACCGCACTTTACACCGCTTCAATCGGTATGGTTCAAAACGACATAAAAAGGGTTCTGGCTTATTCAACTATCAGCCAGCTTGGTTATATGTTCCTGGGTTGTGGAGTAGGTGCATTTGCCTCAGGGATATTTCACCTGATGACTCATGCTTTTTTCAAGGCTTTGCTCTTCTTAGGTGCAGGCTGCGTGATGCATGCTCTATCAGGCGAGCTGAATATGCAGAAGATGGGAGAGCTGAAGAACAAACTGCCGGTTACGTTCTGGACGATGTTTGCCGCAGTCTTAGCCATCTCCGGGATACCTTTATTCTCCGGTTTCTTCAGCAAGGATGAGATTCTGTGGAAAGCATTTTCTCAGGGTAATTTAATCTTGTGGATTATCGGATTGGTCACTGCAGGAATGACCGCTTTCTATATGTTCAGGCTCTTCTTTTTGACCTTCTTTGGAAAGTCAAGAGTGGATGAATCGATAAAATCTCATATCCACGAGTCCCCAAAGATAATGATTGTTCCTCTGATGGTCCTGGCAGTCCTCTCAGTTATCGGAGGATACATTGGAGTTCCAAAATCGCTTGGAGGCGGGAATAACTTCGAAAGCTTTTTGAGTCCGGTGTTTGGTGAGAAAGGAGAGATAGCTTTACATCCAGCTTCTACTGAATATCTTCTGATGGCACTTTCGGTGGTCGTAGCTTTACTGGGTATTTTCTTTGCTTACAGATTTTATATCAAGAGTCCAGACCTTCCGAAGAGCTTAGCACAGAGATTCAGTTTTCCTTATAAACTTCTTTTGAACAAATATTATGTGGATGAGCTTTACTTCAAGATAGTTGTCAACCCGTTGCTCAAGTTTGCTACTTTCCTCTGGCAATTCTTTGACGTGAAAGTAATCGATGGAATCGCCAATGGGTTAGCCAATACAGTTAACTGGTTTGCAGGCATCGGCAGAAAAGTCCAGACCGGGTACGTGCGCAACTATGCCTTAGGGATGGTTTTCGGCGTGCTCCTGATTCTGGCTTATTTCATATTGAGGTGATTATAAAAGTAGCGGAAGGCTTCAGCCTTCCATAAAAACATGGAGGTCTGAAGTAGCGCGAGGCTTTCAGCCTCGCAATGCGACCCTGAAAGGGTCGCGCTACGAAAAGCAATACGACAAATGAATGGAGGTCTGAAGACCTCCGCTACATTAAAATTAAGAGGAATATGTCAGAGTATATCTTAACATTGCTGGTTTTTGTTCCGATAGCTGGCGCGCTCTTGCTTTTGCTGGTAAATAAAGAGAAAGGTGGGCTAATAAAATCTTTTGCCTTTGTTATAGCTTTAATAAATTTTATCCTGTCCCTTTACCTTTATTTTAATTTCGTCCCGGAGAACGGGTTTCAGTTTGAGGTCAACCAATCTTGGGTCCAAAGTCTGGGGATAAATTATCATCTGGGTATTGACGGCATAAGTTTGTTTCTGGTATTGTTGACCACTTTCCTTTCATCTCTGGCTATACTTTCATCCTGGAGTGCAATTCAGGAAAAGGTAAAGGGGTATATGGTCACTATGCTTTTCTTAGAAGCCGGGATGATCGGCGTTTTTGTCAGTTTGGACCTGTTTTTGTTCTATGTTTTCTGGGAAGGGATGCTTATCCCGATGTATTTCCTGATTGGAATCTGGGGTGGTCCTCGTAAGATTTATGCTACCATCAAATTTATCCTTTTCACTATGTTAGGTAGCATTTTTATGTTAGTGGCTATTTTAGTCCTCTATTTTATGAATTATAACTACACCGGAGAATACAGCTTTGACCTGCTGAAAATTCTCCAGCTTCCGATTCCCTTTGGGGCACAGTTCTGGTTATTCTTAGCCTTTGCCTTAGCTTTCGCCATCAAGGTTCCGATGTTTCCTTTTCATACCTGGCTTCCGGACGCTCACGTGGAGGCACCAACCGCAGGAAGCGTACTTTTAGCCGGGGTTTTGCTGAAAATGGGGACTTACGGTTTCTTAAGATTCTGTCTGCCCTTGTTCCCGAATGCTTTTATGAATTTCGTCCCGCTTTTCTCCATCTTAGCGATAATCGGAATAATCTACGGGGCTTTAGTCTCCACCATGCAGAAAGACATAAAAAGCCTGGTGGCCTTTTCCAGCGTGAGCCATTTGGGTTTTGTGATGTTAGGTCTTTTTGCCCTGAATATGCAGG
The DNA here is from genome assembly GCA_030692925.1 of Candidatus Zixiibacteriota bacterium. Classification (GTDB taxonomy): domain Bacteria; phylum Zixibacteria; class MSB-5A5; order MSB-5A5; family RBG-16-43-9; genus RBG-16-43-9. Next base: position 59,926 of record JAUYBY010000078.1, on the reverse strand, counting down.
GGATCTCAGGCGGTATTCTGCAGATGATCAATCACGGCATCTCCACAGGCGCTTTGTTTTTAATCGTGGGGATGATCTACGAGAGGAGACATACCCGTCTGATAGAGGAGTATGGAGGGATTGCCAGAGTTGTTCCGGTTTTTGCGACATTTTTAATCATCGTCACCTTGTCCTCTATCGGGCTGCCAGGGACAAACGGTTTCGTGGGAGAATTCTTAATCCTCTTAGGAGCTTTTAAATCAAAAACAGTGTATGCAGTACTGGGAGCTGTTGGAATCATCTTAGCCGCGGTCTATATGCTCTGGATGATCCAGAGAGTTCTTTTCCAGGAGATAAAAAAGGAGGAGAACAAAAACCTTCTGGATTTGAATCTCCGGGAGAAGATAACTTTAATCCCGATAGTTCTTTTGATTTTCTGGATCGGGATCTATCCACAGTCGTTTTTGTCAAAGATAGAGCCTGCGGTGAAGAATATGCTGGAATATGTGAATTATAAATCTGAACAGATGTCTTCCTGTGAGAAAAAGTTCGATGAGATATGCGAAGCGAAAGATGAGCCAGCAGGATATGTTAAATTTGAGCTGAGAAGATGCACAGAGGAGTCGGTTTTAAACTTAAGGTGATAGGTGGTAGGTAATAGGTCATAGGTAGTAGGAGATAGGTAATAGGTAATAGGTGATAGGAAAAGGAGGAGGTATGGCGGTTAGCATATATATTAAAGAAGGATGCCCTTACTCAGCGGCTTTGAAGAGGCATCTGGACAGGCAGGGGACAAAATATAAAGAAATCGACGTGGTGAAAAACCCGGAGTTTCAGGAAGAGCTCATTAAGCTGGCAGGGAAAAAAGCGGTTCCGGTGATGGTGGAAGATGGAAAGGTAACAGTCGGGTTTGGAGGAACGTGAGGATTTTAATGCCCAGCCGGTGGTTGGGAGACTTAAATGTAGCGGAAGGCCGTCAAGGTCTTGAGACTTTAGCCTTCCATAAAAAAAGATGGAGGTCTGAAGACCTCCGCTACAAAAACCTATTGTGCTCTCCGTTGGTGTCCCCACCAGCGGAGCCTCGTTGGTCAGGAGACCAACAAGGAGCAAAATAAGGCAAGTAAGACGGGAGAAGGGAGACGTTAGACGAATTCCCTCTCCCCTCTACGAGGAGCGAAGCCTCCGTAGGACCGTAAGGCTTTTAACGGCTTGTGGGAGAGGGTTAGGGAGGCTACGCCCCCTTACCCCTCCCATCAAGGGAGGGGAATATAAAAAAGGATAATATGGATTTAAGTTTAATTGATATTAACTGGCAGGTGATAACTCCACAAATCATTCTGGCGGTTTTCGGATTTGTACTTTTACTTCTGGAAGCTTTTCTGCCAAAGGACAAGAAAGGGATTTTACCGCATCTTGCCTGGATAGGCATTGCCCTTTCTTTCTTTTTCTCGGTGAACCTTTTCGGCTCGGGCTTTTCCGGATTCAATGGCATGGCGCTGGCTGACAATTTCGCTTTGTTTTTCTCCTTCATTTTCCTGATCAGCTCTTTTTTAGTGGTGCTTCTATCTATAAGCTTCCTCAAAAGAGAAGAGCAGGTGCGGGGGGATTATTATGCCCTGCTGCTTTTCGCCACTCTGGGTATGATGCTGATGGCTTCCAGTTTCGACCTGATAGTCATCTTCTTAGGGCTGGAGATAGTCTCTGTTTCTCTATACATCCTGTCCGGTTTCAGGAAGAAAGATCCGAAGTCGAACGAAGCCTCGATGAAGTTTTTCCTGATGGGCTCTTTTGCCACCAGTTTCCTGATCTTCGGCATTGCCTTGATTTACGGGAATTTCGGCACGACTAATTTAGAGAAGATATTGTTCTTGGCTCCTTTCAGTGGCGTTTTTGCAGGCGCAAGCGAGTTTCTGCTTTATGCCGGGATTGGGTTTTTAATCGTCGGCTTCGGTTTCAAGATCGCCTCGGTTCCTTTTCATATGTGGATGCCGGACGTTTTCGAGGGCGCTCCTACGCCGATTGCAGGTTTCATCTCCGCGGGACCAAAGGCGGCTGGATTTGCTGCGCTTTTAAGGATTTTTCTCTTAGCTTTTTCCTCGATTAAACCTGACTGGACTTTGATCTTCTGGATTTTAGCGGTTCTCTCGATGACCACCGGGAATCTTTTAGCCTTATGGCAGACTAATCTGAAAAGACTCTTAGCTTATTCTTCAATCGCTCATGGCGGATACATTCTGATCGCTTTCGTATCAGGCAGTAATTCAGCCATATCCGGCGTTTTGTTCTACTTATCCGCATATATCCTGATGAACTTGGGTGCCTTTGCGGTCATCATCTCAATGGGGTCAAAGGAAAAAGAGGGGACAGACCTTTACAAGGAATATGCTGGTGCAGGTTTGAAAAATCCGTTCTTAGGTGTGTTTATGGCTATCTTTATGCTCTCCTTAGCAGGTTTTCCGCCTACTGCTGGTTTTTTTGCCAAATTCTATATCTTCAGCTCCGCAATAAAGTCTGGATATTTGGGTTTGGTGATAATTGCGGTGATTAACAGTTTGATCTCAGTGTATTATTATCTGAGAGTAATTGTCTATATGTTTATGCGACCTTCAGCAGAAGAGGTCAAACCGGTTTCCATACCATTTTCCTTAGGGTTAGTTATATTATTAACAGGGATAGGGATTTTAGCTTTGGGGATTTTACCACAGGAACTGTTAAATTTAGCTTATAATTCAATTTTTTAGATGTAGGGGTTCGATTTATCGAACCCAAATTTCTTTTGTAGAGACGTATGGCATGCGTCTCTTTTTTTTATATTGAATTCTCTTGCCAATCTATTTTTAATTTATTATAATCTTGACAAACTTAAAAATTATCTCAAAAGGAGTTCCGGATGAAAATCGAGCTTAAATTAGGGAAGGCTGAGGAGCTAAAATCAGAGGCTTTAGCATTAGGGCTTTTTGAAGCACAAGGGCTTTCTAAAGAGGCGAAACTTTTAGACAAAAGATTAGACGGGGCGATCTCCCTACTTCTCAAAAATGGTGATTTCGGCGGAAAGGCTAATCAGACCGCAGTTTTGTATCCCAAGGGTTTTGAGTTCAAAAGAATTATTCTTATCGGTCTCGGAAAGAAAGAGGAGTTCAGCCTGGACCGAATCAGACAAGCTGCCGGGACGGCTTATAAGAAGGCTAAAAAGCTTAAGATCAAAAACTACGTCAGTTTTCTTCACGGGAAAGGGCAAAAGGGAATAGATTTTGAGGCATCTGCCCAGGCCGTGACCGAAGGGACTCTGCTTTCAGCTTATCATCTGGACCAGTACAAGACCGAGGGGAAAGAAGACCTTTTTGAGGTCGAGAGTATGACTATCTGGGATGAGGACAGAACCAAGAAGTCGGCTATCGAGAAGGGAATGAAGACTGGTGAGATAAGTTCCTGGGGGACAAATCTGGCCAGGGATATGGTCAACCATCCTAGCAATTTTATGACCCCGACCAGGATGGCTGAAATAGCTCTGAATCTTGCCAAGGAATATAAGTTCAGATGTGAAATTCTTTCTCCTCCTGATTTAGAGAAACTGAAGATGGGAGCTCTTATGGCAGTTGCCCAGGGAAGCAAGCAGCCGGCTAAATTCATCATTATGGAACATATGCCGGAGAAGAAAAGAAGAGGGACAGTAGTTCTGGTCGGCAAGGCGATAACTTTCGACTCAGGCGGAATCTCGATCAAGCCTTCTGAAGGTATGTGGGAGATGAAAGGTGATATGGCAGGAGGTGCAGCAGTGATTGCAACCATGGCTTCTGCAGCCAGAGAAGGGATCCCAGTTCACCTGGTCGGATTAGTCCCAGCCACTGAAAATCTTCCTTCTGGCACAGCCTATAAACCAGGGGATATAATCAAGTCTTACTCTGGTAAAACAATCGAGATTATGTCCACTGATGCAGAAGGGCGACTGATCTTGGCAGATGCTTTAGGGTATGCTCAGAAATACGAGCCGAAGGCTCTCCTGGATATTGCCACTCTGACAGGAGCCTGTGTGATTGCCTTGGGGAACGTGGTGGCAGGACTTATGGGGAGTGACCAGCAGCTTCTGAATAAGGTCAAAAAAGCTGGCGAGAAAACCGGTGAGAGGGTCTGGGAATTGCCCCTTTATAAAGAGTATGAGGAGCAGATAAAAAGCGATCTGGCAGATATGAAAAATTCAGGGGGCAGGCCTGCCGGGACTATAACTGCAGCTGCATTCCTCAAGAAATTCGTAGGCAAAGCTCCCTGGGCGCATTTGGACATAGCAGGAATGGATTGGGAGGAAAAGGGCAAACCTTATATTCCTAAAGGTCCCTTAGGGTTCGGTGTGCGCCTGTTTTTACAGTTTTTAAGAGAGTGGGGCAGGAGTTAAGTAAATACGCATATTAAAGTTATACAGTATTTCATAATGTCTTAACTTGTTGAATGAGACAAAAAACGACCAATTAAGTCCTTTTTAGCTTGTGAAAAAAATAACAAATTTTTGCAGATTTTCCTTGACAGGAAAAAAGGAGGTGTTATTTTAAAGATGTAAAAGATTATGTAAATCCTTTTGACCTCAAAAGGAGGTTATTATGGAATTAACCAAAGCAGGCGATTACGGATTTTTGGGCATTATGTATTTAGCCCGACAGCCCGAAAAAAGAGTAGTTCGTCTATCCGAGATATCCGAAAATGAGGATATTCCGGAGAAGTTCTTGGCAAAGATCTTCCAGAGTTATACCAGATCAGGACTGGTCAAATCTCATCGTGGTGCCAGAGGCGGGTTCTCAATGGCAAAGCCCACGGACAAGATCACGGCTAAGGATATCCTGGAAAGTGTCCAGGGTCCAATCTATTTGACCAGATGCTTAAACAAGGCAGAATTCTGCGAAAGGAAAGATACCTGCTCCTTGAGGAAAATCTGGTTAAAAGCCCAGGACTATCTGACGAATCTCTTAGAGAAGAAAACCCTGGCAGACCTGATTACTTCCTGAGTTTTAACTTCAAGTTCCATTCTATTCATTTTTCTTGATAAAATTCAGAACAAAAGGGGTATTTTTATGCCTATTAAATCGGATAAGTGGATTCGACAGATGGCTTTAAAAAAAGAGATGATAAAACCTTTCTCAGAAGGTCAAGTCAAAAAAGGAAAAATTTCTTATGGGTTATCTTCTTATGGTTATGATATCAGGGTGGCAAACGAATTTAAGGTCTTCACCAACGTGAACACCACAATTGTTGATCCAAAGAATTTTGACCCACGCTCTTTAGTAGACGTGAAAGGGAATTTTTGTATCATTCCGCCAAATTCATTCGCCCTTGCCCGGACCGTGGAATATTTCAAGATTCCTCGAAATATATTAACCATTTGCCTTGGAAAGTCTACCTACGCCCGCTGTGGCATAATTGTCAACGTCACCCCTTTTGAGCCGGAATGGGAAGGGTATGCCACTCTGGAGATTTCCAACACCACGCCACTGCCAGCCAAGATCTATGCTAATGAAGGGATTGCTCAGATAATCTTCTTAGAAGCGGACGAGGAGTGCGAGACCTCCTATAAGGATAAAAAGGGGAAGTATCAGGCGCAGAAAAAAATCACTCTGCCGAGAATGTGAGAAAAGAACGTGAGCGTAAAAAAAGGTTTGAAGGTTCAAAAGTTCAATGGTTCAAGAGTTCAAAGGTAAAAAATAAAAACAAAAGCAAAAACAAAGAAAAAAGTTCTAACAGGGTTAACTCAAGAAAAAAGAGTTGCAAAGTAAAACAAATTGAGGGTGATAAAAAGCGTATAAATTTGATTGGTGAGTTTAAAGGAGAACTATGTTAAAAGAGATAAGGATTCATGGCAGAGGAGGTCAGGGCGTGGTTACTGCGGCTGAGCTTTTAGCAGTTGCGGCTTTTGAGGATGGTAAATATGCTCAGGCTTTCCCTACCTTTACCAGCGAAAGAATGGGCGCACCGGTTCAATCTTTCGTCCGTATAGCAGATCATAAGGTAAGAGCCAGAAACCAGATCTACGAGCCGGACTTTCTGATTATTCAGGATTATACCCTGATTGGTGCTGTCGATTTATTGAAAGGTTTAAAACCAGATGGATTGGTGATCGTGGATACCGAAAAAAACCCAGAAGAGGTTGGCTTGAAAACCAAAGCCAGAATTTTAACCATTCCTGCATCCAGAATCGCTATGGAGATCTTAGGCAGGCCTATTCAGAACACGACCTTGATGGGTGCTTTTGCCGGTGCGACCGGGCTTATCTCCCTGGAAGCTATTAAAAGGAGTGTAATGGAGCGGTTTCCAGGAGAGTTAGGGAAGAAGAATGTGGCGGCAGTGGAGAAAGCCTACGAGCTATTGAAAGGAGCTAAGAATGACTAAACCAGAAGGAACTGTTTCAAAACCAGGTTCCAGCAAAGAGTATAAGACCGGTGCCTGGAGAACAAAAAGACCAATCTTTAAGCAGGAAAAATGTAATGACTGCCGGATCTGTGTGGCAGTCTGTCCGGATGGTGTAATCTTCGGTGCAAATAAGAAATACTGGGCGGATTTAGATTACTGCAAAGGGTGCGGAATCTGCGTGGAGGAATGTCCTTTAAAAGATATCGAGTTGATCGTGGAGGTTAAATAAAAAATGAAAAAAGTTATCGAAGGGTCAATGGCAGTAGCGGAGGCGGTTAAAGTCTGCCGTCCGCATGTGATCTCCGCTTATCCCATTACTCCCCAGACCCACATCGTGGAGAATCTTTCTCAATTTGTGGCAGACGGGGACCTGAAATCCCAGTTCGTGAACGTGGAGAGCGAATTCGGAGCGGCCTCCGTCATTCTGGGTGCCTCAGCTACCGGAGCCAGAGCTTATTCAACCACCACCTCTCAGGGTCTTCTATTGATGACTGAGGTTTTGTTCAATATAGCAGGATTGAGGTTTCCAGTAGTTATCACCTGCACTAATCGAGCAGTTTCCGCTCCGATAAACATCTGGAATGACCAGCAGGACGTGATGACTATAAGAGACTCAGGCTGGATTTTGCTTTTTGCCGAGGATAACCAGGAAGCCGCAGACATGCACCTGCAGGCTTTCAAAATCGGAGAGCATCCGGAGATAATGCTGCCGGTGATGGTTAATATGGATGGTTTTATCCTGACGCATGCGTTTGAGCCGATTGAGTTTATAGATCAGAAGATGGCAGATGAGTTTTTGCCGCCTTATAAACCTGAATTATACTTAACCACAAAAAATCCTTTAACCTTCGGGATCTTAGCAGAACCGGACTGGTATATGGAAACCAGGTATAGACTGCAGAAAGCGATTGAGGCTTCCTCAGATATGATCGAAGAGGTTGCAGACCAGTTCAAAAAGACGTTTGGCAGGTATCAGGGCGGGTTAGTGGAAAAATATAGACTGGATGGAGCAGAGACCGTAATCGTGTCCATGGGCTCAGTTGTCGGAACGATAAAGGAAGTGGCAGATGAGTTGAGAGACAAAGGCAAAAAAGTCGGAGTGCTAAAGATAAGGGCATTCAGGCCCTTCCCCAAAGAAGCAATCTATGACGCCCTTAAAAATGTCAAAAACGTGATCGTTATGGAAAAAGCTATCTCCTTAGGAGCAACCGGGATTTTGTATGACGAGATAAAAGCTGCCTTATACGGCAAACCGAGCCAGCCAAAAATCTCCGGATTCATCGCCGGACTGGGTGGAAGAGATATCCCCAAGGAGTCCATAATGAAAGTAATCGAAAAGGGCGAAGCCGGAATTTCGGACAACGTCTTTGTCGATTTAAAAGAAAACCTCATTGGAGGAAAATAAGATGGCGAAAAATGAAGTGACAATAGAGAAAAAGGAAAAAGAAGAGATTGTGGAGAGTCTGCTTACGCCAGGGCACAAGGCGTGTACCGGCTGTGGATTAGCCTTAGCTGCCAGGACAGTGATGAATACCGCAGGAAAAGATATAATTGTAACTGCAGCTACCGGGTGCCTGGAGGTTTTCTCTACCTCCTATCCACATTCAGCCTGGAAGATGCCCTGGATTCACTCCTTGTTCGAAAACTCAGCTGCAGTGGCAGCAGGGATAGAGGTAGCTTTAAAAGCTCTGGGTCGCGAAAAAGAAGCGAAAATCATCGCCCAGGGCGGAGATGGAGCAACTGCAGACATAGGGATAGGCTGTCTTTCCGGGATGTTTGAAAGAGGACATAATATCCTGTACGTCTGCTACGACAACGAAGCTTATATGAATACCGGAGTACAGAGAAGCGGCTTGACTCCTTTTGAAGCCTGGACCTCTACCAGCCCCTCTGGAAAAGTCTCCTGGGGAAACCCTACTGAAAAGAAGAATATGCCGGCTATAGCCGCAGCTCACGGGATACCCTATGTGGCGACTGCATCAGTTGCTTATTTGAAGGACTTAGAGAAGAAAGTTAAAAAGGCTTTAGAAATAGTTGGTCCCAAATATCTACAGATTCATGCGCCTTGCCCTCTGGGCTGGGCACATGAGCCTTATGATACCATAAAAGTGGCTAAACTTGCAGTTCAAACCGGACTTATCCCTATTTACGAGATGGAAAACGGTGTAATCACCTCAGTACGCAAAATAACCAAGAAAGCGCCAGTTGAGGAATATTTAAAGCTTCAAGGACGATTCAAACATCTGTTCAAGAAGCCTGGTTTTGAGAAGGAGCTGGAAAGAATTCAGGCGATGGCAGATGCGACTATAAAGAAATTCAATCTGATGTGAGGAGCACGATTTTCTTTTAAAACCGATAGCACAGGTTTGAAAAAGCCTGTGCTATTTCTGTCTGTGGAAAAAAGAATATGCTTTTCAAATAGAAAAAGATTGGAAAACCGGGATTTGTTGAATATCTTCAATTGTAGCGGAGGTCTTCAGACCTCCATGGTCTGGGAAGGGGAAGAATGGAAAGCTGAAGCTGCTCTTCGTTGGTGTCCTCACCAACGAAGAATTATCGTCCAGTAGACGATAAGCAAATTATAAGTAAAGCTAAAGCTTTACACTCCAGTCAGAAGGAAAGGAGATTTCAAATTTATGTCAACTAAAGAGCAAAGGTTAGCCAGTGCTGAGAAACCGGGTAAAGATGCTTTAAGATTGCATCCCTTCTACAAGGGTAAAATCGAGATAGCGCCGAAATGTATTATCCGGGATTTTAACGATTTTGCAATCTGGTATACTCCAGGGGTTGCCCAACCCTGTAAAGAAATCGCCAAAGACCCTGACAAGGTTTATGAACATACCAATAAAGGGAATGCAGTAGCAGTGGTTTCAGACGGGACCAGGGTTTTAGGGTTAGGTGACATCGGACCTGAAGCAGGACTTCCGGTAATGGAAGGGAAAGCTTTATTATTCAAATATCTCGGTGGTGTGGATGCTTATCCTATCTGCGTTGAGACCAAAGACCCGGATGAGCTGATCAAAGTGGTCAAACTAATTCAGCCATCTTTCGGTGGGATTAATCTCGAAGATATCGCTCAGCCGAAATGCTTCTATATCCTGGACAAGCTCAGACAAGAGGCTCACATTCCGGTATGGCATGATGACCAGCAGGGGACAGCAGCAGTCAACCTGGCTGGCTTGATCAATTCCCTGAAGATCGTGGGGAAGAAACTGAATGAGGTCAAAATCGCTATGGTAGGAGCTGGAGCAGCTAATACCGCTACTTTAAGACTCTTCCTGGCTGCAGGGGTCGATGCGGGTAAAGTGATCATGACTGACCTTAACGGGATTCTTCATTCTGACAGGAAGGATTTTGAAAAAAACGATCCCAGGTACAGGTTCTGCCAGATTACCAATAAAGAGAAAAAGAAAGGCGGGATTCCTGAGGCTATGAGAGGAGCGGATGTGGTCATTGCCCTCTCTGCACCTGGTCCAGGGGTAATCAAAAAGGAATGGGTTGCAGATATGGGGAAAGACCCGATAGTTTTCGTGTGCGCCAATCCAGTGCCAGAGATCTGGCCCTGGGAGGCAAAAGAGGCTGGTGCCAGAATAGTCGCCACAGGCAGGTCTGATTTCCATAACCAGATAAATAACTCCTTAGGTTTTCCAGGGATTTTCAGGGGGACCTTGGACGTGAGAGCCAAAACGATCACTGACGAGATGGTGATAGCTGCTGCTCATGAGCTGGCTCAAACCGCACAGGATAAGGGTATAAATGAAGAATATATCATCCCCACGATGGAGGATCCGGAGGTTTATACCCGGGAGGCAGTGGCAGTCGGGTTAAAGGCGATTGAGCAAGGATTAGCAAGAATAAAGCCTTCGAGGACTGAGCTTATCGAACAGGCAAACAGGATGATAAGAAGAGCCAGGGAACAGGCTAATATCTTGATGAGCTCGCATCTGATTCCAGCACCGCCGAATGAATGAAACGTTCAAAGGTTCAATCCGCCTCAGGCGGACAAAAGTTCAAGAGGAGAATTTTTTTGTAGTTGCTCGATTTATCGAGCAAAATCAAATTGGGTAGAGACGCATCGCATGCGTCTCTGGTAGTAGATACAGAAATGGTAGGGGCACGACATGTCGTGCCCCTTCAAAAAACAATTTCAGGGTGTAAAGATGAGCAAGAAAAAATCAATCAAAGATCAGAAAAAACTGGTGATGGTTCTCACCGGGGACGGCAAAGGGAAAACCACCTCTGCCTTGGGGATGGCGATACGGGCTGCCGGGCAGGGTAAAAGGGTTCTCATGGTTCAGTTCATCAAAGATTTCTTGGATTATGGTGAGATAAAATTCTCCAAGAGATGTCCGCGAGATATCGAAATCTACTCTATGGGTAAAGGTTACGTGGGAATCTTAGGAGATAAACTTCCCTTGTCCGAGCACAAAAAAGCAGCCAGGCGAGCCTTGGAATTTGCCCGAAAACGCGGTTCTTCAGGCAGATATTTTATGATAATCTTAGATGAGATCAATGTGGCTCTGAATCTGAGATTGCTTAAGATGGACGAGTTAATCAGGTTCATAAAAAGATTGCAGAATAAAGTCCATCTGGTTTTGACTGGCAGGGGTGCTCCTAAAAAATTAATTCAGGTTGCGGATTTGGTTACTGAGATGAAGGAGATTAAACATCCTTTCAGGAAAGGAATTCTGGCTCAGGAAGGGATTGAATACTAAAAAAACAGGTGGTAGGTAAAAAATAAGACGTAAGACGTGAAAAATAAGATGGTAGCGGAAGGCTTTCAGCCTTCCAAAATACTCTTTTGAGATATATTGGGACAGGTATTTTGACTTGTCCTTTTTATTTTACCGTTTCTATGTTGGTGAATTCTATTAGCTGAGATTGTTTATAAAAGTCCACAGGCATAACCCAATAAATTCTGCTTGACAAACAATTATTACTATATCTTAATTGTAACATGGATTAACTACGAAAAATTCCCTATTTAGGAGGATGTTTGAAAAAGATTATTTCAAAGCTAACTGAATTATTTTCTAGATTATACTTGATTATCCGTTCTAAGGTTTTAGAAAGTTCTTACTCTGTAAGACGAGTTTTGAAATGGGGGCTTTTTTTAATTATTTTAAGCATTTCAGTTTCTCTTTTATACAAGTATCATTCACAAATTGGAAATTTCTTGATTAGATTAAATGTAGATTCTTTTGGAAATTTAACAAGCTTTTTTCCTACTCTTTTTATAACACTTGGAGCAGCAACTTTTACGGTTCTCGCAATTACATTTTCCTTGTCGCTTTTCGCAATACAGCAAGCTGCTGAGAGATACACTCCGACTATTCTAAGTAATTTCAGGAAAGATAAGATTAATAGGTATATCTTTGTAACGATTGCTAGTATTTCCTTTGCATTTTTTCTATTTGCATTGCTACCTATCAATTACTTGTTAATCTATGAAGTGGTTTTGTTGTTCTTTTTTCTCATAATAATCTTTTACCTACTCCGAAAACAATATGCTCATATTTCAAATCTTATCGATCCTATTTATCAAATAATTCATCACCATAAAAAAGGTATTAAATTGTTAAATAAGATTGACAAGTATTTAGATAGATTAATAAAAGCAAAGGTAATTAGACTAGCCCAAAACGATATAAAGATCAACAGCAGCAAAGAGGAAGAGCGTGATCGACTTAGAGGGGCAGCAATATTTCGTCTTCCAAATCTATTTAATGGTGTTAAAAACTACTTAGATGAGATTTACTCTCTTATCCAAACTTACCAACTACGAAAAGATTACCAGGTTACCGGAAAGGGTGTTGACGCTGTATACTCATTGGTTTATAAGTATATTGAGGTTAAAGACGGAACTTTCATGCCATCTTCTCCTTTCCTATCACTAGATTACTCCCATGACGCTTTTTTGTTAGACATTTTTGAGAAATTATTGTCTATCCAAGGAATAACTTTAAAAGACTTCGCAGTTTCGGAAAAGATACTTAATTGTCTCTCCCAAATAGCCATTAAATGCACAGAAATACGCTATAGAACAAATCCATTGAATGAATATCCTCATTGTATACTCGCCACAGGGTATATGGTACAGAATATTGAAAAAGGTTTAAATGCAGAATTGTTTGATATAGGGATACAAGGTTCTATAAAATTAAGAAACATTGGATTAGCTCTTATTGTTAAAGGGTCTCAAACAGATGTAAACAAAATTTTAGACTATCTTTCAAAAATTGCCATGTATGGGTTATTAAAACCAAATACTAGCTATCTTATCGCTAATCCCCTGAAGGCTTACAGTATATTGTTAAGGGCTATTCTTTACAGCAGAAATATCGATCATGGGTTATTATCGAAGAGAATATTAGAGAAGGTGCAACAGATAATAAGCTTATATGTGAAGATAAAAGAGATGGGCATTATTTCTTTAGTGGAAATGGAGTTTTCTCTTGGGGATTTTGTTTATCTCGGAAAACAGACAGCTATGCCATACATCTTTGATGAGGTCTACAATAAAATTCAAGATCCCAAAACCACCGATCAAGATAAGAAGCACTTGATAAAAAGTATAATAGACTTCGGACACGAAGTTTGGCATTTTTATGATGAGTTATCAAAATATGCCGCAGAGAAAGAATCTTTTCTTATTCATTATATAGATGCAAATATCGAACATATCGCAATGGTTTTGTTGAAATTTTATCAGTTAGATATTATCGATAGTATACAGAAAAAAGAAATTCTAGATAATATTGAATGGATAATTTCAAATTATTGGAGAATTTACCATTATCATAAAGAAATTACGAAGCCCGGTGAATTACAAATACTTGATAATTTGTTGAGGATCGGAAACGAATTTAATGAACTATCTCTGGTAGAAAGCGTAAATAAAATAATTGATATCATTGTTTCGATTGCCAATTCATTTTTAGAAAAACAGAAGAATGCATATGGCTTCGACCCCATACGTATTCTTGAGAGAGCTACATATTTATGTATTTTAAATGGCTCTGAAGTAGTTTATACTAATTTTTTAAAACAGGTTAAAGATAAATTCTGGAGTGAATATTGTAAGAAATATCCTGAACATAAGGAACTTTTGTTCAATGAGCTTCGAAGGATTGACCCAGATCATTTAAGGCTAAATAGACTACATTTGTCTTTTGAAGATGAGTTGCTTTCTCAGCTGAAAAAGGAAGATATTATTAAGTTTGTAGATAGGTTGCGGAAGGACCTCGAGGAACATCCTGGCGAGTAAAGCTTTAGCTTTACTAATGGTAGACCTGAAGGTTGACACACCAGAGTCATAGGCGACCCTAAAAGGGTCGCACTACGAAAGACAAATGGAGGTCTGAAGACCTCCGCTACATTTCCTTTTTCCCTTCCAGATACTTCAAGGCCATAGTTGCCGCAATAGCGCCCTCTGCCACTGCGGTAACTATCTGCTTGACGTCTTTCATTCTCACATCACCTGCTGCAAAAACTCCCGGGACTGAGGTGCAGGAGTTCTCGTTACAGATGACATAGCAGTAAGGATCGCAGTCTACCTTTCCTCTCAGGAATTCAGTTTTTGGCACTAATCCTACGTAGAAAAAGACGCCCTGAACGGGGATCACCATTTTCTCCTTGGTCTTCAGATTAATGGCAGTTACAGATTCCACTTTATCCTTACCGTCAATGGAGACCAGCTCATGCTCATAATAAAATTTCATCTTCGGCTCTTTCAATGCCCTCTCCATCAGGATTTTTTCCGCATTGTGACATTGAAGGCGTTCCACAAAGGTGATGCTCTTTACAAACCGCAAAAGATAAAGTCCTTCCTGAACCCCGGAATTTCCGCATCCCACAATGACTATGTCTTTATCTTTGAAAAAGGGCCCATCACAGGTGGCGCAATAAGATACACCCTTGCCTTTAAATTTCTCCTCCCCCGGTATATTTAATTTCCTGGGCTCGTTTCCAGTGGCTAAAATTATAGCGTGTGCACGATACTCTCCCTGAGAGGTCTTAATAATCTTAGGCTCTGATTTGAGGTCCACATCCACCACTTCCTCCAGAACTATCCTGGTTCCGAATTTCCTGGCATGATCCTCAAATTTTTTTGCAAGGTCCAGCCCGGTTATACCTTCCGGGAAACCGGGATAGTTCTCCACCCAATCGGTAATCGAGATCTGTCCTCCGGGCAGATTTTTTTCTATCAAAAGGGTATCCAGCCTGGCTCGTCCAGCGTAAAGTGCTGCAGATAGTCCTGCAGGGCCCCCGCCCAGGATTATCAAATCATAAACCTTACCTTTTTCCTCCGGATGTTTACTTTCCATAGGAGTTTTGAAGAATAATTCCGGCATTTTATCCTCTGAGTTTAAAAATGGTCTAAAAACTTAAATTTAGGATTTCTCAAAAAGCTGTTTAACTTGATTTTTGTGCCTCCACAGGTTAAATTTATCCCGCCCGTGACGGATTGCTTAAAAATTATTTTACGGATAATTTTTGTGATTGTCAATTGAAAAATTTTAAAAGATTATGTCGGATTACGAATGATGAATGACGGATAAAGACAAAGAACCGTGACCGTGACTCGGGTATCGTGAGCGTGGCGAAAGACTGTAGGGCGGGGTTTCCCCGCCCAAAGCTCTCAGTAGGTGTCCTCACCAACTGAGCTTCATTGGTCAGAGCACCAAAGGAACCTTGTTGGTTCGGAGACCAACAAGGAGCAGAAGAATTGGTCGTTGGTCAGGAGACCAACGAGAAGCAGGGTGGTGCTCTCCGTTGGTGTCCACACCAACGGAGATAAGGGATGATATGAAAATCAAAAGAGAAAGACTTCCTCTCTGGCTAAAGGTAAAACCTCCGTTAGGGGAGAATTATAGAAAGGTCAAGTCCCTTTTATCCTTGCTTGATCTGCATACGGTCTGTCAGGAGGCGAACTGTCCTAATATTGGGACCTGTTTTGAGGAAAAAACAGCAACCTTCCTGATCTTAGGCAGAATTTGCACCCGAGGTTGTAGTTTTTGTGATGTAGATAGAGGAGTCCCTTTACCTTTAGGTGTCTCAGAACCTCTGCACATCGCTGAGGCGGTAAGAAAATTGGGTCTGGAGTATGTGGTGATCACCTCAGTAACCAGGGATGATTTGGAAGATGGAGGAGCTTCGCACTTTGCTGAAGTGATAAAAAAGATAAGAGAATCAAATCTGGAATGTAAAGTTGAGGTTTTGGTCCCGGATTTTAAAGGTGACCTTGAATCATTGAAGATCGTTCTCACGGAAAAACCTTTCGTTTTGAATCATAACCTGGAAACGGTGAAAAGACTTTATCCCATAGTCAGAAAAGGCGCGGACTATCAAAGGTCTTTGAATCTGCTTCGAGCTTCAAAGGATTATGACAGTTCCATCCTGACCAAGTCCGGAATTATCATCGGTATGGGAGAGGAATGGGAGGAGATAATTGAACTGATGCAAGACCTGAAAGACATCAAGTGTGACCTGCTCACTATAGGACAGTATCTTTCTCCTTCGGATAAGCATCTCCCGGTTGTGAAATATTATCCGCCTGAGGATTTTGAGAAGCTCAGAAAAACAGGCGAAAAGATTGGTTTTATGAGAGTGGAATCAGGTCCTCTGGTGAGAAGCTCGTATCATGCGGGAAAAACAGTCTATAGTCTTAAGGCTTAAAGCTACAAGCTAAAGGCAAGGAGAAAGCACTGCTCTCCGTTGGTGTCCTCACCAATGGAGCCTTGTTGGTCGGAGGTTAAAAGTGACTGTGCGGGAAGTGTTATTTTGTCATTCTGAGCCCGCAGGGCGAAGAATCTGCCTCAAGGTCAAATTCGACAGATTCTTCGGTCGTCCATCTGGACTCCCTCAGAATGACAGGTGAGAAAAAATCATGGTAGAAATAAAAGAGCAAAAAGTTATAGATTTAACTTCTGGAAATATCACCAAAAATATCTTGCATCTTGCCTGGCCTGCGGTTACCTCTATGTTTCTGGAGACTTTCTTCTCGATTGCCAATGCCTTCTGGGTAGGAAAGTTGGGAGCAACCTACTTAGCTGCGGTGATCTCCTCAGTTTTCGTTATCTGGATTATTTATTCGTTAGCGGCAATTATCTCCATCGGGGTGGTGGCTTTAGTCTCAAGGTCTATCGGAGCGAAAGACCTGTCTCAGGCATCCCACATCTCAGAACAGGCTTTTCTTTTTGCACTGATAGGCTCATCCCTCTTGGCTGTTATGGGAATAATTTTGACTCCCCAATTTTTCAATCTGATGGGGACTCCTCAGGAGGTCACCGCAATTGGAACGAAATATCTGCGCATAATTTTCTTGGGTGCTCCACTTTTTTTCCTGATAGATATCTTAAGCGGTATCTTCAGAGCCTCAGGAGATACCAAGACCCCTTTAAAGGTGGCTCTGATAGCAGTGAGCTTTAATATCTTATTAGATCCGGTCTTGATCTTCGGTTTGGGTCCTTTTCCTAAGATGGGAGCATCCGGGGCAGCAATAGCTACAGTTATTTCCCAATTCTTAGCTGTGATGCTTTTTAAAAGTTACATAGTTAAAGGAAAACTTCCTTTCAGGTTAAGTTTAAAACATCAGCCAAAACTTGAGCTTAAAACGATCTACCGGATTGTCAAAATTGGAGCACCGACCTCAATTGCTGGAATAGTCTTCAGCTTGGTCTATTTATTTCTAAATAAGATAACTGCTCATTTTGGAACTGATGCTATTGCGGCTTTAGGCATAGGAAACAGGTCTGAATCTTTGTCCTACCTTACCTGCTTTGGATTCTCCATGGCGGCGGCTGCCTTAGTTGGTCAGAACTTAGGAGCGAAAAAACCGGAAAGGGCTGAGAAATCAGCCTGGAGAACAGTCTTGATTGCGATTACCATCACTGGCTTTATCTCGGTGCTGTTTCTGTCCATTCCACAATATATTTCAGCTTTTTTCATATCAGATGAGAAAGTTATTAAAATTGGAATTAATTACCTGCGAATTATGGCTCTATCTCAAATCTTTATGGCAATAGAGATAGTTCTGGAGGGAGCCTTTTCCGGGGCAGGTAATACCTTTCCACCGATGATAGTCTCAGTGCCTGGCTCCCTTTTGAGGATTCCCTTAGCTTACCTCTTAGCTATTAAGCTAAATCTCGGTGTCTCCGGGATATGGTGGGCGATAACCTTGACTTCAATAGCTAAGGGGGTAGCTTTAGCTCTCTGGTTTAAGTTGGGAAGATGGAAAACCAAGAAAGTGTGAAAGAAATCGGTTGCTTCCTGTTGGTGTCCTCACCAACAGGGGGAGGCCTCGTTGGTCAGGAGACCAACGACCAGCAGAACTGTGCTCTCCGTTGGTGTCCCCACCAACGGAGCCCTGTTGTCTATAGATACATTGCTCCTTGTTGGTCAGGAGACCAACAAGGAGCAAGACGATGCTCTCGGTTGGTGTCCTCACCAACCAAGGGGTAGAATTATATGAAACAACAAGTAAGAGATTTTGAAAAAGAACATCTTTTCTTTGTCACTTCTACCATTATTAAATGGGTTCCTATTTTTCACGATGTTATCTATGTTGATATAATCTTAGATAGTCTGAATTTTATTACCAGGAATGAATGGGTTAATATTTATGCATTTGTCTTAATGCCGGATCACCTTCATCTCATTCTAAAACTCTTAGGCGAGAATAGAATGGAAAAAGTAAACCAGGATTTCCACAAATTTACCGCCAACCAGATAATTAAGGTTATGAAAGAAACAGATCCTCATTTATTGAGTAAATTTATGGTGAAAAAGAAGGATAGATTATATCAAATCTGGAAGAGGGACACTAACTTTAAAAATATCTATTCAGCTAAATTTCTATTACAGAAAGCTGAATATATTCATAATAATCCGATTCAACCTGAATGGAGATTAGTTGATTATCCAGAGGACCACCCTTATTCAAGCGCAGCCTATTACTTATCTGAGAAACCTTTTAAGTTCTTTAAATTGACCGATCCTAGAGACCTTGTATGATTGGTCGTTGGTCAGGAGACCAACGACCAGCATTCCCTCGCTTTCCGTTGGTGTCCTCACCAACGGAGCCTCGTTAATCAAAGCACCAAAGGAACCTTGTTGGTCTGGAGACCAACAAGGAGCAGGTTTCCTCGCCTTTTGATAACTGAAAAAATCATTCTAACTTACTTGACTTCTCCTTACTGAAAAGTTTAATTATACTTGATGATCAGGCTTAAAGGTAAAAGAGAAGAGCTTCTGAACAGTTAATAAAAAAATGTCAATTACTGGATTAGTATATCATCCGGATTATCTGAAGCACGAGACCGGGATAGGTCATCCGGAAAACCCTTCCCGGCTTTCCTTTCTGATGGACCACCTGGAGAAAAAAAAGTACCTTCCGGAGATGGAGCGTATGGATCCGCATAATCCCTCTCTGGAGTGGGTAGAGAAGATTCACCTACGGGAATATATCCAGATGGTAGAAGAGTTCTCCAGACATGCTCCCAGCCATCTGGATGCGGATACGGTTATCACCTCAGAGACTTACCGGGTTGCTCTTTTAGCTGTGGGAGGGGTTTTAGCAGGAGTGGATGGAGTGTTACAGGGAAAAGTCAAAAACGCCTTCTGCGCAGTCCGTCCTCCGGGTCACCATGCTGAGCCAAACAGAGGGATGGGTTTCTGTATATTCAATAATGTGGCAGTGGGAGCAAGGTACGTTCAGGAAAAATATGGGCTGAAAAAAGTGCTGATTGTGGACTGGGATGCGCATCACGGAAACGGCACTCAAAAAGCTTTCTATTCTGACCCCTCAGTATATTATTTCAGCATTCACCAGTATCCTTTCTATCCCGGCACCGGAAAAGAAGGCGAAAAAGGGCAGGGGGAAGGTCTGGGTTATACCTTGAACATTCCTATGTTTGCCGGGAGCGGGGATTTAGAGTATATAGAGGTTTTTGAGACCATACTTTATCCGGCGGCTTTGAAATTCGTCCCGGATTTTATTTTCATCTCTGCAGGCTTCGACGGGCATAAGGACGATCCGCTGACCAATCTCAATTTGACGGAAAAAGGGTTTAAAAGAATAACCCAGGTGGTAAAAAGATTAGCAGAGGAAACCTGTCAGGAAAAGATAGTCTCAGTCCTGGAGGGCGGGTATAATCTCAAAGCCTTAGCTTCTTCAGTTGAGGCTCATCTTCAGGTTTTAATGGATAAAGATCAGCTTGAGAATAAAGAATCGGAATGATTTTTCGAGCGTTCCCCAAAGGATGAGATGAACGGAAAATTAAGACCGATTAGATTTTTCCTTTTAGTCTTCCTCTTCGTTTTTTTCAGTTCTAAGGTCTTCGCAGAATATATCCCTACAGCTTCTTACAAAATCGACGTCAAGTTGGATGTCAAAAAGAAGTTAATCTCCGGGCAGGAGAAAATCTCCTTTTTGAATACCTCCACCAAAGACCTTGATACCCTGTATCTCCACCTTTTTCCGAATGCTTTTTCCTCAGACTCGACCATTTTTGTCAAAGAAAGCGGATATCTCAAAGAACTGATGAAGAAGGAAGAATATCAGGGGTATTTAAAGATAAAAACAGTCGAGGATGAAAGAGGGGAAGTCAGCTATCGGTTGAATGAAACGGTTATGAGCATATCTCTGCCTGAGCCTCTGGAGCCGGGCAAAAAAATCGAGCTATCTTGCGAATTTGAGCTGAAGTTACCGAAGATCAGCTTCCGCCTGGGGTATGATGAGGATAACTTTCTTCTGTGCGAGTGGTTCCCCAAGATGGCTGTGCTGGAGCAAAATGGCACCTGGAGAAATTTCCCCAATCATTATATGACTGAATTCTTCTCGGATTTCGGAACCTATGATGTCTCCATCACCCTTCCTTTAAAATATGTCATCGACGGTACAGGTTATATCACCGCTGAGAAGAATAATCCTGATTCCACAAAGACGGTTAGTTTTCATGCGGAGAAGGTGCATGATTTCGCTTGGGCTGCCTCTCCCGACTTTAAGGTCAGGAAAGTAAACATAGATGGGGTTGAGGTGGTTTTCCTCTTTCTGCCAGGAGATTTATATAGATTCCCCAGATGGGTAAAAGGGGTTGAGGCGGTTCTCAAATATTGTAATTCACACTTTGGAAAATACCCATATAAAAAATTAGTTGTAGCAAATAGTAGCATAGGTTTAGGCGGAGCTATGGAATCCCCGATGTTTATTACCATGCCTCCGGATTTGCCTTTTACTCCAGAAAATGTAAGGCTGGATGAGTGGATTATTATCCACGAGCTGGTGCATCAGTGGTGGTACGGGATAGTGGCTTCAAATGAAGCTGAAGAAGCCTGGCTGGACGAAGGGATGACCACTTACACCACTCGAAAAATCATGGAAAACGAATATGGGATAATGGGAAATATCATTGACCTGTGGGGAGTGAAAATTTCTGATGAAAATCTGACTAAGCTGGTATATTCTACTTCGGCTAAAGTGGATCCCATAGTCAAGCCCTCCTGGGAGTTCTTAAGTGTGGCCTCCTATGGGGTCAACGTCTATTATAAAACTTCGCTGGTGCTGGACCTTCTGGAGAATCTCGTCGGGAAAGAAGAAATGAGTAGTTTTCTTAAGGAATATTATAATCAATTCCAATTCAAACATCCAAAAACAGATGATTTTAAAAAATTAGCTGAAAAAGTAACGAACCAAAACTTAGATGTTTTCTTCAAGGAATGGTTTTATGATACAAAAACCTGCGATTATGAGGTGAAAAAGATAAAAAGCGAACAAAAAGGTAATTCTAAAAATAAAAAGGAAAAGCTCTATGAGACCACTGTGGAGATAAGGCGAAATGGTGACATAATGATGCCAGTAGAAGTGCTGATTGAATTGGAGAATGGGGAGAAACTTAAAGAGAACTGGGATGGCAAAGATAAATGGGTAAAGATAAAGCTTGAGACCAAAGCCAAAATCAGGTCAGCTATTCTTGACCCGGAGAATAAAATGGTTTTGGACGTGAATGTCAATAACAACGGACTTTCAACCGAACCTCATCACTGGTCCAATTTCAAGTTTTTCTCGGATTATCTTTTCTGGATGGAAAGCTGTATTCAGTGGATGGTGGATTTTTTCTAAAAAAAGGTGGTAGGTTGTAGGTAATAGGTGGTAGGTAATAGATGATAGGTAGTAGGTAAAAGATGGCTATGTGGGAAGCGTTCAGGAATGGCATTGCCAGAGTTTGGGAGAATAAAATCTTGGCTCTGATCTTGTTTTTATTCAAGGTGTTTTTTGCATTTTGTCTTTTGATCCCTGCCTATTACATGTTCGCCAGAACTTTCTCCTTGTCTCCTTTGGCTAATAATTTTCTTAAGGGGTATGATTTTTCTCTGCTGGTGGATTTCTTTACTTACTGGAACAAGAGCATAGGCTTATACCGGGTTTTATTTCTTTTTATCATTTTAATCTCTATACTCGGTTATATATTCCTCTCCGGAGGTTTGTGGGGAGCACTCTTCCAAAATCTAAGAGAAGGCAAACAGAGATTCAAAGGTGAAAAATTCTTCGGAGACTGCGGTAAATATTTCTGGAGCTTTTTTAAGATTTTCATTTTCATTTGTGTAATTTACATACTGGCTTTCATCCTGGGGATGTTGATCTTTTCTTTAATTCAGGCAATAGCAGGGAAGGAGCTTTCAGTAACGGGTCACGTTTTAGTTCTCATCACCGGGCTGGTCATCTTTGCGCTGTTATTTATGCTGGTGGATATGTGGGGGGATTACCTAAGGATTTATAGGGTCACTTCTGAAGAGAGGAAACTAAGGGCGATTTTAATACCGAGCTTAAGGTTTATCTTCAGGAATTTTGGAAGGACGGTTTTACTTTATTATCTTTTGAGCCTGATTCTTTTAGGAACTTTGATTGCTTATCTCGGGCTGAGCAAAATTTTGCATTTTATACCAGCGGATAAATTGCTGATATTATCTTTATTTCTCGTGCAGCAAGCTTACAGCTTGTTCAGGTCATTTTACCGGCTGGTTTATTATTCGTCGCAACTGGTTTTATTTGATAAACTTTATGATCTGAGATAGTTTCGTAGCGCGAGGCCGTCAAGGTCTTGAGACTTTTAGCCTCGCATTGCGACCCTGTCCTACGGATCCGTTAATAGGAAAAGGGTCGCGCTACGAAAGTTTTAAAAAGACGTAAACCTCCGCTATAAGCGGAGTGAAAGAACAGGTAAGCCTTAAGGCCCAGAAAGAATCTTGAGTTGGTAGCCATAGACTTTATGTCTGAGTTAGAATACTCCAGTTGTAAAAATCGCAAGCTAAAGCTTGCGGCTACCTTCCTGAATCACGTCATAAAAAAGGCAAACCTGAAGGTTTGCCCTACGAAAAGAAAAAAGGAGGTTTTATGTTTAAAAAAGTTCGGCTTTTCGGTCAATTTGTTGTTATGCTTTCTTTAGCCTTGATTTTTAGTTCGACTCAAGCTCAAAAACCCAAAGTGGAGGGAGAGAAAATGGAAAACAAAGAGGTTACTATCAGATGGTTCGGGCATTCCTGTTTTATGCTTTCAGATTCAGTTAAAATCGTGACTGACCCGTTTGACAAAAGCGTAGGTTACCCTGTGCCCAATGTAAGCGCGGATATAGTTTTAGTCAGCCACGAGCATTTCGATCACAATAACGTCTCTGCCATAAGCGGAAAACCTGAAGTCATAAGAGGTGGTCAGACCAAGACTGCAAAAGGGATTACTTTCAAAGCTGTCAAAGCCTCTCATGGCGATGGCAGGGGGGATGATTACATTCGGGTGTGGGAATTTGAAGGGATAAGGTTTGCGCACTTTGGCGATTTAGGGGTAGACCTGACTGATTCCCAGTACAAAGAAATCGGACCTGTGGATGTGGTTTTCATACCGGTTGGTGGGTATTTTACTATCGATGCAGAACAGGCTATCAAAATCATTAATAAAATGAATCCTAAAGTGGTTTTCCCAATGCATTACAAGACCCCGGTTATGGGTTCCGGATTTCCCATCTCCACGCTTGAGCCTTTCTTGAAAGGGAAAAAGAATGTGGTGAAGGTAGGGAAAAATTCAGTCAGATTTTCTAAAGATTCTCTGCCCAAAGAGATGACGGTTTATGTGCTGGAATACAAATAAGTAGACAGTAGGTAGTAGGCAGTAGACAGGGGAAAGAAAAAAGATCTAAAAAACGAAAAACAGGAGTATTTCATGGTTTACAGGTTGGAAAATCTGAACTGGATGGAGTTTCAAAAGCTGGTTCCGAAAAAAATTGACACCATTATCCTGCCAGTAGGCACGATTGAGGCTCATGGTGTCATTACTTTAGGAACGGACGTGCAGATACCTCAAAAGATAGCGGAGATGATTGCAGGGGATTTAAAGGCAATTATTGCACCTCCGGTCTATTATGGTGTCACGCGAAGCCTTTATCATTATCCCGGCTCTTTGAGCGTTACCTCGCAGACTTTTGAAAATTACCTTTATGAGATCATCGATTCGATGGCTGAAAAAGGTTTTTCAAAGATTGTTGTAATCAACGGGCACGGGGGACATCTGAATGAGTTGAAAAATGCGGCTTTTAAGGTTCATAAAGCCAGAAAGGCAAAAATTGCTGTGGTGCATTGGTGGATTTTGTGTGAAGATATAACCAAGCAAGTCTATGGCGTTGCTGGAGGGCATGGAGCCGTGGATGAAACTGCCGGAATTCTAGCAATTGACAAAAGCTTGGTCAAAGAAGACCTGTATAAGAAGGGAATGACTTATAAATTTGACGAAGCTCTCAGCGTAGTGCCTGTCCCATCCTCCATCATCCTGTATAAGGAAAATGAGGGGTATCCGGATTTCGATGAGAAAAAGGCGAAAATCTATATGCAAAAAGTGGCGGAGAAAATTAAGAAGATGGTTTTGGAGGTATTCAGGAAATGGGAAGGGCTAAAGCTGTGACAATGCGAAAGGATTGAAGGATTCGAGAGGTCAAGGTCGTAGCGTTACCACTCCTGTGGCAACTTGTTATCACAGGCGGGACGCCTGTGGCACTCTCACAAGATTCAAGATCTTGATGCTTTGTAGGGGCGAGGTTCCCTCGCCCTGTAAAAATAGGTCTACTGTTTGATAACAGGACCTCATCTTAACTCTCTCCCGTAGGTAGAGTGGAAGATTTTGTAGGGACAGAACACTGTTCTGTCCCTACAGCTACTTGCAGAAAAGACGGGTCGTATTGTAATGAGCCCTAATGTTTGTAAAAAAATGCAACAATCAGCAAAGAACTAAGGTATAAAAGAAACCACGGTTGGATATTCAAAAAAAAGATGAGTGATGCCCTTGACAAAGTGGCGGTTTTGGTTAAATTGTGGACTATATTTTGTAGGAATAGTGATGCTTCTATTTCTTGGTGGCAAGGATGATATTTTATCGGTTGGAAGGCTGAAGCCTTCCTCTACATACAGGAAACAAATAAAAGCTATAACAATTAACCATTTACAGGAGGTAAGGTTTTATGTTTAAGAAGAGGTGTTTTGCTCTAAGCTTAGTTTTAGTTTCACTCCTATTCTCATTCTCCTTCGGGCAAAAGAGTAAACCCCTGGATTCTTTTAAAGGGATGGAAAAAGACATCACCGAGTACACCCTTCCCAATGGGTTAAAATTTATCATCTTAGAAAGGCACGAGGCTCCAGTGGTTTCCTTTTGCACCTATGCCAACGTAGGCTCGAACAATGAGGTTACCGGGATAACCGGGATATCTCACATTTTTGAACATATGGCTTTCAAAGGAACCACTGATATCAGTACAAAAGATTATGAAAAAGAAAAAATAGTGATGGCAAAAGAGGATTCCCTTTTCAATGAGATTTTAATGGAAAGGGATAAAGGGGACAGGGCAGACCAGGAGCGGCTGAAAAAATTGCAGGATGAGTTCTCCAAAACCCAGGACGAGGCGGGAAAATACGTAGTGAGCAATCAATTCGGAGCAATAGTGGAGGAAGCAGGTGGAGTGGGACTGAACGCTTTTACCTCCGATGACCAGACCTGCTACATATATAGCTTTCCCTCCAACAAGTTAGAGCTATGGATGGCATTAGAATCGGATCGATTCATGCATCCGGTTTTGCGTGAATTTTATAAGGAAAAAGACGTGATAATGGAGGAGCGAAGACTGGGAATAGAGAGCAGTCCGTTCGGAAAACTGTTTGAGGAGTTTATGGCAGCCGCCTTTAAGTCACACCCCTACCACCACCAAGTAATCGGGCATATGTCTGACCTTCAATCGATCACTCGTCATCAAGCGCAGGATTATTACAAAAAATATTATATACCGAACAACCTCACCATCGGAATTGTGGGAGACGTTAATCCAAAAGAAGTAATAGCCTTTGCCCAGGAGTATTTCGGAAGCATTCCCAGGGGGGAATATCCTTCTCCGGTAAGAACCGTAGAGCCCCCGCAGTTAGGGGAGAAAAGGATAGAAGTCGAGGATAAGTCCCAGCCGATCCTGCTCATCGGGTATCACCGCCCCAACACCAACAATTCCGAAGATCCGGCTTTCTCAGCAATAGCTGATTACCTGGGTGGCGGACGGACTTCGCGGCTTTATAAAATCCTGGTCAAGGAGAAAAAAATAGCAGTGCAGGTCGGAGCGATACCGGCTTTCCCGGCGGAGAAATATCCTACCCTGATCGCCTTCTATGCGGTTCCGGCTAAGGACCATTCCAATCAGGAATGCGAGGATATAATCTACCAGGAAATAGAAAAGATAAAGACCGATCCTATTTCCACTGAGGATTTGAATGCTATCAAGACCAGGGCAAAAGCAAACTTCATAAGACAGCTTAAATCCAATATGGGAATGGGGATTCAGCTTACCTCTTATCAGGTGATATCCGGAGACTGGAGAAACCTGTTCAAAGAACTGGATAGGATAAACAGTCTCGCCCCTTCAGACATTCAGAAAGCGGCAAATGAATATCTCAAGAAAACCAACCGGACAGTGGGGGAGATAGTTACTACAAAATAAAAAAAAGTTCAAAGGTTTAAGGGTGCAAGAGTTCAAGGGAAAAAAATAAGAAAAGAACAATGAATTCACAAAACAATACAATGAATCTTGACAGAAGGAGAAAAGAGATGTTCAGGAGTATGAAAAACTTTAAGTACCTTTTTCTGGTGATGTTTCTGATTTTGTTTGTCACCTCTGCGGGTTGGGCGCAGAAAAGTTATAAAGACTTAAAATATCCTCCTCTGGGGCAGTTGAAAATCCCGGAGGTAAAAAGGGAAGTCCTTTCTAATGGGATGATAGTTTTTTTAGCAGAAGACCATCAGCTTCCCATTGTGGGGTTATCTGCTAAAATCAAGACCGGCTCGGTATTTGAGCCAGCAGACAAAATAGGTCTTGCCAGTATCACCGGGATGGTTATGAGAACCGGGGGTGCTGGGAACAGGACCGGAGACCAGATAGACGATGAGTTAGAGAAACTGGGCGCTTCAGTCGAGACCTATATCGGAGGAACAGAAGGTGGCGCCTCCATGTCAGTTCTAAAAGAGGATGTGGATAAGGGACTCTCCATTTTGGCGGACATCCTGATGGACCCGAAGTTCGACCAGGATAAGATCGATCTGGCAAAGGTCCAGCAGAAAAGTGGTATCTCGCGCAGAAATGACCAGGTGGGACAGATCTCCGCACGCGAATTCGATAAGCTTATTTATGGAGCGCAAAGCCCGTATGCGCGTGTTCCGGAATATGCCACCATCGATAACATTAAACAAGAAGACCTGGTTGAATTTCACAAGAAATATTTTCACCCGAATTTGGTGATTGTGGGAGTGTGGGGGGATTTCAATACTAAGGATATGCTCCAGAAGATAAAAAAAGCTTTTGCCAACTGGAAGCCGGAAAAGGTCGAAGGGCTGGAATTTCCAAAGGTGGATTACAAATATCACTCCTCAGTTAATCTGGTAAAAAAAGATGATGTCAACCAGGCAAACATCTATCTGGGTCATATAGGTGGAATGATGAATGATCCGGACTACTTTGCCATAACGGTGATGAATAATATCTTTGGCGGCAGCTTTGCCTCGCGGCTTTTCACAAAGGTTCGCTCCGAGGAAGGACTGGCTTACCATGTAGGCGGTGCTTACAGCTTCGACTTCGCTTATCCGGACGCTTTTTACGTTCTCTGTCAAACCAAATCCGGGTCAACAGTGAAAGCCATAAATTTAATGATCGATGAGATCAGGAGGCTCACTCAGGAAGAGGTCACAGACGAGGAGTTGAATAGAGCCAAGGAGTATTATCTTAATTCCTTTGCCTTCAGGTTCGATACCAAGGATAAGGTGGTCAACCGTCTTATGACGTATGAATACTACGGCTTCCCTTTAGATTTCACCCAGAAGACCAGAGCCCAGATAGAGAAGGTCACCAAGACGGACATACTCAGAGCAGCCAAATCGCATCTCCATCCAGATCAGTTAGTGATTTTAGCTGTGGGGAAAAGCCAGGATTTTGACCAGCCGCTTTCAGTACTGGGTAAAGTTGATACCATAGATATAACTATACCTGAAGCCGCTCCTCAGGCAAAGGAGAAGACTCCAGAAGCCACGCCAGCTTCTTTAGCTAAAGGAAAAGAGATTTTCGATAAAGTAATTGCCGCCTGCGGTGGGAAAAAGAGTTTTTCTGCTATCAAGAGCGCAGTGATAAAGACAGAGACCAGCGTCTCGACTCCCCAGGGAGATATTCAGCTTTCAGTTACTTCCAGCCAGATCTTCCCGAATAAGGTAGTGCAGGAGATGAACACTCCTGGTGGGATATTCACTGTGGTTTTCGATGGGGAGAAAGGCTGGTTTGTGGGTCCTCAGGGCTCGCAGGATTTACCGGAGTCTCAGGTGAAAGAAACCAAGGGTGAACTTTTCCGCTCTTTCACCAATCTTTTTCAGGCGGAGAACTTAAAGATTCAGGATTTAGGCGAGGAAGAATCTGAAGGGAAAAAACTGGGCCTTCTTTTGATCTTCGATCCTTCTGGAAATGAATTAAAAATGTACCTAGACCCGACATCTTATCTTCCGGTCAAGATCTCCTATAGGGGACAGGGTATGATGGGCCCAGCCAACTTCGAGGAAGTCCTGTCTGATTTCAGGGAAGTCTCAGGAGTGAAACTTCCCTTTGACCGGGTGATCAACGTTGAGGGGAAGAAATATGCCGAGACCAAGGTTCTGGAGATGAACCTGAATGCGAAGGTGGATCCGAATTTGTTTATCAAGAAGTAGACTCAAGAGATGACGAATGCCGGATAACGGATGACGGACAAAAGATATGCATGAGAAAACAGTAGGGACGTTTAACTGAGCGTCCCTATTTGTTTCTTCAAAAAAACGTTACTCGTGACCGTTGTTCGTGAGCATACTACAACACGCGTAGGGACGTTCAGTTGGACGCCCAATGGATAAGGGTGGAGGCCGGCCCCACGCCTTTTGGCGGGATTTCGCAAAGCTCAACAAGCTCCACCCCTACGCGACTTATTAAGTCGTTATAACACAATTATTCTCAGCTTTGGCTGAACTTAGGAATTCCTTTCTTCACGCTCACGAGGAACGAGTCACGCTCACGGTTTTTATGCTACTTGGGAGGAGCACATGAACGTCTTTGATGCAATTAAAACCAGAAGAAGCATCCGCAGCTTTTTAGATAAGCCTATCGAGGAAGAAAAATTATTAAGAGTCTTAGAGGCAGGTAGATTAGCCCCTTCAGCCAAAAATCTGCAGGAATGGAGATTTGTGATCGTCAGAGATAAGGAATTAAGGAAGAAGGTTGCCTCCGCTGCTAATAATCAGCACTTTTTAGCGGAGGCACCGGTGATAATCGTAGGGTGCGCCACTGTGGTAGATTATATTATGACCTGCGGACAGTATGCCTATCCCATCGATTTGACAATTGCAATGGATCATATGACTCTGCAGGCAGTTGAAGAAGGTTTAGGGACCTGCTGGATTGGTGCTTTCAAGGAGGATGAGGTCAAAAAAATCCTGCAGATCCCGGAAAATATCAGGATAGTTCAGATTTTCCCACTGGGTTATCCGAAAACTATACCTCCTGCAAGGCACAGGAAAAAGTTAGAGGAAATAGTATGTTATGATGAATGGAGCTGATGCACAAAAAAGTTTTGCCTCTGAATGATTTTTGTGCAAGAAGATGATTTCAGATTTTCTTTAAAAGATAAACCTTCAAATATCTGCGTATAAATCAGCCACTTACAGAACCCCCCAATTCTTATTTTTCAGGCATAAGGATTGCTTATTTAATTGTATTTGATAGCTGGATCGCTAAAAAAGTATCCAACGTAGGTCGGGCAAGGGTGCCCGACCTACGAGTTGAACGTGTGGAGACTTCCCTCGCTGTTTGTTGGTCTCCTGACCAACAAACTTTTTTCGTTGGAGAGGACACCAATCCTATGGATCCCCGATTTTGGGTCTTGACGACAAGTTCGGACGAAGAGCAAAGGCCAATGAGTAAAGCTAAAGCTTTACACTCCATTCGAGAAGATTTTATTTGACTTGAAAGCTTTCTGGGATTAAGTTGGAACTTGAAGGTGAACCTAAAACTGGAGGAGAAGATGAAAAAAGTTGTCTTTATCACAGTTTTATCCTTATTTCTATTACAGGATTTGGCTTTTTCTCAGAAAGTGGAACAGGGGAAGGTGACCCGGATAAAGGAGTGGGGGAGTATCCAGCCTCGTAAACTAATCGATACTCCAACAGCCGGACTTTTACCCAGAGGTAGTTTTGACTTTGACATAAAAATCTACCCTGGAGGAGGGGTAATAAATACTATCGACATTGGACTGATGAAGAGGTTTATGTTAGGGATATCTTACGGTGGGGCAAAGCTCATAAGTCAGGAAAAGCCTGTCTGGAATCCGAGGCCCGAGATTGCTGCTAAGATCAGGCTGATTAATGAAAGCTACCTGTTGCCAGCTTTTGCCCTGGGGTATGATGGGCAAGGGATGGGGGAGTATGACGATTCCCTGAAGAGATACCAGTTTAAATCCAGAGGTTTTTACGGGGTGGTCAGCAAGAATTATCTGGTCTATGACATACTGATGGGGTTTCACTTCGGGGCTAATTATAGCCTGGAAAATGATGATAAGGATAAAAATCTTAATCTCTTTATGGGAACTGACATAAGGTTCAATGAGAGCATAGGAGGTATCTTAGAATATGACCTCGGAACCAATGACGACAACAACAGCGCTTTCGGCAAAGGAAGAGGCTATCTTAACTTAGGGATTCAATGGATTTTCTCAGACCGGCTTTCTCTGGAATTAGATTTGAGGAATATCCTTCAGAATACGAAAAATATCTCACAGATCGGAAGAGAATTCCGGATAATCTATGTGGAGTCCTTTTAAGGCTAAAGGCTGAAGACAAAAGAAAAAAGTGTAGGGTAAGGCTGTACCTATGGATCCAAATTCGGATAAGGTATTGTTCTCCTGAAAGCGTAGATTTTCAGCATTTCGGTAACGGTTTTTTTGAAACTCTGTTGGTTGGTAAGGAGATAACGCGTAGGGGTGGAGCTTGTCTCCACCCTTCTTCCTCCGCCCCTACGCGGCTCCTGACCAACGAATAACAAGCACAAACCTGAACGTTTGCCCTACATTTAAAAAGACAAATAGCAGACGAGTAAAGATTTATTACGGCAGATTAAAAGGATTAAACGAATCCAGTAGCAGAAGTGTCTAATTTTACGTAGCAATAGTGAGTAAGATAGTCGTTCTTTCTAATTAGTCATGTTTTATCTGTCATTTGTCATTGCTTTTTAAAATAGGTTGGAGGTGAGAAAAATGAGGAATAGGTGGGTTTTAATGGGGTTGCTTTTGACTATCACTGCAATTTTTGTGGTAGGCTGTTACACAGTTTTATCTCATCCAGGGGTTAAGGGAGAAGAGGAACAAGCCTATTCAGGCAGTTATTACCGGGAACACTGCACTGATTGCCATGCGGATTATCACCAGTATCCTTACGGGTATTACTATAGCTATAGCCCTGGCTGGTACTGGAATTATCCCAACTATGGACATTATTATATGTATCCCTGGTGGTGGGACTGGTATTATGGACAACCGAGCGGGGGTGGCACTACTGTTCCAAGTGAGAGGTTAGAGAAAAGTAGGAGAAGTTTGCAGCCTCCATATGTGCCCGGAGGTCAGGGAATAAATCCTCCAGCTTTAACCCAGCCCAATACCAGCCCGGGTCAAATCCCCGGAGCAGTTGAGGGACAAAAGAGTCAGCAGCCACAGCAGAAGGAGGAAAAGAAAGAGGAAAGACAACAGGAGAAAATACCCAAGAGGACAAGATAAAAATGC
The DNA here is from genome assembly GCA_030692925.1 of Candidatus Zixiibacteriota bacterium. Lineage (GTDB taxonomy): Bacteria > Zixibacteria > MSB-5A5 > MSB-5A5 > RBG-16-43-9 > RBG-16-43-9. The sequence goes on along the minus strand of JAUYBY010000078.1, from coordinate 28,204 downwards.
TTCAAGGAGAAATATATGTTAGGTAGGATATTCTTATCTGCCGCTTTTTTGATTTTGTTCCTTACGTCTGCGATTTTCAGCCAGGAGATCGACAGAAACTATCTGCAAGTAGAAGAGGCTTCCGCCGGAAACTTCTTCGGGGTGGGTGCCAGGGCAATGGGGATGGGAGGCGCTCAGATCGCAACTGCCAATGATGCCTCAGGTCTGGTCTATAATCCGGCACGCCTGGCAAAGGTGAAAAGGATAGAATTTTCAGGTGGCATGACCCATCAGAGGCTCAATAATGAGACCGGGTTCATAGGAAACGTGCAACCCCTGAGTTCCTATAACCAGAACCAGAGCATAACCCAGAGCAACACCCGCTTCAGTTCTGCCAATATCGTGCTGCCGGTTCCGACTTACCGAGGGGGTCTGGTTTTTGCCTTAGGGTTTAACCGGATGAAAAGCTTTGACCATGCATTTCATTCAACTTTTATAGACCCGACAACTGGAGCGATCGGTTTGGATGCTTTAGCTCTTGAGACCGGGGGGATAAATATGTGGTCTTTTGGAGGAGCAATTGACCTTTCTCCTAACATCTCCGTAGGAGGGGCAGTTGATTACTGGAAGGGCCAGGATGATTACCTTCAGGAGTATTATCTACAAACTTTATTGGTAAGGGAGAGAAACCGGTATCTGTATGACTATTCTGGTTGGAACGCTAAATTAGGATTTTCAGTGGATGCCTCGAAGTTCTTAAGTGTGGGAGCGACCATAGATTTCCCTACTAAATTCTCGATTGATCAGGATTTCTCCTTTAATTATGATACCGCAGGTAGTGTGCGGGAGTATGAGGAATTAGGTCACTATGATTTAACGCATCCTTACTCTTTTGGAGTAGGGGCAGCTCTGAACTTCAAGTACGTAACCCTGGCAGGAGATATTTATATTACGGACTGGTCCCAGCTTAAACCTAGCGCAAGAGCTGGAGTAGATGATAAATTATACAAGGAGATTTACCAAGAAGTCACCCGATGGCACGTGGGGGCAGAGTTTAATATGCCGGAGCTTGCTACAAAAATAAGAATAGGGTTTTACGAGAACCCGATTCCGTTCAAATCAGTTTACCTTAAAACCGACAGGAGGTATTTCACCTTAGGTGCAGGTTTTCTGATCGACCAGGTGATGACTTTGGACGTTGCCTGGAATCACGGGGTTAACGAGTTCAGGGATAATCGAATTAATATGGTCAAGGAGTCTTATTCCACGGATAAATTTTTCGTGAGTTTAGCGTATAGGTTATAAAAAGGGTTCAAGGGTTCAAGGATTCAAGGGTTTAAGGGAAAAAGATAAAGATACAATTAGGTAGTTTTGTAGGGACAGGGCTTGTCCCTGTCCGAAAGCTTGGTAGGTCAGACATTCGTGTGGCTACGTGGCTACGGGCGTGCGCCACAGGCTTTGCTCTCTGACCAGTGGGGAACAGACAAGAATGTCTGTTCTACCATCTCACGTCCTCAAGAAAAGAAATGTATGTCAGCATAATATTTATCCTTATCTCCGCCTTCTGGCTCCTCTCAGAAATTATCCTCAGCAGAAAAAGACGCTCCGCAACAAAAGATTCATCCAGGCTGGATAAATCCTCTCTAAGGTTTTTGTGGATTGCTATCTTACTTGCTGTTTTTTTAGGAGTTTTTCTTGGATTAAAGGGGATAGGTTTCATACGGGTCAGGCATCATTTCCTTTCGATATGCGGAATCTTCCTGATGTTGCTTGGGCTGATTATTAGATGGACTGCTATTCTCTCCCTTAGAAAATACTTCACAGTGGATGTAAGTATTTTGCCCAGTCACCAGATAGTTAAAAAGGGGCTCTACAAATATATCCGCCACCCGTCTTATGCGGGCAGTCTGGTTTCATTTCTTGGCTTGGGTCTGGCTTTTTCGAACTGGCTGAGCAGTATCGTGATAGTTGTGCCTATTTTGACGGCATACATTTACAGAATGCAGGTTGAGGAAAAAGCCTTAATTCAAGCCTTCGGAGATGAGTATCTGGACTATTCTAAAACCACCAAGCGTTTGATCCCGAAGATTTATTGATGATTTTAGCAACAGAGGTCAGACAAGCGCTCCCTCGTAAATTACCGCTGAGAAAAGCCTGTTCATTTTACGGACTTTAATGTATATTTCCTGAGCACAAGATGGCAGGGGCATCCCGCCAAAGAAGGGATCGTTCCCCTGCAGTTTATCTTGCAAGATAACAGATCAATTACACCACATTCAAAGGGTGGAGAAAAATATTGATAGATGGTCATGTTCATTTAGAAAAAGATCCATATACAATAGACTGGTTATCAGAATTCATAAGAGTAGCGATAGAAAGAAGCATCAGTGAGTTATACATTCTTGAACACTCTCATAGATTTAAGGAATTTGCACCAGCTTACAACTCTGTGATTTTGGATGATACCGATATAGGTAGATATCAAAGGAATTGGTTTTCTAAAAGATTGTCTGTACCTTTGGAGAAGTATAAAAATTTCATTCGAGCTGTACGACAAGGGTCTTTTCCAGTAAAAGTTAAATTTGGGATAGAGATATGTTACTTTCCGGAGTATGAAGATGAGATTGAACGTATTGTTTCTGGTTTTGATTGGGACTTTTTAACCGGGGCTGTTCATTGGATAGACGGTTGGGGATTTGACCACCCGGCAATAAAAGAAGTATGGAAAGAGAAAAATGTGAATAGTGTGTATGAAAAATATTATCGATTAATGGAAAAGCTAATCCATTCAGATTTGTATAATCATCTGGCCCATCCTGATTCGATCAAATGTTTTAATTATTATCCTGATTATGACTTGAAAGATACATATCTAAGTATAGCTGAACTTTTAAAAAAACATAATATGAAAACGGAATTTAGCCTCGGACTTCATATAAATTATAGCCATAAGGAATTCGGGCTTAATAAAGAATTTCTCTCAGCCTTGAAACAACAGAAGGTAGAATTAATAACTGCTTCTGATGCCCATGTACCTGAAAATGCAGGGAAATATATAAAGGAAGCTTATGAGTTCATTTGACACCTATAATTCGGCAGATCAGACACTCCTGTGGCTACGAGCCAGCCCGCTTTGCTCTCTGGCTTCAGGGGAACAGACAAGAATGTCTGTTCTACCATTTATTTCTTAAATACATGATACCAATTTTAAAGATACTTATCGTTTTTGTTTTTCTAGTCATACTGATCAAGAAGAAAGTTCAGGTAGGGTATACTCTCCTTTTGGGAGCAATCTTCTTGGGGATTCTGTTCTCTCTGCCCCTGCTGGAACTATTAAAAAATACTCTGGTAGCTTGCGTCGAGTGGGATACCCTGCATCTGTTGTTTATAGTAATTCTGGTCACCATTTTCGGCGGGGTTTTGAAATTCACCCAGAGCTTGCGGGATATAACCGATTCCCTGGAAAATCTGGTCAAAGACACCAGGACCATCTTGGCTCTTCTTCCAGCCTTAATCGGAATACTCCCTATGCCCGGTGGTGCGATGATGTCCGCACCTATGATAGAAGAAGTGGGTTCAAGGAAAAATCTCTCACCGGAGATAAAAGCATCTTTTAACCACTGGTTCAGGCATATAATGGAATTCGTTTTTCCTCTATATCAGGGGGTAATTATCGCCTCGGTCATATTGCAGGTGCCTTTGAGCAAAATAATTCTTGCCCAGGTGCCGATGAGTCTGACTATGTTAGGTGCGGGGATATTTTTCCTCTGGAGAAAAGTCAAACTCGAAAAAGAGGAAAGCATGAGCCAGAAAAATACCGTCGAAAATCTGCTTTTATTTCTGAAAAGCATCTGGGGGATTCTTTTGGCTGTGGTTTTGAATCTTTTCTCCGGGATAGACCTTTTGTGGGCATTGCTTTTGAGCGTTGTTTTGTTTGCCATCGTAAACATGGTCAGGCCTGCTTCACTTCTCAAAATAATCAGGGAGAACGTAACCCTGGAAATCATCATGCTGATTCTGGGGATAATGATTTTCAAAAAGATAATCGAGGTTTCTGGAGCAGTGACGGTAATTCCTCAGACCTTGTCTGCCTGGGGGATCTCACCGGTTCTGGTAATTTGTCTGGTTCCTCTTACAGTCGGGGCTTTGACTGGCGTGACTACTGCTTTTATAGGTATATCTTATCCAATACTATTGAGCTTTTTAAAACCGAATGGAGTAAACTACGGATATGCTATGTTAGCTTATGCCGCAGGATTTACTGGGGTGATGCTCTCACCAGTGCATTTATGCTTAGTCCTGACCAAAGATTATTTCAAAGCCTCTTTTTCCAAAATCTATAGATTGATAATTCCACCTTCAGTCGTTTTGATGGTAGTGGCGCTGATTTTGGTTCTGTTAGGGTATCCCTGGGGGAAAATCAATTAGAAAAAGGGTTCGAGGATTCGAGGAGTCGAGGGTTCAAGGGAAAATAAAAAACCGGGACCGTTTACAGTTTTTCGTGACCGGGGAAAAGAAATCGTAAGGCAACCCTTCAGGGTTGCTTATTTTTTTCGTATTTCGGCGGGTGGCACCCTCAAACTTGTTTGAGGGTGAAGCTTGTAGCGCAACCCTTTTAGGGTCGCTAACGAAGCAATGAACTCCTCAGCTAATACCCTTCGTTGGTGAGGACACCAACGAAGAGCAGGTAGAGACGCATGGCTATGCGTCTCTACCTACAAAAAACGTCGGGCATAAAGCCCCACGCTATATTTTTAACCTCACTCTGACCCACTCCTCTACGAGGAGCGAAGCCTCCGTAGGACCGTAAAGCTTTTATCGGCTTGAAAAGGAGAGGGAACAAAGCTGTAGGGACAGAACACTGTTCTGTCCCTACGCTTCCAGTATACAAGGGGCACGTTGCAATGTGCCCCTACAGTTTGTTGGATATCCCGCTTTGGGGGCAAGGTAGGGATACTAATTTTGTACGGATTGCTTCGTCGCTCCCTAAGGGAACTCCTCGCAATGACAGTCTGTACTCATCCTTTATAATGTTTTCAAATAGGCATCGATTGCCCGGGCGGCTTTTTTGCCTGCGCCTGCGGCTAAGATTACGGTTGCTCCGCCGGTGACGATATCACCACCGGCGAAAACTCCCCTACGGGAGGTCTGGCCGGTTTCAGGGTCAGCGGTTATATTCCCCCATTTATTGATGTCTAATCCGGGAGTGGTTTTCGGGACCAATGGATTGGAGCTATTCCCAATGGCAACTATCACGGTATCCACATCCATTATGTAATTAGAGCCTTCCACCGGCACTGGTCTTCTTCGTCCTGATTCGTCCGGCTCCCCTAATTTCATTTGGATACATTCCATACTTTTTAACCAGCCATCTTCAGTCCCGTGGAATTTAATCGGGGCAGTCAAGAAGTCGAACTTCACTCCTTCTTGTTCTGCATGGTGAATCTCGTCTTTTCTGGCTGGCATCTCGGTTCTGGATCGTCGGTAGACTATATAGGCATTATCTGCGCCCAGTCTTAAAGCAGTTCTTACAGAATCCATAGCGGTATTTCCGCCACCTAAGACGGCAACATTTTTTCCGGAGAAGATGGGAGTATCATTTTCCGGAAAGCTGTAAGCTTTCATCAAATTCGAACGGGTCAGGTATTCGTTAGCCGAATAAATTCCGTTCAGATTTTCTCCCGGGATTTTCATAAAATTGGGAAGTCCTGCTCCTGTCCCTATGAAGATCGCATGATATCCAGAGGCGAAAAGGTCATCAATAGTCTGGAGCATTCCCACCACATAGCTGGTCTTGAACTCCACCCCTAACTTAGCCAGGTAATCGACCTCAGACTGAACAATGGCTTTGGGTAGTCTGAACTCCGGGATTCCATAGACTAAAACTCCTCCAGCTTTGTGTAAAGCTTCAAATACTGTTACCTGATGTCCCATTTTTATCAGATCACCAGCCACAGTCAGCCCAGCCGGACCTGAGCCAACTATCGCAACTTTTTTGCCAGTCGATTTCTCGATTTTAGGTATTTCTATTTCACCTGCTTCCCTTTCGTAATCTGCGGCAAACCTCTCTAAGTTACCAATGGCTACAGGTTCATATTTTTTACTTAAAATGCAGACTTTTTCGCACTGGTCCTCCTGCGGACAGACTCTTCCGCAAACCGCAGGTAGACTATTGGTCTCTTTCAGCTTTTTCGCGGCTCCGATATAATCCCCTTCAGCAATCAATTTAATAAATCCAGGTATATCGATCTCTACCGGACAGCCGGCAATGCATAAAGGTTTTTTGCAGAATAAACACCGCTGGGATTCGATCTTAGCTAATTCCTCAGTGTATCCGAAAGGGACTTCTTTGAAGTTTTTGACTCTTTGTTCCGGCGGCTGCTCCGGCATTTTCTGCCTGGGGATACTGGTCTTTTTTGGAGTGCTCAATTTTGATTCCTTTTTAGGATGGTTTGTGGCTTTGGTGGTGATGTGCGGACTGATCCATTTTGGAGATAAAATTATCCATTGCAACCTTTTCTTCTTTTAGGTACATTCGCTGTCTTTTAAGCAGTTCCTCAAAATCAACCAGATGCGCATCGAAGTCCGGTCCATCCACACAGGCGAACTTTGTCTGGTTCCCAACAGTTACCCTGCAGGCGCCGCACATCCCGGTTCCGTCCACCATTATCGGGTTCAGGCTGATTATTGTCCTGACTTTGTAGGGTAATGTGACTCTGGCAAGTGCCCTCATCATCAAAACCGGTCCAACTGAAAAGACGAAATCTACCTTTTCGCCTTTCTCTAAAATTCCGGCTAAGACCTGGGTTACAAATCCGTGAAAACCGTAGCTTCCGTCATCAGTCGAGATAATCAGATTGTCGCAGGAGGCTCTTGATTCTTCCTCCATTATCAGAAGCTCTTTATTCCTGGCGCCGATTATGGAGGTTACCTGATTCCCCACCTCTTTTAAAGCTTTTGCCACGGGATGAATTGGAGCAATCCCTATGCCTCCTCCAACACACACGCAATTGCCGTATTTCTCGATATGGGTCGGGGTTCCCAGAGGACCCACCACGTCAGCAAGCGAATCTCCCTCCTTAAGTGAGCCTAACTGCGCAGTCGATTTTCCCACCTCCTGAAAGACGATAGTCAAGATCCCGTTTTTTTTGTCCAAGTCCGCAATCGACATCGGGATTCTTTCTCCCGGCTCATCTATCCTTAAAATCACGAACTGGCCGGGTTTGGCTTTTTCCACTAAAAGGGGAAGACGAAATCTAATCCTGTGGACATTCGGGGCTAACTTGCTTTTTTCGATGATTTTTTCCAGAGAGAACTCCTTTCTTAGTCAGTTTCTTTGGTTTGAGTCGGTATCTCCTGCACATCTAAGACGATCTCGGTGACGGAACCGGAGATAAACATAAAGTTTTTCCCCGTCGGGCTACGTAATCTCTATATTTGCTCTGCGTTGGTGTCCTCACCAACGCAGGCAACCTGTTGGTTTGGAGACCAACAACCAGCGTCAAGTTATATTTAACGCTTCTTCTCTTTTTCAATCTCATCTACGAAATAGGTTTTGAAAAAATCAACCACCTCCTGGGAGGTAAAAACGTTGATAGCTTCGGTATCTTTCATCTTTTCATATCTTTGCTTGAAATTTTCATCCCCTGCAAGAAGAGAGTCGAGCCCTTTGATAACTGAATCATAATTCTTAGAGTCGAACTCAGCTCTGAGGTTCTGCGGCAGGATGTTGCGAAAATTGTCTAACCTTTGCTCTAAATCCTGTACCTTGGATTTCTGACATCCGGGTAAAGTCAATAATAGCGTAATTATCATAAACAGGCTGAAGGCATATTTATACACCTTTGGACATCTCCTTCAGGAACTTATCCACGTCAATCACTTTCTGGGTTTCCTGAGCAATAACCAGCTCCTCGTTGGTCGGAATCGCCAGGACCTTGACCCTGGTTTTGTCCTTGCTGATCAAAGCCTCCATCCCCACCGCCTCTTCGTTTCTATCCTCGTCGATATCGATTCCCAAGAACTCCAACCCTTCGCAGCATTTTGCTCTAATCAGAGGAGAATTCTCACCCACTCCGGCAGTGAAAACTAAAACATCCAGACCCCCCATAGCTGCGGCATAGGCACCGATATATTTTTTTATGCGGTAGCAGTACATATCCAAAGCTAATTTAGAATTGGCATGCCCTTCCTTTGCTTCCTGGATAATGTCCCGCATATCGCTTGAATGACCGGAGATGCCCTGCATTCCGCTGTGCTTATTCAAAAGGGTATTGGCTTCCTGCAAAGAAAGTTCTTCCCGCGCCATTATGTGTAAGATCACAGCCGGATCTAAATCTCCGCACCTGGTTCCCATAAGGAGCCCTTCTAAGGGGGTGAATCCCATACTGGTGTCTACAGATATTCCGCCATCTACTGCTGCCATACTGGCTCCGTTACCCAGATGGCAGGTTATTATCTTAAGCTCCTTGAGCGGTTTTTTCATAAGCTCTGATGCACGTTTAGACACGTAGAAATGAGAGGTGCCGTGAAAACCGTATCTTCGGATGCCGTATTTCTTATAAAGAATATAGGGGAGTCCGTAGATGTAAGCATATTTTGGCATCTGCTGGTGAAAAGCGGTGTCGAAAACCGCCACCTGGGGGATATTTGGCAAAATCTTCTGGCACGCATTTATACCTCTGATATTGTGAGGATTATGCAAAGGGGCAAGCTCAATGCAGTTTCTCAGCTCTGCCATTACCTCCGGGTTTATCAGGACCGACTCTGGAAATTTCTCGCCGCCATGCACCACCCGGTGACCAACTGCCGTAATCTCCGATTTATCTTTGATCACTCCGTGATTAGGGGAGAGGAGCATGCTTATTACATACTCAATAGCTACTATATGGTCGATTATCTCGCCTGAGATTTTCACCTCTGGCCGGTCGTGCGGCTTGTGAGTCAGAACCGCATCGCTCATTCCTATCCTCGAAACTAAGCCCTTAGCTAAGGCATAGTTTTTATCTATGTCGATAAGCTGATATTTAACTGAAGAACTGCCACAATTCAAAACTAAAATCTTCATTTAAACCTACCTCTCTACTTAATGTCATTCTGAGCGTAAGCGAAGAATCTACGAAGAGTCCAAAATCGGGAGATTCTTCGGTCGTCTCGCCAAAGGCGGACTTCCTCAGAATGACAAACAGGACATTCACAGTTATTCTTTTATTCTATTTCCCTCTGCATCATATTTGAAAAATCCCTGTCCGGTCTTCTGTCCAAGATGTCCCGCTCGAACCAGTTTTCTCAGAAGAGGACAGGGGTTGTACTTGTGTTCAGAAAGCTCACTTAACAGGTTTTCCATCCAGCTCATTACCACATCTAAACCCATCATATCTGCCAGAGCTAAAGGACCTATATTAAAACCGAACCCTAACCGCATAGCTGTATCGATATCCTCGGCTGAGGCGATTCCTTCCATCAAAACGTGCATCGCCTCATTCAGAAAAGGAACGATTATGCGGGTGGTAACGTATCCGGGATATTCATATACCGTGACCGGGGTTTTATTCAGCTGGTCCGCGAAATCTTTGATCGCATCATAGGTCTCTTCAGAGGTTTTCAGACCCCTGACGATCTCGACTAAGGGAACTTTGGTAACCGGAAAAAGGAAGTGCATTCCAATGACCTTATCTGGTCTTTTGGTGAACGAGGCTAACTCGGTTATGGACAGGGTAGAGGTATTGGTGATTATGATGGTCTCGGGAGAGCAGCTCAAATCCAGACTCTGGAAAACTTCCTTTTTTGCCTCCAGGCTTTCGGGGACTGATTCAATCACGATCTTGACATCGCAGGTCTCATCCAGGGACGTTGTCGGGGTAATTCTGGAGAGAATGGCTTTTTTTTCACTCCGGGTCAGACCCCATTTCTCGATCTCATTATCCATTATCTCTGAGAGGATATGCATGCTATTCTTCAAAATCTCTTCAGTCTTATCCACCAGCACCACCTCACAGCCGGTGGAGGAGACTAGTTCGGAAATCCCCCTTCCCATAACCCCGGCTCCCATGACTACAACTTTGTTTACTGGCATAGATACCTCACATGCTAAATGACGAATGACAAATAACTAATAACGAATAGCCATTAGCAGGTAGCAAAAAGCTAATAGCTAATACCTAAAACCTAATCGCGAATCCAAAGAGCGAAAAAATATAATAATAAAATTTATTTTTTTAGCAAGCCCAATTTTTAGATAGTTTGTAAAAAATTTCACAAGGTCTTTGTTAAAGCTCAGCCATATAATCTGCGGAATATAAGAGTTAAACAGGAGAGATGTGGGGGCGTTCAATCTTGGAAATGGATTCGCAGGGTTGAACGCCCCTGCGGACTTTAGCGACCTTGTCCTGCGGTGGCTACGAGCCAGCCCGTCCTTCGGACGCCAGACGTAGTCTCCATTATCAGGAAAGGGGTCGCGCTGCGAAAATAAAAAAGGGGCACGGCGTGCCGTGCCCCTACAACTACATCTTTTTAATTCTTTACAGAGAAGGAGGCTCTTCTTCAGCAGTTTCAGTTTCGGGTTTATTCTCCTCAGCCTGAGTAGACCCTATTTTTTTCTCCAGCTCCTCCATCTTCGGCTCTTCGACTAATTCCTTCACCTTGACCGTCTTGGTCGGATGTTTGGAAAGGTATGCTTCTAACTCGGCTTTTTCCCTATCCTTGTAGTATTCGCTGACTGACAGGACTATCTTCCTGGCGGGCTGGTCGAATTCGATCACCTTAAGAGGGACAGTATCTCCGGATGAGAAAGCATCCGAGGGTTTGCTCAGATCAGGTTTTCCAAGCTGGTCTGTTGGCACAAAACCTTCCATCTCGCCTTCCAGGTCAACCATTACTCCCCGATCCAGAAGACGGATGATCTTTCCCTGGGTCTCAGCCCCGATTCTGTATTTTTTGGAAAGTGTGGGCCAGGGATCCTCTTTTAGCTGTTTGTAGCCAAGAGATATCCTGCGGTTTTCCTTATCGATGTTCAGAACCACTACCTCAACCCTTTCGCCTTTCCTCATAACCTCACCCGGATGCTGAATCCTTTTGGTCCAGGAAAGATCAGAGATATGGACCAGCCCATCTACCCCTTCCTCCAGTTCTATAAAGGCGCCAAAGGCAGTCAGATTTCTCACTTTACCCGACACTTTGGAACCTACTGGATATTTTCTTTCAATTGCATCCCAGGGATCTGGCTCCATCTGCTTTATACCTAGGGAGATCCTCTCATTAGCCTTATCCACTGAAAGAACCACTGCTTCGACCATATCTCCAACTCCCAAGAGCTTGGAAGGATGCTTGATGTGCTTGGTCCAGGACATCTCGGAGATATGGATCAAGCCTTCAATTCCTTTGTCCAGTTCCACAAAGGCACCATAGTCGGTTATCGAGACCACTTTTCCTCGTAATCTTTTGCCTACTGGATATCTCTGCTCGATATTATCCCAGGGATAAGGGGTGAGCTGCTTTAGACCCAGCGAGATCCTGCCAGTGGATTTATCAAAGTCCAGTATCTTGACGTTGATTTTATCACCTAATGCGACCACCTCGCTCGGATGAGAAACCCTACCCCAGGAGAGGTCAGTAATATGCAGAAGACCGTCTACTCCACCTAAATCGATAAATACGCCGAAATCGGTAATGTTTTTCACCACCCCTTCTCTTTCTTGTCCGGTTTCAATTTCGGTCAAAAGCTTGGCCTTCTGTTGTTCTCTTTCCTCTTCCAAGACCGATCTGCGGGAGACCACTATGTTTCTCCTGCTCTTGTTCAGTTTTATGATGCGCAACTGCATATTTTTTCCCAGAAGAGCATCAAAATCCGGAACCTGTTTCAAGGCAATCTGGGAACCGGGCAAAAAGGCATCCACCCCCATCAGGTCCACCACAATACCGCCTTTGATCCTTTTGAGAAGTTTTCCCTCTACCAGAGTTCCCTTCTCATACGACTCCCTTATCCGGTCCCAGACCCGGATGAAATCTGCTTTCTGTTTGGAGAGGACCAGTTGTCCGTTCTGATCTTCTATTATCTCTAAGAAGACATCGATCTCATCTCCAATCTTCAGTTGCTCCGCATCTGGAAATTCTGAAAGCGGGATGATCCCTTCTGACTTGAAGCCGACATCCACTATCACGTCATCTTTGGTTATCCGTAAGACCTTACCCTTAACTATTTCTCCTTCCTTGACCTCCTTAAAAGTCTGCTCGTACAGCGAGAGCATCTTCTGAAATTCCTCAGGCGTGTATTCCTTTTCCTCTTCTAACCTGGGCTGAATTACCGGCTCTTTTTTTTCTTTAACTACTCTTCTTTCTTTCCTCTCCGGCTCAAGTTCTGGTTTTTCAATAAGCTCTGTTGCCTGAACTTCGACCTGTGCCTTTGGTTTCTTTCTGGAAACCGCAGCGGGCTTTGGCTTTTTCACACCTCCTTTCTTTTTACCTTTGTCAGTCTTAGAGACTGCAGGTTTTTTTGGCTTTTTCTTCTCGGCCATTAAACAGTTCCTCCTTTATATGGAATTTGTCCCCGCGGGACATTTTTTCTTTTTTGAATCTAAGTCAAATCTCTAATCTTTTCCACCACCTGATTAATAATCCAGTTAGGGGTTGAGGTTCCTCCTGTAACCCCTATACTTCTTATTCCCTTAAACCATCTGCTTTTCAGTTCCGAAGCAGTCTCTATATGATAAGTCGTTTTCCCCTTTTCCCGGCAGAGCTTGGCTAAGCGGGAGGTGTTGGCTGAGTTCTTCCCGCCAACCACAATCATCAAGTTCACGTCTTTTGCCATTTCCAGAGTAGCTTTCTGGGCAATAGCGGTAGCGTTACATATCGTATTGAAAATTTTTATCTCCTTCGCCTTCTCCAGCAGCTTGCCTGTAACCTGTTTAAACGTATCCAGATTTAAAGTGGTTTGAGCTATTACCCCGATCCTTTTTCCTCTGAGAAAATCAAGCTCCCTGGTATTACTATTTATAACCTTTGCCTGATCATCAGCATATCCTATTATCCCCTGAACCTCCGGATGATGAGCTTCTCCCACCACCACCACCTGATAACCTTCCTTATGCAAAGCCCGGGCATTCCTCTGAGCACGCCTCACAAAAGGACAGGTGGCATCGATTATTTTCAACCCTTTCTTTTTCGCCTCCAGTAAAATCCGGGGGTGCACTCCGTGGGAGCGGATGATCAGTGTCCCAGATTTAATTTTCTTCAAATTTTGAACCGGGTACACACCTTCTCTTCTCAGCTCCTCCACCACCTGAGGGTTATGAATCAAGGGACCAAAGGTGTAGACCTTTTTCCCCGTCTTCTTAGCTTTCTCAAATGCCAGATTTATCGCTCTTTTGACTCCAAAACAAAAACCTGCATTTTTTACCACAAAAATCTTCATCTTCAAGCTGTCACCTTACCATCTTCTTTCAAATCCTTTATCCTCTCAAAAATCTGCCGGGTAATACGTAGATACCCCTCCTTATTTTTGGGTATACCATCAAACTCTTCTGGTTTTATGGGGGAACCGAATTTGATTTTAATTTTTTTTCTCTGGAAAAAAGCCTTAAGCCAGTTTGTGGAATAATCCAGATAGGCTGGAACGATCGGTACCCGGGTGTCCAGGGCTAATTTAGCCGCACCTAATTTAGGCTCTTTCAAGTTTCCATCTTTACTCCGGGTGCCTTCAGGGAAGACCAAGAGGGCGTTTCCCTCTCTCAACACATCAGTTGCTTTTTTTATTCCCTCCCGGTCAAAACTTCCTCTGGAGATTGGAAAAGCATTGAATTTGCTTATTAGCCAGCCGAATAAAGAGTTCTCAAAAAGCTCTTTTTTTGCCATATAGTAAAGCTCCCTGGGGCTGGCGCTTCCAATCAGGGGGGGATCAAAATAGGCTATATGATTGGCAGCTATCAAGACTGCTCCTTGTGCCGGAATATGCTCACTCCCTTGTTCTTCCATTCCACGCAAAATCCCGACCAGCAAGTTAATCATGGCCACGGCTGCTCGATAATGAAATCTCATCTTTTTTGCTTTTTTCATACAACTGAACGATTTTTTCCGCCTGTTCCTGGATGGTAAGATTGGTAGTATCGACCATTATAGCCCCAGGGTCTTTCTTCAACGGGCTTGCCTCTCTTTCAGAATCGATTTTATCTCTTCTGGAAAGCTCTTTTCCCTGTTCCTCCAGAGTGGTATTTATTCCTTTTCCTTTGAATTCGAGCATTCTCCTTTTAGCTCTCTCTTTTATGTCGCAGTCCAGATAAACTTTCAGAGTGGCATCCGGAAATACTACGGTGGTGGTGTCCCTTCCTTCAGCTACTAAATTGTGTTTTTTACCTAACTCTTTCTGTTTGGATACCAGCGCGATTCTTACTCCTTTGTGCACCGACACTAAGGATACGGCTCTATTTATCCTGGGTTCTCTGATTAATTCAGTGACATCCTCTTCATCCAGAAATACCTTATTTGTTCCTTTTTCATCTATTAAGTCTAATTTTGAATTACGCGCAATTTCGGTCAGCTCTTTTTCATCCTGCGGATTTATGCCTTTTCTCAATGCTTTTAAGGTGATCGCTCTATACATCGCTCCAGTATCCAGATAGACAAATCCCAACCTTCTGGCTACCAGTTTAGCAGTGGTGCTTTTCCCGGAACTGGCTGGACCATCTATGGCTATGACCTGTTTTCTCATCTGTAAAATAAATCACCTTAATAAATCGTTCTCTACTTCAAAATTCGGAGCTGAAATTTTTAATCTAACGAACGTTGTTTTAGAGATTTTCTTCGATCCCTTCAGGAGGGAGCTTGGTTGTCAGACTTCCCTGCAGGTTTGAATCGTTAATATTTTCACCTACCTCCCCGGATGAAAAGGCAGCAGTTCTCTCTTTTTCCCTTGTCTGGAGCAAGGCTTCCAGCTCTTCTATTTTGGGGAGGTCCTTTAAGTCTTTAAGCCCGAAATAGACCAGAAACTCCGGAGTGGTCCCGTAGATCAAAGGATGCCCCACGCCTTCCTCCCGTCCCAGAATAGTGATAAGTTTCCTCTCTAAAAGGGTGTGCAGCACTCCTCCGGAATCAACGCCCCTTATATGGTCCACCACCGATTTTACCACTGGCTGACGGTAAGCGATAACGGCTAAGGTTTCCAGTCCTGCCTGGGAAAGTCTCTGTGCTCTTCTCAGGGTATAGAGCTGGTCTATATAGGGTGAGTATTCAGGCAGGGTATACATCTGGTAACCTTCGGCAATTTCCCGGATAGCGAAGCTGTGATTATTTTCCCGGTATTTCTGGTTCAGTTCCTGGATGATCGATTTTATCTCCTCCACTGAAAGCTCGTCTAAAACCGCTTTCAATTTGCTCAAAGGCAAAGGAATATCTGAGGCAAAAAGCAAAGATTCAACCACTAAATGATAATTCAGCTCACCTGACAATTTCTTATCCTTTTTTGTTTCTGTAGATAAATATTCTGGAAAAATGTCCTCTCTGCATAATCCTGATCTCCCGGATGCGGATTAACTCCAGAATTGCCATAAAAGTAACCACCAGGATCAGACGCACCGGGTTATCCGCAAACAGCTCCTCAAAACTGATCTTGTCTTTGTCAGCCAGAAAGTCCAGAATATATTGAATCCTTTCCTCTAAATCCACCTTCTGGAAATTTATGGTATGCGATGTTACTTTGGGCTGGTTATCCAGAACTTTTTTGAAAGCCACAAGCAGGTCAAAAAGGTTTGCTTCGCGCAGGAACTCGACCCGGTCCTTTGATTCGATAAATGAGAAATCAGACCGGGGATAGAATACCTTTTCCTCTTCCTCCCTTCTCTGCAAGGTCTGGGCTGCCTCTTTATACTTCCTATACTCTAAAAGAGCCACTATCAGTTCTTCTCTTGGATCCTCTTCTGGTTCCTCGTTTTCATCCCGCGGCAAAAGCAGTTTTATTTTTATGCGGATAAGATTTGAAGCCATAAGGATAAACTCGCTGGCCAAATCCAGATCCAGCTTCTGCATAAGCTGGATATATTCCAGATACTGTCTGGTGATCAGGGCAATCGGGATGTCGTAGATGTCTATTTCATTTTTCTTTATCAGGTAAAGAAGCAGGTCTAAAGGTCCCTCGAAGATATCCAATTTAACCGGAAAAGGGACTTTCTTTTCGATCTGCTGTTCTATCTCCAGCGGAAAGATCATTGGATTAACCTCATTGCTTTCCTCACATCCTGCATGGTTTGTCCAGCTTTAGCCCTGGCTTTTTGAGCACCTTGGTCTAACACTTTCCAGAGCTTTTCCGGATTTTTTTCCAGTTCTTTCCTTTTCTCCCTGATATCTTTCAGCTTTTGGTTCAGATTCCTGGCCAGATTCTTTTTATCCTCGACACAGCCCAATTTCCCAGTGGAGCAAAGAGTGTGAACCTCCTGATAGTTCTCAGTATAAATCTTATGCAGGTGAAAGACGGGACAAAGGTCAGGCCTGCCCGGATCGTTTTTATGAATCTTCTGAGGGTCAGTGAACATCACAGATACCTTTTTGGTGGTCTCTTCAGCAGTATCAGCTATGGCAATGTCGTTATTGTACGACTTGCTCATCTTTCTACCGTCTATTCCGGGAATGACAGGGAATTTGGTCAACAGCGCTTCCGGCTCAGGAAAAACCTGGCCATAAAGGGTATTGAATTTTCTGGCAACTTCCCTGGCAAGCTCAATATGAGGCAACTGGTCTTTTCCAACTGGCACATAGTCGGCTTTATAAATTAAGATATCTGCCGCCTGAAGTAAAGGGTATCCTAAAAATCCGTAACTATCCAGGCCCAGCTCTTTCCTTTTCTCCTTATATGAAGGAACCCTGGCTAAACGGGCCACCGGTGTTATCATAGAGAAAAGAAGATGCAGTTCCGCGTGCTCTTTAACCTGAGACTGAACGAAAATAGCGCATTTATTCGGGTCTAATCCGGCTGACAGGTAGTCCAAAGATACCTCTTTGATTTTCTCCTGCAGAGTTGAGGTATCTTCATAATCGGAGGTCAGTGAGTGCCAGTCGACTATACAGCAATACATCTCGTAATCGTTTTGCAGAGCCACCCAGTTTTTCAGAGCACCTTCCAAATTGCCCAGATGCAATCTTCCGGTTGGCTGCATTCCTGATAATATCGTCTTCTTCATTGTCCTCTATATATTCTATTCCAGAAAAAGATACTGTTTCCAGCGATCATCTGAGATCCCCACAAATCGCTGGAGAAAGGTTATATGATTAGGAGTGCGCAGCTTTTTTAATAGCTTTAAGCCCGCCTGTTCCGGAGTTTGGTTCCCCTTGATGTTATTACATTTGATGCAGGCACAGACTAAGTTCTCCCAGGAGTCCTTACCTCCATAGAGCTTAGGGATGACGTGGTCCACAGTCATAGGTAGATGAGTAGCACTGCAATATTGACAGCGGTGTCCATCCCGTTTGATGATGTTCTTTCTGGAAAGCAGAACCCTTTTGGGCGGGACTTTGATATAGAATCCCAGTCGAACCACGCTGGGGAGGGGTATACACAGCCTGACCGAGCGGATAGTCTCGCCATCGTTTTTCTCAATCAGCTCAGCCTTACCCAAAAAAAGCATAATCACTGCCCTTTTTACGCTACAAACCGAAAGAGGCTCGTAATTTTGATTTAAGACCAATACGTTTCCTGAAAGTCTACTCATACCTTGTAAACATCACTCCTCACCAGCAGAGGTTTGATCCGCCTGAGGCGGACTGCTACGCGACTCCAGCAAGGCGGAGGTCTAAAACCTCCGCTACGTGAGAGCTTCACCTGCATTTTGTTTAATTTATACCTTTTTCCCGCGTTGTCAAATATTTTTTTTCCAAAGAGAGGTGTTTATTCAGCGATTGGCAGAGGTGAAGATGCTTGTCCATAAAATAGAAAATGGAAGAAAGAAGACGTAAGATGGGAGATGTAAGACGGAAAAGCAAAAATGGAAAAGTAAGGAACAGTAGGGAAAATCCGCGACTGCATCACCCTCAAACAAGTTTGAGGGTGCCACCCGGGTTTGGAGTGCAAAAGCTCGCTCTTGCGTTTTTTCATAATAATCATGATGCTGTCATTGCGAGTCCATCTGGACGAAGCCCATCTGGGCTTCGTCGGTCAAAGGACCTCCTCGCAATGACTAATAGTTATAGGGGTAATTCCTGAATTACCCCTACATTCCCATATAAATATTTTCCTTTGTCCCAAAATTTCTACAAAAAATCTTGAAATCTGATTTCCGGCATAGTATATTAGTCTAAATTTTGAAGGTCTAAATTCCTTTTATATTATGGAAAAACTCTGGGCGCCCTGGCGAAGTAAATTCATCTCAAGTAAAAAAGAAAAGGGTTGCATTTTCTGTAAAAGGCTGAAGGAGAACAAGGACAGGAAGAATCTTATCCTTTTCCGGGGGGAAAAGTCTTTTGTGATTATGAACCGCTTTCCCTATAATCCCGGGCATCTGATGGTCTGCACCAACCGACATACGGGAAAACTTGAAAACCTCAACGAATCTGAGCTGAAGGACCTGATGAAGACTACGCAGCTTGCCATTAAGACCCTTAAATCCGCCTTAAAACCGCAGGGACTGAACTTAGGATTGAATTTAGGCAGGGTCTCAGGTGCGGGTGTAGCAAGTCACCTGCATATTCACGTAGTTCCCCGTTGGAATGGAGACACCAACTTCATGCCGATTCTGGCAAAGACCAAAGTGGTTTCCATAGGGATGGATGAGATCTTCGTAAAACTCAAAAGAGGTCTGGACAAGCTCCTCTTCCAGATGTCCAGGAATAAATAACCAGATGAGAATTCCGAAGAAAGAAGAGCTTTTAAAACTTCAGGCTCAGTATAAAACTGACAAGAAGATCGGACAGGTCTTAGGGGTTCCAGCTTATCTGGTAGCCTACTGGAGAAGGAAAAAGAAAATACCCAAGCACTCCCTTCCTAAATACAGTTTTGAAAGGGTAAAAGAGCTCTGGGAAACTTATGGGGATGACCGGAAAGCCGGGAATGAGCTTTCCATCTCCAAGGCGGCTTTTTACAAATGGAGAAGGAAATATAATCTCTTAGAGAAGCCTAAAGTTCTGAAATTGGCTCAGCTTGAGTTCACGCTTCCCGGAGCTGGCAGGGGGAAAAACAGGGGACTCACCATTGCGCAGAAAGGGCTGGCTCTAAAAATAGGAAAGAGTGGAGTTCAGGTAGGGGAAATTGTCTACGTTGAGCCGGACCTGGCTATGAGCCACGATAATGCTGGTCTGGTGATAAAGCAGTTCAGGGAGATAGGTGTCACCAAAGTATGGAACCCGGATAAGATAGTCATACCTTTAGACCACCGTGCACCAGCCGAGTCTGAGAGAACAGCAGAAGCCCACCGCTCGATCAGGCTATTTGTCAAAGAACAAGGAATAAAAAATTTCTATGACATAAAGGAGGGGGTCTGCCATCAGGTAGTGATAGAAAAAGGACATATCCTTCCAGGAGAGTTAGCAGTTGGAACAGATTCACACACCACCTCATACGGCTGTTTGGGTGCCCTGTCAACCGGAATAGGTGCCACTGAAATGGCAGCAGTCTGGGCCACTGGCAAAATCTGGCTAAGGGTTCCTGAAAGCTTGAAACTGACTATTAATGGCAGACTTCCTCTTGGGGTATATGCCAAAGATGCAATCCTTTATATAATCGGAGAGTTGACAGTTGAAGGAGCAAATTATAAATCAGTTGAGTTCTACGGGGATACGGTTGAGAATATGTCCATCTCTGAAAGGTTCACACTGGCTAACCTTTCTATGGAGATGGGAGGGAAATTCGCTATCGTTCCTTTTGATAACGTAACAAAAAAATATCTTAAAGGTAGAGCTAAGAGGAGCTATCAACCTATATATGCGGATGAAAATGCCATCTATGAGAATGAATACGAATATAATATCAGCCGGTTAGAGCCACAGGTTGCCTGCCCGCATAACGTGGATAACGTTAAGTCGATTGATGAAGTCAAAGGGATAAAGATAGATCAGGTTTTATTAGGTTCCTGCACAAATGGAAGGATAGATGACCTGGAGATTGCTGCCCGTCTGCTCAAAGGGAAAAAAGTTCACCCGGATACCAGAATGCTGGTTCTGCCTGGCTCAAAATCTATCTACTTAGAAGCATTGAAAAGAGGAATGATCAAAACATTTCTGGAAGCAAATTGCGTGGTGCTGAACCCGGGATGCGGTCCCTGTTTGGGCGCACATGAGGGGTTACTGGCAAAAGGGGAGAGGTGCCTGGCCACAACTAACCGGAATTTCAAAGGAAGGATGGGCTCGCCTGAATCTGAGGTCTACTTAGCAAGCCCGGCTACTGCAGCCGCCACAGCCATCAGAGGCGAGATCTCGGACCCAAGGGATTTTCTTAAAAAGTGAGGCTCGACTTCGATGTTAAAAGAGATTAAAGGAAGGGTCTGGAAATTAGGGGATAACATCGATACAGATGTCATCTATCCGGGAAAGTGTCTTCCGATCCTTGATCCTCAGGAGATGGCTAAACATGCTTTAGAAGGTTATGATAAAGATTTCCCTGATAAGATTCAGAAAGGAGACATCATCCTGGGTGGCTCGAATTTTGGCTGCGGGTCTTCCAGAGAGCAGGCAGCAACCTCTTTGAAATTTGCAGGGATATCCTGTGTAATTGCTAAATCTTTTTCCAGGATTTTTTTCAGGAATGCCATCAATCAGGGGCTGGCTTTAGTTCAATCTAAAGAGGCTTATGATCTGCTTAAAGAAGGAGAAATCATAACTGTTGACTACGTCAAAGGCGAGATCGTAACTCAAAACACGAAGATTCCTTTTCCTCCACTGCCTGAAATAGTAATGGGGATACTGGAGGATGGGGGGCTGATCGAACATCTGAAGAAGAGTTTGAGGAAATAAAAAAAGCTTTGTAGGTCAAGCATGTCCGAAGGACTGCTTGACAAAATATAAATTTTGCTGATTGTAAAACATTTGGCTGTGATAGCCCCGGTTGTATCCACTATCACCCTGGTTGAACCTAAATGATCCTTGAGGCAAAGATGAAACCCAGAGAAACTTCTTTATATTATCCCATCTTTACTTTATATAACCACCAAAAAATAGAAGTAACAATTCTGTAAAAAGAAAAAATCATTGCTTAATATCTAAGGTTTTATTACACCCTCTGGCCATTTGAGGTCTTGGGAAGGGATCAGTTCAACATTTGTTATCTTATAGTTTTCTATTATCTGTTTGACTTTTTCGATGACAAGAATTCTTGGCCATTCTATTATTCTAAAAAAATCAGACCCATCCCAGTTTTTCTCATCTACTATTATTCCATGCTCATATGCAGAATATGTTTTTGACCCACAAGCCTTGCATTCATCTTTTAACTTTATGCCAGAGTTAGGATGTGCATATCCGCCCTTGCCTGTTATCACAAGCTCCCAAAATTTAGGGATAGTAGAAAGATTGCCTTTAAATCTTTTAATTCTTTTAATTGTTACCGGACGTAAACTATATCCCGTGAGTTTATTTTCTTTAAAAATCTTAATTACCCTTTCATTAATAAGAGGTTCGCTCATCCATGTCCAAATGAAATCAAACTCCAATACCTTGGGTGTCCTTAGAATTACAGTTAAGTCGCTAAGTCGTCTACCTGCCCTTTGATGCCCCTCATCAATTGTACATTTTATACCTTCTAATTCAATATCTTCATGCGACCATTCCGCAAAATAACTGTCTGGCAAATCCTCAGAGTAGATCAAATTATAAAATGTGTGACTCATTTAGATCCCTCTCTTATTGATATCGAACCTCTTTTTTCATTTTCTCTAACTGTTGCAATATCTGTTCCTTTTTTGCTCTCTCTGTGCCCGCCAGGTCCCCTGACCTGGAGGGAGATATATGTTGTCAACCACTCCGCCTCAGGCGGAGATGGGTGACCTACTTATATTCCAATAAATCAAATTTCTCCTTAGTCAACTTCCCATAGGTGAAATGCTCAAACCAGTCGCCTAAGTTGATGTAAATCCCTTTATCCAGTTCCTCAAAGCAGGGCTGGTGCGTGTGCCCGATTATCACAGCATCATACCCTTGCTTGATTTTCTCCTCAGCAAACTCCTCATAATCTCTGAGAAATTCCTTATCTCTGGATTGAGTTTTGTCCCGGCTGAAGGAGGCTACTTTTTTGGCTAAAGGGATTCCGAGGTCAGGTGGTATGAGTCTGTAGAGCCAGATATTGACTCTGTTTCTTAAGATTTTTTTCAGAATCCGGTAACCTGTATCTTTTTTGGCTAAGCCGTCACCGTGGATAAGATAGATCCTCTTGCCCTGATGTTCAACTGAGATTGGTTTTTTGACTATCTTTATTCCTATCTGTTCAGAGAGAAAATCTCCCAGCCAGAAATCGTGATTTCCAACTGAGTAAGTTACAGGTATACCTGAGTCCGTAAATTTTTTAAGCTTCATCAGAACCGGGAAATGTTCTTTGGGGATGGCATTTTTGTACTCGAACCAGAATTCGAACAGGTCTCCTAAGATGTACAAAGCTTGACAGTCATCCTTGATATGCTCAAGAAAATCGAGTAACCTTTTTTCCTTCAATCTTTCCTTTTCCGGTGAATTCGAGCCAAGATGAGCATCGGAGATAAAATAAATTGAATCTTTCATAACAATTATATAATACAAAATAGAGGAGCAGGCAATTGAAATGTTTCTTAAGAAAGAAATTTACTTTGGGTATAAGTCGTAGCTTCGGGTATAATCCAATAGTAGGGGCGTATTGCTCTTCGACTTCGTTCAGAGCAGTGAGCCGGTCGAACTGTAATACGCCCCTACATATCCTGTAATCAATTTAAGGAACTCCTGTAGGGGCGAGGTCCCCTCGCCCAGGTATTGGGGCAGAGAAGTCCAGCCCCTACCATTCTAAACAGACCTGCGAGATTGTTTGTTCCTTCGGAGTCAAACGTTTGCAGGAAGGAGGGCAGACACGCGATTCGACAAGCTCATCGTCCTGAGCAAGGTCGAAGGGGTGGTCTGACCCTAC
The DNA here is from genome assembly GCA_030692925.1 of Candidatus Zixiibacteriota bacterium. Taxonomy (GTDB): domain Bacteria; phylum Zixibacteria; class MSB-5A5; order MSB-5A5; family RBG-16-43-9; genus RBG-16-43-9. The sequence continues at coordinate 5,172 of JAUYBY010000078.1, read as the reverse complement.
AAACAAAAAAAGAATCCTTGACTAAAAGTTTAAAAAAGTTAATTTATCTGGCGGTAGATTTTGATTTGTTCTGAAAGATAACGTATTAAATTTGAAACCTCAGGTGCGGAACTATGGATAAATTCATGATTCAGGGGGGAAAAAAGCTTTCAGGCTCAGTGGAAATATCTGGTTCCAAAAATTCAGCTCTTCCAATTTTAGCCGCAGCTTTGCTTTTGGACAAAGGGGAATCGGTGATTCACAATGTGCCTAACCTCTCCGACATAGATGCAATGCTCAAAGTTTTGGAGCACTTAGGGGCAAGGATCACCAGGGATACTAAGGAGAGAACCGTTACAGTGAATGCTGAGAACCTTACCTCCTTTGAGGCTCCTTATGACCTGGTCAGAAAGATGAGAGCCTCGTTTTTAGTTATGGGTCCCCTTTTAGCCCGAGGCGGAAAAGCTAAGGTCTCACTTCCAGGAGGATGTGTGCTGGGTCCAAGGCCAGTTAATCTTCATCTGTCTGGTTTTCAAGCTCTGGGCGCAAAGATCGAAGAAGAACACGGGTATGTAATCGCGTCTGCTGAAAAGCTTAAAGGAAATATTATCTATTTTGACAGGCCCAGCCATACAGGGACTGAGAATGTGATGACCTCTGCCTGCCTGGCTGAGGGGAAAACCACCCTGGTAAATGCAGCTTGCGATCCGGAGGTAGTGGACCTGGCGAATTTTCTAAACGCAATGGGAGCCAAAATTGATGGAGCGGGCTCCTCAGCCATGCAGATAACCGGGGTGAAAAAACTAAAAGAGGTTGAACATACCTGCATTAAAGACCGCTTGGAAGCCGGGACCTTTATGATGGCGGCGGCTTTGACCTCGGGTTATTTGGAGATAAAAGATTTCATTCCAGAACATCTGGATATGGTGATCCTCAAAATGAGGGAGATGGGTGTGGATATCAGTCTGAACCGAAAAAAGATTATGGTTAAAGGTCCTTCCAGGCTCAAGCCAGTCTCGGTTACCACTTTCCCTTTTCCCGGCTTCCCTACAGATCTTCAGGCTTCTTTGATGACCTTAGCCAGTACAGCTTCCGGCTCAAGCTATATCCGGGAGACCGTTTTTGAGGACAGGTTTGCCCATGTGATGGAGCTGATCAGGTTGGGGGCTGACATAAAGATCAGCGGCGATAAGGCTACAGTAAACGGAGTGTCTAAATTGAAAGGCGCCTCGGTGATGGCATCAGACATCCGGGCAGGCGCAGCTTTAGTCTTGGCTGGACTATCAGCCGAAGACCAGACAGAGGTGCTGAGGGTTTATCATATAGACCGCGGGTATGAAAGGTTTGAAGAAAAGCTCTCCAGATTGGGGGCTGAGATAAAAAGGGTGAAAACTTAAAATCAAAGGTTAAGTTATGTTTAAGAAAATGATAGTAATTCTTCTGGGAGGGGTGTTCATTTTTTGTTTTACAGCTTCATCTTCCCAGGGTCAGGGAGAAGGCTTGAATTTTGGCAAGAACAAGGTCCAGTACCAGTATTTCACCTGGTATTACATCCAGAGCGAGCATTATGACATCTACTATTACGATTTAGGGCTTGACATAGCTAAGTTTGCAGCCAAGACCTTAGAGGAGGCTACGCCTCGTCTGGAAAAGATATTCAATTATCAAACCAAGAAAAGGATCCCTATAATTCTGTATAATTCCCCTAATACTTTTCAACAAACCAACGTCACCACTGAGCTGATCGAGGAGAACGTGGGCGGGTTTACTGAAGCCTTCAAAAACCGGGTAGTGATCCCTTTTGACGGTTCGTATGAGCATTTCAGGCATGTGCTTACCCATGAGCTGACCCATGCGTTTACTTTCGACCTGCTCTACGGCAACCTGGTGGGGAATTTATTGAGTGCCGAATATGTCCAGGAACCCCTGTGGTTCGCAGAAGGGTTCGCTGAGTATTTCTCCCGGGGAGGTATGGACATTGAAGGGGATATGATTTTAAGGGATGGTTCGGTGAACGGCTACCTTATCCCCTTAGAATTAGCCGGAGGATTCTTAGTGTATAAAGAAGGTCAGTCTGCAATTCAATATATAATCAAGAAATACGGCCAGGAAAAGATTGCCGAGATTTTGCACCAGGCTAAAAGCAAACGCTCTTTTGAAAAGAGCCTCAAATCTGCCATCGGATTGGATGAAAAAGGGCTGAATGAGGAGTGGATGAAAGATCTAAAGAGAGAGTACTGGCCAGAGATAGCTTTGAGACAGGAACCGAAGGATTTTGCCAAACAGTTGACTAACCATCAGAAAGATGGTTCTTATCTGAATGAGAAACCAGCCTTCTCGCCCCAGGGAGACAGAATAGCCATCTTCTCCGATCGCAAGGACTATACCGAGATCTACATAATCTCGGCTATCGATGGTAAAGTGATAGATAAGGTGGTAAAAGGGGAAAGATCAGGCGATCTGGAATCTCTCCATTCCTACGTAAGCGGATTGTCCTGGTCTCCGGATGGCAGGGACATCACCTTTGTATCCAAGAGCCACGGAAAAGATGTTCTGTGTCTGGTAGACGTAAAGAAGAAAAAAATCTACAGGAAATTCAAGTTTAACTTGGAATCGCTCTTATCTCCAGCCTGGTCCCCGGATGGTGAAAAGATAGTATTCACAGGTGTGATGGAAGGGAGGTCCGATCTTTACGCAACAGACATTAAAACCGGAACCCTGCAAAAATTGACGGATGACGATTATGATGACCGGGATGCAGCCTGGAGTCCAGATGGGAAGACCATAGCTTTCTCCTCGGATCGTCCTTCAGGAGCAAAAAATGATTCCACCTATACCTATGGTCATTACAACATCTTCCTCTTGGATCCGGTTACCAGAGAGATAAAACCTTTCACTCAGGGAGGGGAGGATAATCTCTCACCTAACTTCTCTTCAGATGGCAAAAGGGTATGTTTCAGCTCGACCCGCAACGGGATAAGTAATCTTTATATCCAGGATTTAGATAGCCTGAAAACCTATCCCCTGACCAATGTATTGACCGGCTGTTTCACGCCATCCTGGTCTAAGGATGGGGATAAGATGGCTTTTACCTCTTTTTATAAAGGTGGCTGGGATATCTTCATTCTCAAAAATATAAAACCGGTTACTGAGAATGGTGCGTCCCTGGTGAAAACTGCATTAATTTTAGAAAAAGAAAAAGCGGCAGAAGCTCCACCAGACACCACACAGAAAAAAACTGAGCCAAAAGAAGAAAAGAAGCTGGATTTACGTTATTATGTGTTCAAAAGCACTGAGGATAAACTGGACTCGCTGGCCAAGCCTTTGACCCCTGCGGAGAAAGAGACCCTCACCACTAAGTTTCATCCCGGGGAATACACACCGAAAAAATATAAACTCAAATTTACCCCGGACATAATCTCAGGGAACATTGGATACAGCACATTCTTCGGGTTCCAGGGACAGTCTTTTCTGGCAATTTCGGACCTGATGGGAAACCATAATTTCTTTTTAGCCACGGACCTTTTCAATACCATTGACCAGAGTAATTTCCAGCTTCTCTATTTTTATCTGCCCCGGAGGATCGATTACGGAGTGGGGATCTTTCACACCAAGTATTATTACGTCGACAACATAGACCGGCTTTTCTCTGATCGGTTCTATGGAATTACCGGGCTTTTGTCCAGACCGTTTAATAAGTTCAGCCGCATAGACCTTAACGCGACGCATCTTTCCATTGACCGGGTATATTACGATCCTAATCCGCAAGGGATCTTTGAAGATCACAGCATCAAGGTTCTCCTGGCCAGCCTGTCCTGGGTTCAGGATAACGTTCTCTGGGGGATAACCGGGCCTGTAAATGGCAGAAGAAGCATCTTCGCTTTCGAATGGTCCCCTGACCTGACTGACAGAAGCGTCCCATTTACTTCTCTGTGGATGGATTACAGAAGGTATATGCATTTCGGCAAGAACAGATTTGGATTTGCCTTCCGTCTCACCGCAGGCAGAAGCGACGGTAAACAGCCGCGGCATTTCTACTTGGGAGGGGTCTCCAGCTGGATCAGTCCAGATTTAGCCACTCAGAATATCTATACTCTGAATGATCTTTATTTCTCGAGCCTGGTTACCCCGTTAAGAGGTTATGAGTATTTCGAATTTAAGGGGACCAGATATTTTCTGTCCAATTTTGAATTCAGGTATCCTTTTATTCAGAATTTAACTTTCGGATTTCCTCCCTTTAGTTTAAGGTATATCACCGGAGCGATGTTTCTGGACCTGGGAAGCGCCTGGACCAATACTAAGGCCTGGCAGGGAGGAACCTCTGAGGGAGGGAGTTCCAGGTTAAAAGACATCAAAGCTGGATTCGGGTTTGGGGCAAGGATAAACTTAGGTATATTTGTGCTCAGGTATGATGCGGGCTGGAAAACGGACTTTGCTAACGTATCTGCTAAACCGATTCATTACTTCTCCCTTGGCGCGGAGTTTTAGGACTCAAAAGAAAGACCTGCTCAAATAGAGCCGGTCAGTTGTTTCGAGATAAGTTTAAATCTTTTTTATTTGTTTCTGACTGTCTGGTTTCTGCTATCGTTGTTTCCTCTCCGCAATGATAACTTTCTTATTCTTCTATCCAATTTACTCTTTTTGTATTCCTCAACTTCAGAAGATGAATAGACTTTGATACCGTATTCATCTAATAATTTTTCTTTAGCTTTTAAATTCCCTTTGGCCGCTTTTTTTAACAGGATGTCTATTTTATGTCTCCTTGCGGTTAATCCCTGCTTGGTAGGGAATTCAAGATTGGTTGTGGCAGATGTCATTCAAAGTCACCTCTCTCTAAGTTAGCTAATGATAAAAAGTTATATAAACTAACTGATGCAATTGAGTAACAACTTAAATATACGTAGAATAGCCGCTTTTTGTTAATCTTTTGTCCTTTAAGTTTTGCTGCCCGATTTAGCCAGGTATCACATTGTAAATCAACGAGTTGAGTCTGGGGCGAGCACAGTGCAAAGAGAATTGAGTTGAAAAGATGCTACCTCCTCGATATACACTGTTTATGTAAATTATTGTGTGTAAATTTTTAATAGCTTGAATTAGAAAGAGATAGGGTATATCCTGTTAGGTGATAGGAAGAAAGATAGACATCTAACAAAGGAGGATATACCCTATGAAGGCGATAGATTTTTCAGAGGG